>JAEUQE010000024.1 GCA_016789785.1 Bryobacterales bacterium
AAGCAGTTCAAGCTGGGCTGAGTTGTGAAGCGGCAAACTGGCGGCGCCGCGTGTCGGCTATTCGATCGCTCCGTGCTGCCGCAGCAGAGCTACGGTGCGCCGGTCGCTCGATCCGCCGAACCGCAGCGCGTATCCGAGGGGCGTGCACTCGACGGTCTCTCCGGGGCGCTCGTAGTCGCCGGGCAGCTTCACACGCAAGGTGAGTTCGGCGCCGCGCTCGATCAGAAGTTGCGCCGCCTCGAAGCCCTCATCGTCAAACTGCGATACCGCATGGAAGATCGGTGTTTGCCCGCCGACGCCGGACTCGTCCACGGTTGCACGCGCATTGACGTCGGCCCCTCGATCGAGGAGCGCCATCGCGACTGCAATCTGTCCATACTCCACAGCCACGTGCAGCAATGTTCCACCCCGCAGCGTGAGGCGCCGCCCTCCCGTCATCCCGAAATCGAGTTCATGGAACCGCCTGTTCAGAAGCTCCGGGTCGGACTCGACATGATCCATCACACGGGTGGCGCTACCGCGGAGCACATCGAGCACGGGCGGTGCGTCGTACTTGGTCTCGCCACCGGCCGCGAGCAGGACGTCGATGCACGCGCTCAGGCGTTGTGCCGACCGCGCATACGAGGCGACCAAGTAGTCGAGGGCGGTGCCCGGAAACGGCTGACCGTCGGCGCTATGCCGTGGGTCGCGGCAATTGGGATTGGCGCCGTGGTCGAGGAGCCATCGAAGCGCGTCCGGATCGCACGACTCACAGGGTGCAAAGACGATCGGGAAGTGCCCGTGCCATCGTGCGTTCACATCCGCACCGTGAGCCACGAGCAGTTCCATCATCGGGATGCGATCGCCATTCAGCGCCGCTCGCATCAAGGGGCCGTCGCCGCCCTGGTGCACGTCGGACCCATGTGCGATCATCCACTCCGCCATGGCGAGCCTCTCGGCACGCGGAGGTTCCCAGGGCACGCGGCATTCGGCGACCCATGTCAGTGGCCCGTCCTTGCCGTAGCCGAGCGGAGCGCGATGCAGCGCCGGATTGCGCGTCATCAGCGCCTGAACGCGCAGCACGTCATTGGTGTCGATTGCCTGCTTGAGTTCCGCGATCTCCTCGACATCTCCCATTGCCACGTCCTTTCGAGGCGCGACGAACTACTTCACTCCCACCACCATCGAGTCTGGCCCGGTCAGGTGCTCCACGCGTGTCTCGCGAAATCCTGCTTCGCGCATCCACTGCTGGCAATCGGCGCCCGTGTAGTCGAATCCTCCCGGCGTTTCGATCAACATGTTGAGGCTCATCATCAGTCCAAACGCATTCGCCGACCGGTCGTCATCAATGATCGCCTCAAACACCACAGACGATCCACCTTCGGGCAGCGCTGCATAGGCCTTTGCCATCAGCATGCGCTTGGTCTCGAGTATGCCTCCGATGTAGGAAGGCTTGTGCTTGTCGAGAAAGAAATCCGTCTCCGGAGTGTTCCGGTAGACTCCATCGGTGCGGAGCAGGAAACCCAGTGCGACCAACGTATCCAGAAAATCCCTCGCCCCTCGCGGGTGCAATCCAAGCCTGCCTTGCAGGGTCTTGAGGTCTTCGGGATGTCTTGACAGCTCAGTGAAAACACCCATTTCGATGGCGCTCAACAAGGTTTTCGAAGCCCAGAATCCAAGTCCGGTCTGCATGATGTGGGCCGGATTGAGCGGCTGATTCATGTGGTTGTGTTCCCCCATTGGAAAGGTCCGAGAATACCATACCGCGACCTTTTTGGGGCGCTGCTTCGCACGGCAGCGTGCTCACGCGCTCAGCGCCTTCGGAGGGCGCGCCGCAGGAGGTTCTGTGTGATCCGCTGCACACGAAAATCAGGGCCGTGAGGCCGCACCCAATGCGACCACGGCAGGATGTGGCCGGGCGGCGACGATAGTCCTTGCGCCCACCAGATTGTGGATGCATTGAACACGAAGTTCTGTCGATCGCCGGGATAAATCGTCGCGGTCCAATGCGACGGTCTTCGTCCGCCACTGAGCGCATCGCCTTCGGCGACGACTTCGAGACCAGGGATATCGGCAGGGTCGCCATGGAACTCCCAACCCACAAGACCGGGAATCGAGTCGCCGGCCTTCATCTGCGTGCTTTCGAACATCCAGTGCTTCGGCTGTGTGCAGATCCAATCGCCGCCGCCATTGAAGGGATACACACTATGTGCGCCTATCAGACGGTTCGCCTTGGGGCCTTCGGTCGGGAATGGCTCTTTGAAGAAGTCGCTGAAGTTGCCATACATGCCGCCAAACACGCCCTCGCGGCTGAGGATGCGGTTCGCGCGCCCATCGCTTGATGGCTGATACGGTGTGACTCCGAACACCGCGTTGCCGGAAAGGTAGAGATGGGTCACGCCCGCTTTCACGGAAGCAAGCGCGCCTTCGTATTGGCGCGGATCCCAATACTCATCGTGCCCTACGCTCAGGAATACCTTCGTGCGAAGGAACTGCGCGGGATCGATCATGTCGGCGTTGCTTGTGTAGGTGACGTCGTAGCCGTGCATTTCGAGCCAGTAGCACAAGGGAAACTCCCACAACAGAAATTCTCCCGATCCGATGGAAAGCGGATGATCGTAGATCTGCGCGTATTTGCCGTAGGGACGGTCGAAACTGACGGCGACGCGCGGCGCCCATGAGTGCCGCGGGTCGGTGTAGAGCGAATAATCATCGGGCCAGCGGTTGTAAGCCGCCCACGTGTTGTCCGACACCTGAAACAGAATGTCCGCTTTGCGTGCGTCGCGAACGATGAAGATCACGTAGCTTTGCCAGGCATGCTCGATCTTCGATTCCGCGATGCAGGTCAGCCTTCCGAGATACACGCCGCTGGTCCAGTCCGCGGGCACTTTGAACTCGACGGAGGGCTCCCACCGGCACTCGCGAAGTCTGCGTTCCGCGACAGGAGGATCAGGCTGCGGCTTGCCTGCGACCGGGCCATACATTTGGATGAGGCGCGCGCCGAGCCCGTGATAGTAGCCCATGCGGAAGATCTCGAGTTGGAAGCGGCGCGCCGGATTCACGCTGACATGCACGCGCACGATGTCGCCGGCCTGATAGCTCTGCCGGTCACAGTAACCTTCGATGAGGCCGGTGCGAAACGACTTGCCCTGGTTGGGCCAGACGCGCGTCAATTGCCAGTCGCGGCTGCCGGCTTTGTTGTTCTCGCGCGCAACGCTCGCGGAAGCTGGTGACGGGATGCCCGCCGCAAGAGATGCCAGAAACAACTCGCGCCTGCGAAGTGAGCCATGCATGCTCCTCATGATACTCGCGGGGCGAGTGGATTGGCGGTGAGGTGGACCGGCGCGCGCCGCACTCGCGAGCCAGGAGTAAAGGACGCTGTCGAGGAACCTCCTTGGGAGCTGAGAATCCACTATAGCGTCAGGGATGCCCTGTCTATGGGGTTGAGGGTTGCACTCGCAGCGGCCCAGTGTATTCTAGAGGAAAAGGTGCTACTGATGGCAAGTTTGGACTGGTCGCAATGCCCTGTTGTTGAAAGGATTCCCGGAAAGGTGAGCGGCGCCTGGGTTTTCCGCGGCACGCGAGTGCCCGTTTCGGCGATCTTCGAGAATCTCAAATGCTCTCCCATTGAGGAAGTGCTTGAGAACTTTCACGTTACGCGAGACCAAGTGCAGGCCGTGTTGGACTTTGCTGCCAAGAGCGCTCTGGCTCCGATGGAGCCGGCCAGCGTGGCATGAGGATCATTCTGGACGAGAGTACGCCCCAGAAACTGCGGCTACTGATTGACAACTGCCACACCGTGGTCACTACGTGGTTCCAAGGTTGGTCGGGCCTGAAGAATGGGGCACTCTTGGCCGCGGCTGAAGAGGCGGGCTTCGACCTGTTCATCACGGCGGATCAAGAGCTCAGCTACCAACAGAATTTAGCGGGTCGCCGAATGGCGGTGTTGGTCTTGAGCACCAACAATTGGGGCGTGGTGAAGGAGCACATCGGCGCGATCGCTTCCGCGATTGATGCAGCCACGCCCGGGAGCTTGACGTTTGTCGAGATCGGTCACAGACGGGGTTAGGCGGTAAGCAGCCGACGTACCAGTGGTCGCTACTCACGCTTATTCGAACGGAACCGCGTCCTGCTCGGTCCACTCAATTGGTCCTAGCCGCAGATAGCCTAGCGATCCTCCCGGATGGGCGACGCAAGCTCTTGCTGCTCAGAGGCGGGTGCGGTGCGCAACCCCTCCAGTACGCTGAATTTCCTGGCCATCGGTCAGACCGCGGTCATGTTCTTCGGATCCCACGTGCACACGCGCCGCTCGAAGTAACTGGTGTTGCACAGTAGCGCCGGACCCGCGGTGCGGAAACCGAAAACGCCATCTTCGAAGAACGGCTTGTTCGTACGAATCGCCTCGTAGAAGTTGCGATGGTGTTCGTGGTGCGGATTGTGGCTTGGCGGCGGATTGAAGCGCTCCTGACGTTCGGGGCGAATTGAATCCGCGGAGGGATTCGTGCGCGGATACTTCTCGTAATACTCCTTGAGAAACTGCTTCTGCGTCGCTTCCGCGAATGTGTTGATGGTGTAGCCCGGCTCCGTTTCGCGCGGCGTGCGTGTGAGTGTCACCGAAGTCATCGTTGCCGACATCACGCCTTCGCTACCGACAAATCGCACACCGAAGCTCTCGCCCACCGCGCCAGCGACAAAGTTGACCTTCAACGACAAGGAGAACTCGGGATGCGATTCGGTCTTCGGATAATCGACCAGTGCGAGCATCACATCGGGCGCGTCGCGGCCATCTTTCCAGAAGCGCAAGCCGCCACTCGAGAAGATGCGCGTCGGCCCAAGCGAATTCGTCACTGTGTGAATGCCAGTGAACAGATGAACGAAGAGGTCGCCGGCAAGTCCTGTGCCGTAGTCGTTGTAGTTGCGCCAGCGAAACAGGCGAATCGGTTCGAAGGCGTGCTTCGGCGCTTTGCCGAGGAAACGGTCCCAGTCCACGGTCCGCGGCGAGGCATCGGGCGGAATGGAATACTGCCAGGCGCCGAGCGCCGTGTTCCGGTCGAGCCACGCCTCCACGAGATTGAGTTCGCCGATGGCACCTTGCCGGAAAAGGTCGCGGGCTTTCAGAAAGCCGAGCGAACTCGCATACTGGCTGCCGATCTGCAGCATCCTGCCCGATTTCTTCTGCGCCTCAATGACGGGCTTGCCTTCGTTGATGGTGTGCACCATCGGCTTCTCGCAGTAGACGTGCTTGCCCGCCTGCAACGCTTCGATGGTGATCGCCGAATGCCAGTGGTCCGGTGTGGCGACGATGACGGCGTCGATATCCTTGCGCTGCAAGACCTCGCGATGATCGCGGGTGGTCATGATGTGCGAGCCCCACATCTCCTTGGCACGTTGCAGGCGGCCATCATAGATGTCGCAGCATGCCACGAGTTCGACGCCCGGCACCATGAGGGCCGACCGTGTGTCGCCCATGCCCATACCGCCCGTACCGATCAGTGCGATCTGGATCTTGTCGTTCGCGGAAACCTTCTTGTCCTGCCCCTCTGCCGCCTGTGCGGCGAGCGAGGCCACGCCAGAAGCCTGAATGAAGTGACGCCGTGTGGTGCTCATGTCTCTTAGGTTACGCCAAGCGGGTGATGCCCAGCACGCGTGCATGGGAAGTTTCGCCAGCGCGGTGGGCGATCAGCCGCCTCGCTGGGTATTCCACTCACGCTACCTCCTCGCGGACCACCTCCTCGCGGACCAACTCATCGAACAGGAACTCGAGGGTGTAGCTACCGTCACGCCGCGATTGGGCAGGTGCCGCCTCCAGGCGCGCACGCATCAACGGTAACGCTTGTTGAAGAATCTTCTCGCCGATGCGTGGCTTCAAGGGACGAGGCACGGGACGAACAATGATGGTCCATTCCCATCGAAACGGCTCGCGGCAGACGAAGCAGTGCTCAAGCCTGATCACCTCGTAGGGTTTCAAGCGATCATGAGGCCTTGCCTGTGGCAGACCCAGGAACCAGATCGTAAGGTCAGGGTACTGCGGAACGCCCTCAAGGCCTCGCGAAATCGCGCCGGCACCAAGGGCGTACGACATTTTGTGCGGGATTGGGACTCTTCGACGCGTCGGAATCACAATCATGCCACTCGATGCACCCGGAACGTCAGCCCTTTCTTCTTCGCCTCCTTGAACGCCGCCATCAACGCCGGATGCAGCCGCTGCATCTGCTTCTCGCCGACCATCGGGATCGCGACCGAGAGCCGCTTCTCCTCGTAGTCTTCCGATTTGATGGTTCGCTTCAGGCCATTCGGCTCGGTATAGGAAGAGAACTCCGCCAGCGTCGAAAGCTCCTTCAGCAGCACGGACTGGAACGAAGGCACACTCGCGTAGCAGTTAAGTACGTCATGCGTCTTGTACGAGATCACACGGCCTACCTTCTTTTGAAACCAGCGTTTCCCGCGCTTGAACCTCACGGAGCGCACGCTTAGCTTGTCGACGGTTTTGAACTGCGCCGGCGGCTGGCCATGAATCTCCGCGCCCTTGAGCACCTCATAGTTCTCACCCGTATTCGTCTTGTAGAAGTTATCCGGAATGGG
This sequence comes from Bryobacterales bacterium, assembly GCA_016789785.1. Next base: position 6,562 of record JAEUQE010000024.1, read on the forward strand.
CAGAATCCGGGTGAGCACGGGCACCGGGCCGTGGCTGATGGTGGTGGCGGAAACCTGATTGGTGCCGCCCAGCGAAGAATCGGTGACCGACTTCGCCGCCTCCAGCATCTGCGCCTTCGCTGTGTTGAAGATGCTTTCCTGCACGCCGATCCGCAACTCGAGAGCCTTGAACTCACTGATCGAGCACGTCACCTCCTGCACTTCGCCCTTCGCGTTCACCAGATTGCCCTGCGCATTGCGGAACTGCATCAGTTGGTTCAAGTGCTTTCCGACAATGCCATGAAAGTTCTCCCATGCATCGGCATCTTCAAAATTCCCCGTGTTCAAATCGATGGTCTTCAGGCTGGAGGCCATCTCCTTTTCTTTTCCTGTGTAGTCACTCACCTTGCCGGTTGCGTCGATGAAGGGGAAGTTGCCCGGGTCGCAACCTTTGATCTTCGCTTTCTGCTGTTGCTCGAAAAACCGGCCCGCATTGTCGGGTTCCCAGATGGTCTTCTTGCCAAGAGCCTTGTCCACCTCTTCCTCGGAAACATCAGGCCCCAGATACGGACGGTCGCTACTGGATTGTTCCATCCGAACACCTCTTATTCTTGAGATACACGGAAACACGGAAGATTTCAACAAAAAACGTACTCTAGCTCTCAATCGATAGGCCGCGCCCCAATCGCTCATCGCTCGCCGCGGCCGCACTGTCCACATCCGCTAGAATCAAGAGGCAATGACTGATGTGTTCGCAAGCCTCGCCGAAGCGCATTCGAAACAGGGGCCGGCCGCCGCGCTCGACCGTCTGATCGAAGTGTTCGCCGAACGTGGGGAATACAACCGCCTGTTTGAAGCCCGTCTCATGCGCAAGCGCTTCGATCTCGGCCTGCCGCTGATCCCCGACGGCCCGGTTGAAGACCTCGGCGCGGCTCAGCAAGCCTACGACCAGACAATGATGGAGGCCGCGCGCGAAACGGCCGCGCTTTATCTGAAATCCGGAAAGCTCTCCGAATCCTGGCCCTTTTTTCGAGCGCTGGGCGAAACCGCCGGCCTTCGCGACGCCATCAGCCGTCTCAACCCCGAGGATGGCGACGACTCCATCATCGAAATCGCTCTCAATGAAGGACTGCATCCGGCCAAGGGCTTCGCGATGCTGCTCAAGCGCCATGGCATCTGCCGCGCGATCACCTTCTTCGAGCAATATCCCGACCCCGCCACGCGCGAAGAGTCGCTCGCCCTGCTCTCCAGCACTCTTTACAGCGAGTTGACCGCGAATCTGCGATCAGCCATCGAACGCACCGAAGGCACGCTGCCCGCCGCCGCAACGATCGCCGGACTCATGGCCGGGCGCGACTGGCTCTTCGGCGAGTACAGCTATCACGTCGATCTCTCGCACTTGATGTCGGTGGTCCGCATGTCCTGTGAAGCGAGCGACGAAGGCATCCTTGCACGTGGGCTGGAAATGGCGGAGTACGGTAGCCGCATCCATTCCACGCTTTCCTACCGGGGCGATCCGCCGTTCGAGGACTTCTTCCTCGACTCGGCCATTTATCTGCGCGCCCGCACGGGCGTTGACGTCGACGTGGCGATCGCACACTTTCGCGCGAAGATCGCCAGCTACAACTACGAAGAAGTGAGTACGTATCCCGCGCAGATGCTGGTGCGCATGCTGCTTCGCCTCAACCGGCCCACCGAAGCGATTCGCGTGTTCGAAGAGTTTCTCAGCGGCACCAATCCGGCGTACCTCAGTTGTCCGCCGCTGCTGCAGCTTTGCCGCATCGCGGGCGACTTCGAGCGGATCAAGCAGATCGCCGAACGCGACGGGGATCCGGTGCAGTACACCGCCGCATTGATTGCGCAGTCCGCGAAAGCGTAGCGCTCAGCGAATCCCAAGGCGGCGTTCGGCCGAATCCACGGTGTTGCTCATCAGCATCGCGATGGTCAGCGGACCCACTCCGCCGGGCACGGGAGTGTAGTAACTGGATTCGGCAAACGCCGCAGGATGCACGTCGCCGACAATCACACTGCCCTTCTGATCGAACTCCGCCAGGCGCGCGGCATCGCCATCAAATACCCGCTCCACCTGATCCCGCTTGCGAAGCCGGTTGATGCCCACGTCCACCACCACTGCGCCGGGCTTCACGAAGTCGCGAGTCACAAACGCAGGCCGTCCAATCGCCGCAACCAGAATATCCGCGCGCCGGCATTCCTCCGCAAGATTCGTGGTCTTGGAATGGCAAATCGTCACCGTCGCATTGGCATGCAATAGCATCAGAGCCATCGGTTTGCCGACAATGCCGCTACGCCCCACCACCACCGCATGCTTGCCTGCCACGGGAATGCCGTAGTGATCGAGCATACGCATCACACCCGCGGGCGTGCAGGCGCGAAAACCTGGCCGGTTCGCCACAAGGTCGCCCACACTGCGCGGATGAAACCCATCCACGTCCTTGGATGGATCGATGGACAACAAGACATGCTGCTCATCCACTTGTTCGGGCAACGGCAGTTGCACCAGGATGCCATCAATGTCCGGCCGCCGGTTCAGTGACTCCACCAGAAACAGCAGGTCCTCTGTCGGCACGGTGTCCAACGGCAGATGCTTCTCGCTGGCAATGCCGAGATCCGCGCATGCCTTCACCTTGCTGCGCACATAGATCTCCGACGCGGGATTGCTTCCCACCAGCACCACGGCGAGGCCCGGTGGCCTCCGCTCCTCTGCCAGTTGGTCGACCCGCGGTTTCAACGAGGCCAGGATCGAGTCTCGAACCAGTTTTCCATCAAGAACGGTAGGCATGATCAGGACGCTTCACGAATTCGGAAATGATAGACCAGTGCGCCCGCGGCGACCGTGAGGACCGTCGCCAGAATCACGAAAGGCCTCAACTGAATCCCGACGATGAATGTCCACGCACTGATGATGAGGAATGTCACGGGCATCAGCGGAAACAGGAAGTCGACCACCGGAAGCCGCCGCCAACCTGGCCGCTTGCGCAGCACGAAAATCGACGCAACGGCCAGACACGCGAACATGTTCAACGTCGCGCCGATGTAGAGAAACAAGCCCTGAAACGGAGTGAAGGTCATGAGCATGGAAGCAACGCCCTGCCACAGAATCGCGTTCACCGGCGTGTGCCAGCGCGGATCGACCTTGGCCGCCGATGCGATGAATGCGCGGTTCTTCGCCATCGCGTAATAGACACGAGGACCGATGGTGACCATCGCGTTCACGGTGGACACGAGCGACAAAGCCATCAGGGCACCAAACGTCCCCGCCACTTCAGGCCCGAACAATCGCGACGCGCTCAACGTGCCAATCGCCAGCACGCCCTTCATCTGTTCGAGCGGAACACTGTAGATGAACACCGCGTTGAATCCCATGTAAAGCAGCGTGACCAACAACGTCCCCACGGCCAGCGCGATGGGCAGGTTCCGCTCCGGCTTGCGCAGTTCCTCCGCCACGTACGTCGCCGCGTTCCACCCACTGTAGCTGCCGTAGATAAAAAACAAACTGATGGCGAATTGTTGGAACAGCGGAACCGTGGATGTGCGCGTGGCATCCATGCTGAAATGCTGCCAGTTGCCGTTGCCGGCGAAGAACCCGAGCGCGATGAAACTGATCACCACAAGTACTTTGAGCGAAGTGAATACGTTCTGAAACTTCGCCACACGCTGCACACCGAACACGTTGAGCGCGGTGAGGAAGAGGATCAGCGAGCAGGCCATCAACTGTGCTCCGCCGGCGCGCACCTCAAAGGCGCCCGCGCCAAACGTGAACCACGCGTTTTCCTGCTTCAGCGCCGGAATGAAGTAGCCGAGGTAATCGGAGAATGCCAGCGCGGCGGCGGCAATCGGTGCGGAAAAGCCGGCCACAAACGAGATCCAGCCCGTCATGAACCCCCACGACGGTCCGTAGGCGTGCGTGAGATACACGTAGTCGCCGCCAGAGCTCGGGAAATTCATGCCAAGTTCGGAATAGCAGAACGCGCCGGCAAGCGCGCAGATGGCGCCAACAATCCACACCGCGAACACAAGATCCACTCGCGCAAGATCGCCGGCAAGGAATCCCGTCGCGGTGAAGATTCCGGTGCCGATCATGTTCGAAACAACGAGTGCCGTCGCGGTGCCAACGCCCAACTGACGGAGCAGTCCCACACCCTTGTCCGGCGCGAGCGCCGGCGCAGTCGCTTTATCCTGAGCCACCTCGTCATTGTACGCCAAGCACTGTGGTGCCAAGCACTGTGGTGCCAAGCACTGTGGCGCCAAGCATTGTGCACAAGCACTGTCGGCCAAGCATTGTGTCCCCAGTTACCGCCGTTGTGGCGAAGCCGCATCTGCGCCAGGAGGACTTCCGACCCGCTGAAACAAGCTCTCAGGCGCCGGCTTTGTCTTGTCAGAAAGTCGAGAGGGGTCCATGGATCTGCGCCCGCCAGAGGCGTCCCGATGAGTCGGGGCGCGGCCGGCCTGGGGGCTTGCGTTACCGTGAAAAAGTGTCCAAACTGCGGAGTTTGGTGGCGCAACCACGCAATCGTCATTGCCGCCACCAACCGCGAGGCGTATTCTGTGGGCATGGGACGGCGAACGGTCATCTTGATGCTCTTGGGATGCGCTTCTTCCGCCGCCCAACAGAAGGCGAGGCTCACCATGGTGAAGCAGCAGATCGAAGACAGAGGAGTGAAGAACCCAAGGGTGCTCCAAGCCATGCGCGCCACGCCCCGTCACCTGTTCGTCCCCAAGGACATGGAAGCGCTCGCCTATGAGGATCGTCCATTACCCATCGGCGACGGGCAAACCATCTCACAGCCCTACATCGTCGCCCTGATGAGTGAACTGCTCGACGTCAGCCCAACTCATCGCGTCCTCGAAATCGGCACCGGCTCAGGCTACCAGGCAGCCATCCTCGCGCAGCTTGCCAAGCAGGTCTACTCCATTGAGATCGTCCCGAAGCTCGCCATCCAGGCCGAAGCACTCCTTCGCCAACAGAACCACAGCAATGTCCGGATCCGGGTTGGCGACGGCTATCTCGGATGGCCCGAAGAAGCACCGTTTGACCGCATTATTCTGACGGCGGCCCCACCCTCCATTCCGCGGGAACTCATCCGGCAGCTTCGTCCGGAAGGCAAGCTCGTGGCTCCTGAGGGCGTCGGCAATCAGGATCTTGTGGTGATTGAGAAATCGAGAAGCGGCTCCATCCAGCGCCGCAACATCATTCCCGTTGCTTTCGTGCCGATGGTCCACGGCCGCAACTGACAGCCTCCGCAGGCGTCCCGCAATAGAATTAACACGTGCTACGGATTCACGAATCCGGCATGTCGTGTTACGATAAGAGCTAGTATCCGTTAACGAATGTTGCGCGGCCGGGTGGGTGTCGCCGAGATCTTTATCCTTCAGGCCGTTGGCGTCTGGCGAGAGTCGGAATCGTATAACGAATCCGTCGAAATCGCCAGCTTGCTCGTTTTCAACGCAGTTGTCAGCCCGCTTGGATGGATCACGTCGGTTTTGACGCTTTTCCCCTCTTGCCGTCATCTTTGGTTAACAGATAAGTCATCCGGTAGGTGATTATGTGACGGACTGCGCACATTCAAGCCGGCCGGGAAAGGGGTCACTTTATGAGCAAGTCTCTGCGTCCTGCAGCAGCCTTACGCTTCGCGTTGGCGCTGCTGATGGTTGCATCTCTCAGCTCGATTTACGCACAAATCACCGGTGATCTCCGCGGCATCGTACTGGATGCGAGCGGCGCGGTTGTGCCGAAGGCTACGGTCACGTTGAAAAGCCAGGAGACCGGTGAGGTACGAACCGTCGTTACCACCGACGGAAACTTTAATTTTGCGCTGCTGAAGATCGGCAAGTACGAGGTGCGGGCCGAAGCACCTGGATTCCGAGTCGCCTCCGCAATCGCGGACGTGAAAACGGGCGAAATCTCCAGCGTGCGGTTTGCGCTCGAAGTCGGCCAGGTGACTGAGACCGTCAACGTCACCGATGCCGTGTCGCTTCTCAATACCGAAAATGCCCAGTTGCAGACTTCGGTGGCCGGTGAAGCGATTCAGGAAATCCCAGTCGCGCGCAACCCGAACCTGTTCGCGTTGACCGCGCCTGGCGTAGCCCCCGTCTCGAACAACAATCCGTTCCTGGGCTCGGGCAGCTTCAACTCCAACGGCGGCCGCGGCCGTGGCAACAACATCACGGTGGATGGCATCACCGCCACCGACGTTTCGGTGACCGGTACGGGCGGTACGCTGAACCCGTTGAACTTTTCCTCCATCAAGGAAGTGAAGGTCATCACCAACAACTTCAGCGCGGAGTATGGCCGCAATTCGAGCGCCCAGGTGCTCTACATCACCAAGAGCGGCACCAATGATCTGCATGGCGAAGCGTTTGAGTACTTCCGTAACAACGTGCTCAATGCCCGCCCCTTCTTCGACACGTCCGGTAAGACCAACATCGTGAAGCGCAATGAGTATGGCTTCGCGTTGGGAGGCCCGGCGTATATCCCGAAAGTCTTCGACGGCCGCAACAAGGCTTTCTGGTTCATGGACTATCAGGGCCTGAAGCTGCGCGGCGCGGGCGCGACCCGCATCGCACGGGTATTTACGCCCGAGCAGGTTGCCGGGATTACCGATCCTTCGGCCCGCGCGTTGGTGCAACAGTATCAGGTTCCAACCTCAGGCACTGGCCAGATCACCACTTCGGCGCCCAACAAGACGGACTTCTGGCAGTGGGCGCTTCGTGGCGACTTCAATCTAGGATCGCGCGACACTCTGTGGGTCCGCTATAGCGCCGCCGACAACGTTTCCGCCAGCGATGGACTGACCTTCATCGGCTCCAACCTGCCTGGCTTCGGCGCCACCAGCGGCGGACGTCCCCGGCAGTCCACCGCGGCACACACGCACTTGTTCGGCTCCTCCGCCGTCAATGAGTTCCGCTTCGGCTTTGGCCAGAGCGATGCCGGCTTCCCCATCGACACACCGTTCCAGCTTGGCCCGCGCATCACCTTCCAGGATGCCTCGGTTAACTCCTTTGGCGTATGGGAAGGTCTGCCGCAGGGACGCGAACAGCGCACCTATCAGTTTAACGACAACTTCTCGTTCGTGAAGGGCTCGCACAACATCAAGGTTGGCGGTGAGTTCTACTACCTGCAGGCCGACAGCGTTTTCGACGCTCTCCAGCGGCCGCTCATCTCCTTTGCGAACATCGCCGACTTCCAGCGCGGCGTACCCGCCGTGGTCCAGCAGCGGTTCGGCAACTCCGTTCGCGCCAATCGCGTGCGGAACTTCTTCGCCTTCGTTCAGGATGACTGGAAGGTGACGCGCAACTTCACGCTCAACATCGGTATGCGTATGGAATGGGCCGGCGGACCGACGGAAAAGAACGGCCTCATCTCCAACCTGAATCTGAACAACAACTCGGCGTTCGGTCAGGCTGGCGGCGGACCGTTCGGTCTGCTCGAACTCGGCAAGCCCTCGTTCCAGAGCAACACCAACTGGGGTCCGCGCATTGGCTTCGCATGGAACGTTGGTTCCTCGGGCAAGACGGTGGTTCGTGGCGGCTACGGCGTCGCGTACGACTTCATCTTCCTCAACCCGATCACCAACCAGCGCTTCCTGCCGCCGTTCATCGTGACCGGCGTGCTCTCGGGCCAGGCCAGCTTCACGGGCACCAACTCGCTGGCGTCCATCCTCGCGGGCAACGCGCAGATCCAACGCGAAACCGCCGCTCAGGTGGGCAATCTGCCGACCAATGTGGTGAATTTCGGCGCCATCTCCCCGGCCATCGACCAGAGCCTGCGCAACGCACAGGTGCATCAGTTCAATCTCGGTGTGCAGCGTGAGCAGTTCGGGATCGTGTGGAAGGCCGGTTACGTCGGCACGAAGGGCAACTATCTGCCTCGCTCGCGCGATATCAACTTCATCTTCCCGCAGGTACCCGCGGCGACCAGCCTCGCCGACGAAACGGCCCGGCTCGGCGCATTCCAGGCCGCGTTCAGCGCACAGAACGGTGGCGCTACCCGCCGCAGCAACCGCATCGATCCACGTTACAACGGGATCGTGTGGGTGGACAGTTCCGCCAACTCGAACTTCCACAGCTTGCAGTTTGAAGCACAGAAGCGGATCAGCACCTTCCTGTTCAACGCCAATTACACGTTCGGCAAGTCGATTGACGACGGTTCGGATGTGCTGGGCGTGCTGATCAACGACAGCTCGAACCAGCAGGATCCTCGCGACAACCGCAACAACCGTTCCGCTTCCCAGTTCGACCTCCAGCAGCGCCTCGTGATCACGCATTCGTGGGAGCCCGCATGGTTCCGCGGATCGTCGAGCTGGGCGATGCGTAACCTGGTCGGCAACTGGGGCTTCTCCGGAATCACCAGTATCCGTAGCGGCTTCCCCATCACGTTGGATGCAGGCGCACGGCGTGGCTTGAGTCCGCTTACCGTTTTCGGCGGCGGCGGCGCGATCCGTCCGAACGTCAGCGGCCCCGTCACGGTGGATTTCCGTCCCGCGGGTTCGGCGGGCTCACCGGCCGGCCTGAACACTGACCCGACTCAGCGCATCTCCGCCTACGCGGAACGCGTTGGGCTGTCTCAGCCGCTGCTCGGCAACATCGGCAATATGGGCCGCAACATTCTCCGGCTCAACGGCGAACGCAACTTCGATTGGAACATCTACAAGAACTTCAACGTCACCGAACGCGCGAAGTTCCAGATCCGGGCGGAGTTCTACAACGTGTTCAACAACACTTCGTTCCAGGAAGCAAGCCGCACCATCACGGCGCCTGATTTCGGCCAGTACAACGTGGTCGGTCAGGGTGCCCGCTTCATTCAGTTGGGCGCGCGCTTCATTTTCTAGAACCGAAGCAACGCTTACCGAAGCCCCTGCCATGCCAAAACATGGCGGGGGCTTTTTGTTTCATGTCCCATCATGCTGCCCCGCCCTACTCCCCCGGCCTCTTCTGGCGCGCTATCTTAGCAAGTTGACACCGCAACAACTCGAACTTGCCCGCATCGTGTGGGACTATCATCATCTGCATCACGAACCGCAGCCTGCCGACGTGATCCTCGCTCTCGGTTCGCATGATTTGCGGGTCGCCGAGGCTGCGGCGGACTTCTTCCTGCGAGGCTTCGGAGGGCGGCTGGTCTGCACGGGCGGCATCGCGCATCAGGGCGACATGCTGGAAACGCCGTGGAAGTGCACCGAAGCGGAGAAGTACGCGGAAGTGGCGCGGGAACGCGGCGTACCGTCGGATGCGATTGTTCTGGAGCCGCGGGCCACCAACACCGCCGAGAACATCCGTTTCGCACGCGAGCTCCTGGAGGCGCAAGCCACGCGGCCACGGCGTGTGCTGCTTGTCATGAAGCCGTTCATGCAGCGGCGGGCGTTCGCCACGCATGCGGTCGAATGGCCGGAGATGCCCGCGACGGTCGCATCACCCAATCTCACCTTCGATGAATACTGCACCGGCGAATTCACACCCGCTCGGATCACGCACATCATGCTGGGCGATCTGCAGCGAATCTGGATCTATGCGCGCAAAGGATACTCCGCCCCGCAGCGCATCCCTAAGCAAGTGAGGGAAGCGTTTGACGAACTGGTTGCACAAGGTTTCTCGCAGCATCTTTCGAAAGAGGAATAGCCGCTGTCTTGAAGGAAGGAACTCATGGCCACGTCTCGCCAGGATGACCACCGCCCCACGATCGAGCGTGCCGGTCTCGACCGGCTTGAGCCAAGCGCACATGATCGCGAACAGTCCGCCCGCGCGATGCTCGATCTGATTCTGCGGGCGTATGAATCGCTACCGCGACAGGCCGCGCTCCGGATCGCCGGCCACGCCCAGTTTCAGGAGTTCTATGAAGACCTGCCGCGCGAGCCTCGTGCCTGGCCCCAAGTGCTGAGCCGCCTGGAGCACGAGGTGCTTCCCTACCTCGGCCGCCCTTCCCATCCGCGCTTCTTCGCATTCGTTCCGGGTCCCAGCAACTGGTGGGGCGTGTGGGCCGACGCGATCGCCCGCGCGTACAACGTCTTCGCGGGCTGCTGGTATGAAGGCGCGGGCGCATCCATGATTGAAGCGGTCACGGTGGACTGGCTGCGCCGCGTGACTGGCTATCCGGACACTGCATGTGGCGCATTCATGAGTGGAGGTTCGATCGCGAATCTGACGGCGCTTGCGGCCGCGAGGCAGTGGGCCTTCGGCGAGGATGCCTTCGACCATGGCACGGTGTACTTCTCCGACCAGACGCATTCCTCGGTGGAACGCGCGCTGAAGCTGCTGGGCATTCGACGTAACCGCATTCGGCGCATTGCTTCCGATTCATCCTTCCAGTTGCCTCCCGATGCAATCACCGATGCCATTCAACGGGATCGCGAAGCCGGACTGCGGCCCTTCTGCGTGGTCGCCAACGCCGGGACGACCAATACCGGCGCGATCGATCCACTGCCCGCAATCGCCGCCATCGCCGAGCGCGAGCATCTGTGGATGCACGTCGATGGCGCCTACGGTGGCGCTGCCGCGTTCAGTTCCCGCGGCCGGGACTTGCTGAAGGGCATGGATCTGTCCCACTCGCTCACGCTCGATCCGCATAAGTGGCTTTTCCAACCCTTCGATTGCGGTTGCGTCCTGTTCCGCAGCGAAGCCACCGCGCACGCCGCGTTTCACATGACGCCGGAGTATCTGCAAGACACGATGTCCACCGGTGAGGTGAACTTCTGGGACTTGAGCCCGGAACTCACTCGCCCCTTCCGGGCGTTGAAGCTATGGATGTCGATCCAGATCTTCGGAGCCGATGCGATCGGGCGTGCGATTGATCATGGCTTCTCCCTTGCCGAAACCGCCGAGTCCGCGCTACGCGCCTTGCCCGATTGGCAAATTGTGACTCCGGCGCACATGGCGGTGGTCACGTTTCGCTATGCTCCCGCGGGCGCCGACGAGCCGCTGTTGCGCGAGTGGAATACTCGCATCGGGCGCACGATTACCGAATCCGGTTTCGCCGTGGTGCTCTCCACCGAACTCCGGGGACAGAAGGTGCTGCGCCTGTGCCCGATCAATCCGCGCACGGAAGTCACGGACATTCTGGCCACGGTGGCGGAACTGGACCGCATCGCAAGATCCATCCGCGAGCGGCCATAGCCGCACTGCCGGAGAGCCCAAGCTGGAGGCGCTTGCGCAACCTGTCGCCATGCGGATGGGTATCGCAATGGCGTTTCGCAATGCACCATGGTCAGACAGCGGGTCTCGCGTCCGTTCCGCACAGCGCGACTACACCTGACCTTTGGTATTTCGGGACTGCCCTTTCGCTCCAATCGAGGATTCAGTGAATCAACGACCTGCGAGAACCCTTTCGCCCGATGCGAAACGCTACGCTTGATCGTGGGCTATCGACCGTAGGCCGGAACAAAGCATTTCTTATCTGTGAGTTACGACCCAGACTATCACTCTGAAAATTCAGTAATCTTCACCGCGCTTCCATCAGGAAAAATCGCGCGAATCTCCAGTTCCGCACCGACGGCTTGCAGATAGCTGGCAAGCGTACTGACATACCAGCCGCTACGCCGCCGAGAGCATGTTGCCCGTCCTCCGGAAAGGGCGGAATCCGGGATGCTCGACCGAGATCGTGTACGCGCCGGGCTGCAACGCGGGGAAGAGGAAGTCGCCGGCTTCATTCATGTTGGCCGCAGGCCCTTCGCCGGTTCGTTCGCCGAGACCTTCACGGACGCGGTGGGCACTACGTTGCCGGAAGAGTCGAGTAGGGTGCCGCGGAATCGAGCTTTCGGTAACGCACCCGGCACGACGGACAGCGGGTCCAGTCGGCTCTAAACAACGCGACATGTCGTGGGTTGCTCCACAGAACGGCAGTGCGGTTCATTTGGGGTTCCCCGCTGGGGAGGTCTTGAGCCGAGGCAAGTAAAGGGCGGCAATTCCAGCGGCGAGCGTCTGGGGCGAACTGCCCTGAAGATTCGTGAGAACGATTACCGTTAACCGCTCCGTAGGAACACGGAATAGCCACACGGCAGCGCCGCCACCAGAGGCAACTGTTCTGTATTCACCCATATCGGTCGCCAACAAGCCGAGACCCCACGCTCCGGCCTTGCCGCTATCGAGCTTGAATGGCGTAGCCATTTCGTCGACGGTGGCGCGCTTAAGGACTTTGCCTGCCCAAAACGCTGCATCCCACTTCACCAAGTCCACCACGCTCGCATTGCTGCCCGACGTCGAGAACATCCAACTCGGAATTATCTTCATTCCATAGCGATAGATTCGATCAGGAGATGTGACCGGCCGACCGTCGCGGAGCCACAGCTTGGTTCGATCCGGGGCTGGGTTCACGACCGTGTACAACTCGGAGCGGCCCTTGACAATCTCCCAGGCATCTCCGTACGTTGCTCCGGTCATGCCAATCCGATCGAAAAATTCCTGACGAACATAGGTTTCGACAGATCTCCCAGTCACGCGCTGCAGGATCATGTCGAGGAGTAAGTAAGCGGTCTGGTTATAGGCTGCCTTCTGGCCAGGCGGATTCGAAGGAAGCCGGAAGACCTTCTCCAGCAGGCCATCCCGCGAATCCGACAAGAGGGAAAAGTTCACGTCATCTGTGGTCGCATCGGGTAGGCCGGATGTGTGGGTTAGACAGTGACGAACCGTGACGCTAGACCAAGTCTCCGGCACCTCCCGAAGTATACTTCTGATTGGCTGATCAAGCGACAATTGGCCTTTCTCCACAAGCGAAAGGATGGCGCTTGCAGTGAATTCCTTGGTCACCGACGCAAGTGGGAAGCTGGTGTCCAGCCGCACCGGGACGTTCGATTCGATGCTCGCCAGACCGAGGGCGTCCTGCCTGATCACCTTGCCATGACGAAGGACGGCGAACGCAAGGCCAGGAATTTTCCGCTTCGACATTTCTCCTTTGACGTAGGCGTCGACGAGCCGGTCAACCGGTTCTGCGACCTCTGGGTTGGCCACACCTTGAGCGAAAATCAGGCCCGAGAAGAAGAGTACTCCAGCGAGGCATGATGCTACCCGGGGCCGTCGACGGTTGAGCAAGACCAACAGCGAAGTATGCATGAATACAATACGGCTGAACAGCGCAAAGGTTCCGAGCCCCCCCAGACTCGCGATCGACTCGGTGCTCACCTGAGGCCGGGTACTCCCGACCCTGTCATCGCCCGATTGCTGCAAATCGTGTTGACGGCCGACGCGAAGACATCTTGAAAAGCGAAACCCCAGTCATCCCCCGATGTAACATCTGGTTCGGCTGGAACCGGCGCCATTTCGGGGTATCCTGACAATGAAATCCGAGGAGCCCGGCGAAAGGTATCTACAAGTGCGATTCTCTCCCCTTCCTCTCACTGCGTCGATCGACCAATACCAACAGCAGGCCGTGGATCTGCTGCACGCATGGCAATCGGGCGACGCCACCGCCCTGGAGTTCTTTCATTGCCATTTGCGCCGCTTGCTGGACGAGAAGGTTCCCTGGAAGCCGAAGGACCTGACGGATGCGGAGCTTCGTGCCGAGACGTTCGATCTCGCCGACGCGTGCGCCGCCCTCGCCAGAGGCTATGACTTCGCTGATTGGGATGCGTTGTCCGCGTTCGCCACCGCTATTGCCGGTCGTGATCCGGAAGTGTATCCCTTCGAGTGCGCCGTGGATGCGGTGGTGGAAGGCGATCTGGCAGCGCTGCAGTCTCTGCTGCAACAGTATCCGGATCTCGTGCATGCCCGCTCCCGCCGCGTCACGCACTTCGATCCGCCGATCCATCGAGCCACACTGCTGCACTATGTCGCGGCCAACGGCACCGAGAACTACCGGCAGAAGACGCCGCCCAACGCTGTGGCGATCGCAACCGCGCTTCTGGATGCGGGTGCGGATCCGAATGCGCTGGCCAATCTCTATGGAGGTGAGTGCACCACCATGAGCCTCCTGGTGTCGAGTGGGCATCCCGCAGCGGCAGGCGTGCAGATTGCGCTGGTGGACCTTCTGGTGGCGCGCGGCGCAACCCTGGCAGACAAGGGGAGCGGCAACTGGGTGTCGCCCGTGGAGACCGCGCTGGTGTTCGGATTTTGCGAGACGGCACAGGCTCTGGTACGGCACGGCGCCCCGGTCACGCTGCCCGCCGCGGCCGGTTTGGGGGATGTTGCTTCAGTGGCGAAGATGCTTGCGGCCGCTGACGCGCTTTCGAGGCATCGGGCGCTTGCGCTTGCTGCGCAGTTGGGACAAGTGGAGGTCACTCGATTGTTGCTGGATGCGGGCGAGGATCCGAATCGCTTCAATCCGCCTGGAACTCATGCGCACACGCCACCGATGCATCAAGCTGTATGGGCGGGACATCTCGATGTCGTGCGGCTGCTGGTGGAACGCGGGGCAAAGCTCGACATTCGGGATACGACTTACCACAGCACTCCGCTTGGTTGGGCGCGCTATGGCGGCAAGCAGGAGATCGCCGCTTATCTCGAGTCGGTTGGCGCTCCCTGAAGATCGGGGAGGCCGCAAGAGCACCGAGCGGCAGAGGAGAAGCTCCCTCACTCAACGTCGTGAGATGCCCGGTGTCGCGCGAGAGCCGCCGCGAATCCGTCCGCGTAGGAAATCCGCCGGCGCGCTTTGAGTTTGGCCACCGCGATGATGTCTTCCTCAGCCGGCAACACCAGCCGGATGGGAAGCGACGGCAACCGCTTCAAGAATTCTTCCGCCTTGGCCGTGTCCAGTTTCCGGCTGGCCATGTAGTACACCTCTCCGACGTTGACTCAGCTCATCACCAGATGAAGGTCGTCGCCCTGGTCGGCCCGTTGAAGCAGCGTTTCAATCCGGACGGCGGGCTGGTCAAGCAGCCAGGCGAGGAGCGCCCACGAATCAGGAACTTTGGAATCGGGCATCGTCGCGAGCCAGTTCGGCGGCTCTCTCCTGGGTCAGTTCGTCTTGAAGGTCGACGCCGCCCCTGAACATTCCACGCATCGAGCGCCAGTCCAGGAAGCCGGATACAAGCCGCTTGATCACAAGCCGCTCGCCCTGCACGTCGAGGGCTACCTGTGTGCCGGGTTTAAGGTTCAATCGCTCCCGAATCGCCTTCGGGATCGAGATTTGACCCTTCGCGGAAATGGTGGCTTTCATCATCGTTCGGCGCTCTTCTTACCAAGGTACGACCGGATGGCCGGTCGCGTAAGTTGAATTCTCTTACCTCGGTACGATTCTCCCGTTTGGCGGGCCAAACCAATCGAGGCCCGAGGCGGGATGGACACAGAGGTGGCTGGGCACTGACTCGGAGTCCCAGGCGGGAGTACAATCTTCTGATGCTCGATACCGCGATCATCGCCGTCTACTTCCTCATTGTCTTCTACATCGGCTTCCGCCACTCGCGCAATGAGCGCACCGCATCGGACTACTTCCTTGCGGGACAACATGTGGGCTGGTTCGCGGTTGGGGCATCGCTGTTCGCCACCAACATCTCGAGCGAACACTTCATCGGACTCGCGGGCTCGGGAGCATCCACGGGGCTCGCGGTCGGCTGCTATGAGTGGTCGGCAAGCTTCTGCCTGTTCCTGCTGGGCTGGCTCTTCGTTCCGCACTATCTGCAGTCGAAGGTCTTCACCATGCCCGAGTTTCTCGAGCGGCGCTTCAGTCCGGCCTGCCGCTGGTATCTCACCGTGGTCTCCATCTTCGCTTACATCTTCACGAAGATCTCGGTGTCCCTGTTCGCGGGCGGCATTCTCATTCGCGAAATCATCGGCTGGGACTACATGACCTCGGCAATCCTGCTGGTGATCGCGACGGGGATCTACACCATCGCGGGCGGGCTTGCGGCGGTGATCTACACCGACCTTTTCCAGGCGATGATTCTCCTCGGCGGCGCGATTCTGTTGACGGTGCTCGGCCTGGACAAAGTGGGTGGATTCGAAGGCCTTCGCGCCGCGCTGCCACCGGACTTCTTCCACATGATCAAGCCCATCGACGATCCGGTCTACCCGTGGCTCGGCACCACACTGGGCACGCTGATTCTCGGCATCTGGTATTGGTGCACGGATCAGGTGATTGTGCAGAAGACGCTGAGCGCGAAAAACGTGAGCCACGCGCGCAAAGGCGCGTTCTTCTGCGCCGCGCTGAAGGTGCTGCCGGTGTTCATTCTCGTCCTTCCAGGTCTGATCGCGAAAGCGCTGTGGCCCGCCGATGTCACTGGAGACAACGCCTATCCGCTGCTGGTGATGCGCCTGATGCCGCCCGGTCTCATGGGTCTCATGGTCGCGGCATTGCTTGCGGCGCTGATGTCCTCGCTGAGTTCGGTGTTCAATTCCTGCTCCACGTTGATCACCATGGACGTGTATAAGAAGCTACGCCCGGAGGCGACCGATACGCGCCTGGTGCTGGTGGGCCGTGTCACCACCGGGGTCATCGTGGTGCTCAGCATCGTCTGGATACCGTTCATCCGGAACTTGAACAATGAGGTGTATCAGTATCTGCAGAGCGTGCAGGCGTACGTCGGCGCACCCATCACGGCGGTGTTCCTGACGGGCATTCTGTGGAAAGGCGCGACCTCGCGCGCGGCGATCGTCACGCTGGTGTTCGGCGGGCTGGTGGGCGCCACACGCTTCCTGCTCGACATTCTCCGCAACGCGCTGAAGATGGATCTCGGTGCGTGGAACGATGTCGTCGCGTTCAGTTTTCTCAACTTCAGCGTGATCGTGTTCTTCGTCTGTGTGATGCTCATGATCGGGGTGAGCAAGATGGGTCCGCTCCCCGACTTTGGCCGCATCCGCGGGCTCACGTTCGAGTGGACCGGCCAGCGCCGGGAGGGGTGGACGTTCGACGCGGTTTTGACTGGAGCCACCGGTCTGTTTATCCTTAGCCTGTGGTACCACTTCCGGTAGAAAAGCAGACAACACGCAACATGCGCGCAATGTTTGAAACAATTGCGCCCCGATATGATTTCATCACCCGCGTCTTCTCCTATGGCATGGATCTGAACTGGAAGCGGGTGGCGTTGCGCGAAGCCAGCCTCCCGCACCGTGCGCGCATTCTCGATCTCGCTTGCGGTACGGGTGATTTCTCCCGTCTCGCCGCCGAGCAAGGCGCGACTTCCGTATCCGCCGATCTGACCGCCGGCATGCTTCGCGAAGCGCCGGATCTTCCGTCGCGCACCTGCGCCGACGCCCATTCCCTGCCCTTCGCCGACGGCAGTTTCGACGCCGTGTTCATCGGCTACGGCGTGCGCAATTTCACCGAGTTGTCCAAGGCTCTGGGCGAAATCCGCCGCGTGCTGAAACCGGGCGGCAAGATCGTCACACTCGACTTCTTTCAGCCCGCCAATCCTCTCTGGCGCGAACTTTTCATCGGGTGGTTGTATTTCCAAGGTGGCGTGTGGGGTTTGATTCTGCACGGCAAGCCGAGTATCTACACCTACATCCCGCGTTCACTGAGAACGTTTCTCTCCAATGAGAAATATTCGGAGATGTTGGAGTTGTCGGGGTTCCGGCCAAGCCGCGTTCAACGGTTCCTGGGCGGTGGCATCTCCATTCACTGGAGCGCCCGCCCGTAGACCGCGATTCGCGGGCTGTTTCCGGCACCTGGGCGCGACTGCGCCTCCCATCGGCACCCGGTGTACGCCGTGCGGCCCGCGAGCAATGCGCAGGGTGGGTGTTGCGAAGAGGCGAGTTGCCCGCGCGGCAGAATCGTTGCGGCGAATTCGGGTGCGTCGCTCCGATCAGGCAAGCACGCCGGGTGCAGGGCCTGTGGAATCGGCGAATCGTTCCACCGGCGCGCCGAATGCATCGAGCATCGATACATAGAGATTCGACAGAGGATAGTCCTTGCCGAACACCAGGTGCTGGCCGCTCGCGATGCGGCCGCCACCGCGTCCGCCGAGCAGGATCGGAAGGTTGTGCGGATCGTGACGGTCTCCATCGCGAATGCCGCCGCCAATCAACACCATCGAATTCTCAAGCACATTGCTGTCGCCTTCCTTCATGTCGCGCAGCTTGCGCAGAAGGTAGCCGTACTGCTCCATGTGCCACTTATTGATCGTTTGATAGGCGCGCAGTTTTTCCGGATCCTTCTGATGGTGCGACATGTCGTGGAATCCACCCTTCACGCCATCCAGGAAGGAGAAATTCTGGTTGCTCACCTCATTGCCGAACAGGAACGTGACGATGCGCGTGGTGTCGGTCTGGAAGGCGAGCGCAATCATGTCCATCATCAGACGCACGTGATCGGCATAGTCTTTGGGCTGCGCTTCGGGCTTTTGATCCGCAGGCAGCGGCGCACGCGCTTTCCATTTGGTCTGGCCGGGCTTTGCCACGCGATCAATGCGATCCTCAATCGAACGCACGCCGGAAAGATACTCATCCAAACGGATGCGATCGGCAGCGCCCAGCTTCTGCCGGAGCGTTTTCGCATCGTCCATCACAAGATCGAGCAGCAGTTTGTCCTGCTTCACGGAATCGTTCTGCGGCTGGCCGGCGCGGAACAAACGCTCGAACACCAGCCGCGGATTCAATTCGCGGGCAAGCGGGCTGCTGGGGGAACTCCAGGCGATGTGCGAGCCGTAGACCCGCGTGTAGCCGACATTGCGATCGACACCGGTGGTGACAGGCGCGACGCCAAGTTCGAGCGAAGGCAACGGAGTGAGCCTGCCAAGGCGCTGCGCCGCCAACTGATCCATCGAAACACCGTTGCAACTGATATCGACACCGAGCGTTTTCGTAATCGTGGTGGACGTCAGCCAGCCGGAGATCTTGACGTAGTGGCCATCGCCGCTGACGCTGCCGGCGTTCCACATGTTGGTCAGGACCAGCAGATCGTCCTTCAGATCGGCGAGCGGCTGCAGCGTGGGCGAAAGCTTGAAGTCGCGGCCTTCGCCTTCCGGAGTCCACATCTCGGGATGCACGCCGTTGGGCATGTAGAGTGCGGCCATGCGGACAGGCGGGCGCGCGGGTGCGGATTTCGCGGCGGACGCGCGCGGGGTCATGGCTTCGAGCCACGGCAGCGCGAGCGTGACACCGGCGCCACGAAGCAGGGTTCTGCGCGAAATCCGGGAAGCAGGCAACGGCGAGTCGTGCTTCATCTCGCTCCTTCGATTGATGGTGTGGAATCCAGTCTACTCTTTTTTGTTTCATATTTCGGGTCCGCGGCGCAACTCTCTTGCGTGCGGGCAGAGGCGCGGCTTGACAGCGGCGTCCTTTCAGGGGCTCTCGAATTCGAAGATCCGCGACCCCGCTGGCGAGCGACTTCGGGGCCCTTGTGCTTGAAGGGGCGCCTGTGTTCGAGCACGCGACGCGAGGCGGAGTCATCAATGGCAGAGCCGGTGATGGGTGGCTTTCGCCCGTTCGCGCTTGCCACGGCTGCGGGGGCATGAATCGCGTGGCCGTTCACACCTGGAGATTGCGATCTGGCGTGCGGTCTGCTGGCGGAGGCCGAAAGTAGCTGGAGGGGTGGCGAGCATGGCAAGGTTAGGGAAGTTTCACAACCGCGGGCCTGCGCCCACCCACGCGGCCTTGAAAACGTTGTGACATAATACGGTCAAGTCACTTCTCGAAGGGAGAGCCATGAAGACAACGTGGTTCGTTTCTCGTCATCTGGGTTTGGGCTTAGCGCTCACCTTGTCTGCGCAATTGGTGGTAGGGCAGGAAGCGCCTCCTCCGGGCGGCGGTGGTGGCGGCGCCCCTGCGGGCGGCCCGACCACGGGAGGCGGAACCACCGGTGGATCTCCGGGTGGCGTTGGCAATCCGGGCGGCATTCCCGGTGGCACGACCGGACGGCCCGGGCAGCCAGGGCAGCAATTTCCCAATCCGAACGATCCCCGCCAGCAGCAGCAGAATCGCTTTCCCGAGATGCAGCGTCCGATCTTCCTCTCCGGAAAGGTGGTGATGGAAGACGGCACGGCGCCACCGGAGCCCGTCACAATCGAGCGCGTGTGCAATGGCATCCACAGGCCCGAAGGCTACACCAACAGCAAAGGGCATTTCAGCTTTCAGCTGGGCCAGAACAACGGAATTTTCAATGATGCGAGCGTGAGTTCGGCGGGCGACTTCGGTGACTTCACGCGCAACAGTCCGACCAACCCAGGGATGGGGGGAATGGGCCGTCAGGTGAGTGAACGCGAATTAATGGGCTGCGAGCTTCGTGCGTCGCTGCCCGGCTATCGCTCCGAAGTGGTGAACCTTTCCGGGCGCCGGTTCATGGACAATCCCGATGTCGGCACCATCATTCTGCGGCGGCTTGGCAACGTGGAAGGACTGACGGTCAGCATCACAAGCGCGGCCGCGCCGAAGGACGCAAAGAAGGCTTTTGAGAAGGGCCGCGACCTGGCACGCAAGCAGAAGTTCCCCGATGCGCAGAAGGAGTTGGAGAAAGCCGTTCAGATCTATCCGAAGTACGCGAATGCGTGGCAGGATCTGGGAGCGGTGCACGAAGCGCAGAATCATAACGAGGATGCTCGCAAGGCCTATTTGCAGGCGCTCGAAGCAGATGCGAAGCTGGTGAAGCCCTACGTGCAAATGGCTTGGATGGCGGCGCGCGAGAATAAGTGGCAGGAATGTCTGGATGCGAGCGACCGTGCGCTGAAGCTGAATCCTTTCGATTTTCCGGGAGCTTACTTCGTGAATGCCGTGGCCAATCTGAATCTGCAGAAGTTCGATGCGGCGGAGAAGAGCGCGCGGGAGGGCGTGAAGCTCGACTCGGCGAAGCGCATCCCTAAGATGCGGCATATTCTCGGCATCGCGCTGGCGCAGAAGCAGGATTTCGAAGGCGCGAAGGAGGAGTTGAAGGGATACATGGCGATGCTCCCGGCCGATTCACCCGACATGCCGACGGTGAAGAATCAGCTCGCACAGGTTGAGAAGTTCGCCAGCGCGCAGAAGCCGGCGGGCAATCCGCAGCCGTAGCTTCGAGCGATCAGAACGATGAAGGGAGGGCCGCTCCAGGTGGGGCGGCCCTTTCGCTTGGGACTGCGTTTCAGAAGCTCAGTCGCGCGTTTCTTGTGGTGGTCTCGCGCCCCATCACAACTCGTCGCAGTAGTGACATCGCAACTACACAGGAGAGGATCGCCACCGTTGTTCACAGGTAACCTCGGAAATCGATCAGTCCTTGCTTCCACCGTCATTGGCCGGCCCCTCGTTACTCGCAACCGCGTGGCTGTCAAGCACCTCTCGAATGAATTCCGCTTTGGCTACCGTGTAGGCGCCCCGATCTTCTCGATGCAGGCTGAACAACCGGTGCTTTAACTCCGAAAGCGATTCCTGATTGCAGGACTACGCCGAAGGATGTCGCGGAAGAGGAGGTAGTCCCGCCATTGGCTACCTGCGTGTTGTACAACGTGCAGGTGGACCGTACGAACGCCGGGAGATGACTCGGCAACGAAGAGATGTCCGCCGGAATCTTCGTAGTCTCCTCGATAGAGGTTAACCCACGACGCTCAACCGGCGAACGATCTCCGGCAGCGTGTCGGATGCGATCACACCGGCAACAATGTCGAGCACTGGCTTCGATGGCAGGCCGGGTACCGATGTGCTACCAACGTGCTGGATGTCGGCTAACAGCTCTCCGCATGCACCCCGCACCACGCGGCAGACCTCAGCCGCCAGGATGAACCACCCCGAATCATGCTCTACGATTCTGACGGAGCCCCTTTCGAGTCCGATCGCTTTCGCGGATCTTCTTCTGCTGAACCAGCCGCAATCAACCACCTCAAACGAGCCGGGACTGGCTCTGTCAATGGCGGCCAGGATTGCCGGAATGCTCTGCCTGATGATCGGCAATTGGATCGCAGAGAGCGCCACTACCGCCAAGCGGCGCCCTGGAAGGTTCTGCTCATGATTCAAAGTCTGATCGCCAGTGAGCAGGACCTCGATCCCGGCAGCTTCCGCTGCGCTGAGCAACTCACCATTCTTCAACCCGGCCCACCCCATGAAGGCGACCGTGACGGTTTCGTGCGGCGCCAACAACCTTCGTAGCGCATGGTCCAGGTGCTCGTCCAGCAAAACTTTCACGAGGTCTGGGGTTCAGACCAGCCGTGCGCAAACTCGATCAGGCGTTTGATCTGGTCAATCGAAATTGTAGGGAATCCCTCGGAGAGTTCCTCTATCGTCTCTCCCAGATCGTAGCTGCCGACGATGGCGTCAGGCATGATACGTGTCCCGCGAATGACGGGCCGGCCAGACACTTTTCCAGGCACGCATTCGATGAGTTCGCATTGCATCCAATCGATGGCCGAGTCTCTGTCGGTGGTCATCCGGCTTCACCTCACTCTCATCTTACATTGGCTCTGCGCTCAGGGCCAAGCCAGCGTGAATTGGACGTTCCAGTGGGCGACTCTGACGAGAGATCCACATAAACTCAGCAGTAGCACTCTTCCTGGTAGCGGGCGGGCCTCAAACGTCCAAGCTCCAGGTGTCGCCTTGAGAGCCGACACTGGACGCGTGCGCTACCATCGCATGGCGCTCATCACAGACGACACCGTACTTAAGAAGAGTGGGGGCCTCGACATGGTTGTCGCGGCGGCAGGGAACGGTGGCGAAGCTTCGATACGATTGGCTGCGCCACCGCCTCAGATTGCGTGGATCGGGTGACGTCAGTACTCGCGATCCTTCTTGACGCCGGGCTCGGGCATCGGATACTTGCCGCTCGCCATCAACTGCAAGGGCGCGGGACCATCGGGAGTGAGCTTGTCCACATCGGGCGCGAACTCGTGCGGGCAGTTCAGGATCTGATCGTAGGTGATGATCTGCCCGGTATGCGCGGCCATGCGGCCCATGGATGTCACCAGACTCGCTTCGGCGCCGCGGCGAACCTCGTTGTATGGCTTGTCCTTGCGGATAGCCTCGACCAAATCATCCCATTCCCATTGGTACGGGCTCTTTTCCGGTTGCGGGAATGCCCACAGCACGTTGGGATCGGGCTGCAAGGGGAGTTCCTTGCGATTGTTCACGCGAGGAATGCTCTGCCCTTTGTAGATGCGCGTGATGCCCGGTGTGTGCGAGAGCGTCGAGATCACCGCCGATGCCTTTGAGCCATGCGCGTAGCTTGCGAACTCGTCGCGCGCGCCCGCCATGTTGCGGCCATCGAAGTAGAGGCGAGTGCCATCGGGATAGACGAACTGCACCGAGTAGGTGTCGAAGTTCTGATCCATCGAGTCACCACGATAGTGCCGTCCGCCGAGACCGTGCGCTTCCACGGGCCATGCGCCCTTCATCCAACTGCACTCGTCGATCTGATGAATGTAGTAATCGCTGAAGACGCCGCCGCTCGCCCAGAGGAATGCGTGGAAACGGCTGAGCTGATACATCACTTCCGGCATGCCGTCGGGCCTGGGCGGAGCGGTACCACCTCCCTGCCCCATGCGGTAACCGCGCATGGCGATGATCTCGCCGATCTGGCCGTCGCGAATCCGGTTCAGCAGTTCCTGGCGCGCGCGGCAGTGGCGCACCATCAAGCCGACAGCCGCCTTCAGGTTCTTGCTGGAGGCGAGATCGGCGAGTTCGAACATGCGCTTGGTGGTCGGCCCATCCACAGTGACGGGCTTTTCCATGAACGTGTGCAGGCCCTTGTCAATCGCATACTTGAAGTGGACCCAACGGAACGCAGGCGGTGTGCCCAGGATGACGACGCCGCCGGGCTTCAGCGAATCCATCGCGTGCTTGTAGGCATCGAAGCCGAGGAAGCGGCGCTCGGCGGGCACGTCGACTTTGTCACCGTACTGCGTCTTGAGCTTGTCGTAATTGTCGTTGAGTTTCTTGGGAACCACATCCGCCATGGCGACCAGCTTGATGGGGCCGTTCTCGACCGAGAGCGCATTGCCGGCGGCGCCCGTACCGCGTCCGCCCGCACCGACAAGAGCAACCTCCAAAGTGTTGTTCTCCGCCGCATGGACGTGCGGCAGTGCGACGCCGGCGAGCGCGGAAACGCTCGCAACGCGGCTGGTGGCGGTGAGGAATTCGCGCCGGGACTTCGCGTTCACTGGGTTTTCATTCATGGTGTATTGAGAGGTCCTTTCACTCGCCGTCAGCATATCGCAAAGCGAAGTGCGATGGTGTCAGAGGAGAGGTGCGCAGGCGGAGAGTGCGGAAGGGGGGGTGGATGGGCGACGGGAGGCTGATAATGAACGGGACCGGCGCCATCAGGCATGGAGCCGGTCCATCTTCACTCAGAAATCAGACGTCCAGTTTCCACGGCGAACGGTACTTCGCCTTCAAGTGCTGCTTCACGGAATCCTGCTTGACGGTCCAATTCGCCTCATCCCAATCCAGGCGCTGGTTGAAACGCATCGCAAGATTGCCGAGAATGCAGACCGTGGATGACCGCACGCACGTCTCGATCTCGCTGGTGGGCTTCTGGCGCGTGCGGATGCACTCGAGCCAGTTCTTCCAGTGCGGCACGTTCATATCCCGCATCTGGTTGTCGTTCTCCCATGACTGGCGCTCCGCGTCTTTCTTATTGGGGATCAGCCAGCAGCCGCGGCGGCTCACAATCAGGGATGCTTCCGTGCCGTGAATCGACGTGCCCGCGCCGTGATCGCCGAACATCGGCAGTGGATTGCACGTGCGGCTTTCATAGCTTGCCAGCCACTTCGGATAGAGGAACGTCGCGAGCATCGTATCCGGCGTATCGCTGTTGTCGGTGACATAGAATTTGGAGCCCATGGCGGTCACGGCGGTCGGCATCACTTCGTTGAAGCATTGATGCAGCGGGTCAATGAGGTGCACGCCCCAATCGGTCATCGCGCCGCCGGCGTAGTCCCAGAAGTAGCGAAACGTGGGAAACGTGGTGACGCCGACGCCGAAGCGGTTCTTGTTGAACGGAACTCTGCGGGCGGGCCCGAGCCACATATCCCAATCGAGTTCCTTGGGCGCTTCGCTATCGGTGGGGCTTCCCCAGCCTTCGCGTTTTGTGAGACCGGACTGCCAGGTGTGGCAGAACGTGATCTCGCCGAGAGTGCCCGCCTTCACGAGTTCCGCAGCCTTCTTGAAGTAGCCACCCGAGCGCTGCATGGTACCGGCCTGGACGACGCGCGAGTACTTGCGCGCGGCCTGCACCATCTTCTGTCCTTCCTCGACATACACGCACGCGGGCTTTTCGACATAGACATCCTTGCCGGCTTTGCACGCGGCGACGGTCATGTAGGCATGCCAGTGATCGGGCGTGGAGATGCAGACGGCGTCAATGCTTTTGTCGACGAGGATCTCGCGGAAGTCGCGGACGGACTTCGGCTGATGACCACCTTTGCGCGCGATCGCTTCGCCCTTTTCGAGCGCGGGTTGATAGACATCGCACAGCGCCGCGACTTCGATGTTGTCAAGCCGCATGGAGTATCCGATGTTGCCGGAACCCATCGCGCCCAAGCCGATGAAGCCGAGCCGCACGCGATCATTCGCTCCGCGCACGTTGCCCGTGAATAGCGAGGTGGTGAACATGGCACCCGCTGACGATAGAAGGCCTCTGCGGCCGATCTCTTGGCTCATGATTGCTCCTTACCGTATTTCATCGTAATCCGGCGGCAGTGTGCGTGGTGGTGTGGTTCAGGCAATTTCTTCAGGCACACCGGAATGAATGCGCGGACCGGGCTCCTGCGCGGCGAGGATCTGCGCTTCGTGCTCCAGCAATTCCTGCCAGCGGCGATCGACGCGCTCGGGCTTTTCCACTGCCTTGGCGAGTTTCAGGAACACAAGATAGTGGCCGAGTTCGGAAGAATAGAGACGCTGATAGAAGGCGGCCAACTCCGCATCCCGAGCCGCTTCGGCGAGTACGGCAAACCGTTCGCAGGAGCGCGATTCGATGAGCGCGGAGATGAGCAGACGGTCGACCACTTCGCTGGCGCCGGCGCCTTTTCTCACGAGTTGGCGCAGCGCGTTCGCGTAGGGATTCTTGTGCATGCGCTGCAAGCGTCCGCCGCGGCGTGTGAGCAGGCGGTTGACTTGCGAGAGATGCGCTGCTTCATCGCGAGCGACGTCGGTCATGGCCTGGACCCATCCGGGGACGCCGGGCTCGGGCCATTTCGTAAGCAGTTCGAGCGCGTTGTTTGCAGCTTTCTTTTCGAGGAAGGCGTGGTCGTTGAGTAGCGCGATGGGATCGGCGAGCACGGCCTGGGCCCAATGCGGCGGCGTGCGCGTGAGGAGCGGCAGATCGTGTTCCGTGCGCGGTGGAGCGAGCGAGTTCACATTCTTGAGCTAACGCATCGGTGGTGGTGGGGAGGGATAACGAAAAGGCTGTTACTCTCCTTCGAAGATGCCGCCAAGCTTGAGTGGCTTCGCGGTGCGGCCAAGAAAGGTTTCGAAGCGACGGAGCGGGGCGACGTAGTGTCTCTGGAGTCAGACGAAGAGATCGATGAGTTCGTTGATCAGATCCGCAAAGAAGTCCGCGAAGGCCGCGAGCCCCACTCCACCGCCGCGCTCGACTCCCTCAAGCTGATCTGATCAGAACCCGAATCGCACGCCGAACTGCACCATCCTCGGCAACCCCGGGAGCAGACCGCGCGTGCGGTCCACAATCGTCAACCGGTCCAGCATGTTCTTCGTCGTTACGAAGAAGTTCGCACGCCATTGCTCCACAGGATAGTTCAACGTCGCATTCCAAATCGTATTGCCCGGGATCAAGCCGCGCTGGCCGTCCGCCGTGCCGTTGCGCGTATTCAAATCATCACTGAACTGGCGGCCGGTGTACACGTTCTCCACCATCAGATTCAGACCGTTCGTATGCCAGTAGCTGACACTCGCCGTCAGCAGATTCGTTGGCGCATACGGCAGCCGGTTGCCCGTGATCAGCGTCGTGGCGAAGCCGGGAATCGCACTGAAGCGCGTCCCGCGAAACTCCGCATTCGGCAGATAGGTGTAGGCGCCGCGAATCGAGAAGCTGTGCCGGCTCGATGCGACATTGCGGAAGGCGTGGCGGCCACTGATTTCGGCGCCTTCGTGAATGGTCCGCCCCGCATTGGTGAGCGTTGCACCGAGCCCGCCCGCCACGCTCGCGGGAATGATCTGGTTGGCGAAGTTCAAGCGGAAGTACGCCGCCTCCAACTGCGTGTCGCGCGTCAAACGGCTGCGAAGGCCGGCTTCATAGTTCCAACTCAGTTCGGGATCCAATTCCACGCTCGCGCCCGTGTTGTTGTTGACGATGTCCTCGACGCGCGGAGGTGCGAATCCGCGATGCACACCCGCAAAGAACGTGAGCTTGTCGCCGCTTGAATAGGCGACCCCGATGCCCGGAATCCACTGCGTCAGATTCGTTGCGCCGCGCACGCCCGAAGGACTGTTCACCAGATAGTTGATGCGGCGGTAGCGCACATTTTCCACGCGCAGCCCAGGAGTGATGGTCAGACGGCCGATGAGAAAACGGTTCTGCCAGAATGCCGATGTCGCGCGCGCCAGACGGTCGTTATTCTCCACACGCACGCCATCGCGCGAGTTCGGCAGCGGACCATTCTTCTGATGCCGCTCCTGATGCTCGTCGTGATAGCGCACGCCAAAGTCCGACTCGCTCGCGACACCGAACCATCGATGGTTCACGCGCACCTTGGGCTCGATGCCCCAGGTCGCATAGTGGCGCAAACGGCCCTCGTTCCCGCAAGTCGTATTCAGGTTCAGCATGCCGCCGCAAGCGGGGTCCGAAGCGTCGTTGGGACGCTGGCCCGAGTTGCTCGATTGCCGCCACCAGTCGCGGTTGAAGATCGAACTGTAGGCATTCGTTGATACGAAGACATTGCTGGTGGGCGCCCAAGTATGATTCACCGAAGCGCCGTAGCGGGCGATGTAGAAGAAGTCGTTGCGAAAAGGATTGCCGCGCGGATTCAAATCCCATTCCGCCTGCCGCAGCCCGGAGTAGGTGACGTTCGAATCTTCGTTGTAGTAGTTGAACCGAATGCCAAGGGTCTGGTTGCTGCGAATGTTGGTGATCGACTTCGCGTTGAAGTCGGTCAATCCGTGCCGCAGGTTCTCTCGCGCGCCCTCGCCCTGCTTGCGCATCACATCGAACAACAGGCCCGTCTTTCCGAGATTGCCGCCGTACTGGAGATGCCCGTTGAAGTAGTCGCGATTGCCGCCCATCAGCGTGAGTGTGCCACCACGCTTGTCGGGCACGGGAGGAGTGACATAGTTCACTACGCCGCCCACGGTCATCGGACCATAGACGATCTGGCCTGCGCCCTTCACCACTTCCACGCTCTCGAAACGGTCGATCGGCGGATGGTAGTAGGATGCATTGTCGCCATAGGGCGCATAGGACAGCGGCAGCCCATCTTCGAGCAGCAGCACGCGGCTCGACCGTGTGGGGTTCAGCCCGCGGATTCCGATGTTCGGGCGCAGTCCAAAGCCTTCCTCGGCACGCGCATGCACGCCACTCACCTTGCGCAGTGCTTCATCGGTGGTGAACACACGGCTCTCCTGCAATGTGCTTGCAGAGACAAATCCTATGGAGCCGGGGAGCCGTTCGAGTTCTTCGGGAGCGGTAATGATCTGGCCCGCGGTCACCCGCACTTCCTGCGCGAGATCGGCAGGATCGAGCCGAATCACCAGATCCGCCGATGCATCACCGGCCTTTACCGTGGACCGCCGCAATCCGAAACCACGAGCGCTTACCGAGAGGTCGTAGCTCCCTCTTGCAACTGGCGAAAGGAGGAACGCGCCGTCGCCTCCGGTCTCCACGGTCTGCTCGATGCCGGAGTTCAGATTGCGCGCGGTGACAGTTGCGCCAGTGATCACCGCCCCTGTAGAATCGAGTACTTTGCCGCGGATTTCGACGGTTTGCGCCTGCGCCAGGAGTCCCACGCAGCAGGCCGCAATCAGGCGGACGATCCGGAAGAATTGGCTTGGAGAAGGTCTCATATAGCAACTCAGTTGCATTATACAGCAATTCTCCGGCGTCATGTCCGATACTTCAATCTTCCAACAGACAACGGCTTGCAACTAAGGGTGGACTGCGAAATCGCGGCCTGAACGGAGGAGCCCGCTGCGGTGCACGCAGTGGGGCCATTGAAAAAAGTGCCGTCCGATGAAACATCCACGCCTGGCTTTTCGTTTTGGAAGTCGATGCATGACCTCATTGCCGACCTTCGATATGGCGTTCGCATGTGGAAACGCGAACCTGGTTTGACGCTTGCCGCCGTGGTCTCCATCGCCATTGGCGTTGCCGCCAACACCACTGTGTTTTCGGTGGTCAATCGGGTAGTGTTTCAGCAACTGCCCGTCGGACAGCCCGAAACTCTCGTCGTGATTAGCGGCCAGTCAAAAGACACCAAGCGGGCGGGCGACACGATCTCGTGGCCCGCGTATCAGGACCTGCTGGGCGAGAAGGCTGTGTTTGAGGGCGTGGCAGCATTCTTTCCGATCGTACCCGCGGGGCTCAATGCGGAGAGCGGGCAATCCACGCGCATGTTCGGGCAGTTGGTG
The DNA here is from genome assembly GCA_016789785.1 of Bryobacterales bacterium. Next base: position 35,890 of record JAEUQE010000024.1, read on the forward strand.
ACAGGGAATTACTTCGACGTCGCGAAGGTTCGTCTGGCGCTTGGCCGCGGCTTCCTGCCAGAGGAAGACTCCGTTCCGGGACGTGACTTCGTCGTCGTACTCAGCCACCATCTCTGGAAGACCCGCTTGGGCGCCGACCCCAACATTATCGGCAAACAGATTCGCATCAGCCAGCAGAGATACACGGTGGCCGGCGTTGCACCGGAAGGTTTCCGCGGGACCGACGTCGGACTCATCGCCGACTTCTGGGTGCCGATGTCGCTGCAGCGGCAGATTCTCGTTGGTCTTCCGGAAGACTCGATGAATCGTACCTCACGAAACCACAACTGGTTGTTCTGTATCGGGCGGCTAAAGGATGGCGTGGGGGAGGAGGCGGCACAGAAGGCGGTGCATGCGCTGGGCGCCCGGCTGGAACAGGCGCATCCTGATTCAAACAAGAACCGCACCTTCTTTCTGGAGCGCGCCGGCCGCCTAAGCGCTCTGTTCCGGCAAAGCGTGCTGACATTCCTCACGCTGCTGTTGGTAGTGATGTCGCTGGTGCTGCTCATCGCGTGCGCGAACGTGGCGAATCTGCTGCTCGCCCGCGCGGCACGCCGCCAGCGCGAGATGAGTACGCGCCTCGCCATCGGAGCGCCGCGCGGCCGGCTCATCCGCCAATTGCTCACGGAGAGTATGCTGCTCGCGCTCTCCGGCGCGGCGGTTGCAATGCTGCTCACCTCCCTGACGCAACATTTGATCGCCCGGATTGAACTTCCGTTCCCACTTCCCATCGACCTCTCCACGGGCATTGATTGGCGTGTCGGGCTGTTCACGCTCGCCGTCACGCTTTTGACCAACCTCACCTTCGGGTTGCTTCCGTCTCTGCGCGCAACCCGCATTGACCTGGTGAGTGCGCTCAAGGTCACCACAACCGAAGGCTTCGGAAAGGGCCGCATGCGGCTGACGAGCGCTCTTGTCACCGGCCAGGTGGCGGTCGCGATGTTGCTGCTGACGGGTGCGGTGCTGGCGTTGCGAAGCTTGCAGAACGCGCACACGGTGTCACTCGGTTTCGACGTACGCAATGCGCTCCTTGTCTCGCTCGACCCCGCGCTCGATGGCATGAGTGGGGAGCAATCCACACAGGCAATGCGCGTCCTGTATGACCGCGTGAGGCAACTCCCAGGGGTCGCGTCGGTCAGCTACATCGACTACATGCAACTCAGTCTCATTGGTCAGAGTACATCAGTTCGCGATGAGGCCGGCATGAAGGCCGATCGCCGGTCCGACCTAAGCGCCGAGTTCTTTCACGTGGGACCGGACTACCCGAAGACCATGGGCCTTGCTCTGCTGAGCGGCACCGATGATCTGCGATCGGCGGAGAGCAGCACACACGTGCCGGCGCTGATCAATCAGTATATGGCCGGGAAGTTGTGGCCCGGCCAGAATCCGATTGGCCGCCACTTCGACAGTGGTGGAAAGCGTCACATGCGCGTTGCCGGCGTGGTTGCGAACTCCAAGGCGCGATCCATTGGCGAAGACACCCGCGCCCTCTACTACGCGCCGTTCGAGGAAAGCGCAAAGGCCCGCAGTTTCTTCGGCGTCCGGTTGATCGTGCGCACACATGGTTCGCCGCTTGCGCTGGCTCCGGCCGTCAGGCGCGAGATACAGTCCGCCTATCCGAATCTGTCCGTGTTCGATATGCAGGACCTTCAGACGCACCTTGCCGCCGCGCAACTGCTGCCACGAATCGCAGCGGTGCTGTTCGGATTTGCGGGACTATCGGCGCTGCTGCTCGCGATTACGGGACTCTTCGGCGTGATCAACTACAGCGTCAACCGGCGCACGCGGGAGATCGGCATACGCATGGCACTTGGAGCCGAGCGTGGTTCGGTGTTGCGAATGGTGCTGATGCAAGGCATGCGTCTCAGCGTGGTTGGCGCGGTGATTGGAATGGCGATGGCGTTCGCGGGAACGCGGATTCTGTCGGGGCTGCTTTATGGAGTGGAGCCGACCGACTCGTTCACCTTCACAGTGGTGCCGTTCGTGCTACTCGCAACCGCGGCCGGTGCCTGTCTCGCGCCTGCGCTGCGCGCGTCGAGGCTTCTGCCTATGGCCGCTCTGCGGGAAGAGTAGTACCACCTTTCTCCAGGGGGCCAGCCTTGAGACCGTCAACAGAAAACCCTTGACATGGGGCGCGGACGGGTCTATTCTTCACCTAGAATGTCTACCAGAGAGGACAAGCGCCGCATCGAGATCCTCCAAGGTACGCTCGACATGCTCATCCTCCGTACGCTGAGCCTTGGCCCGGCGCACGGCCATGCCATTGCGAAGATGATCGAGCGGAACTCGGACGATGTGCTGCAGGTGGAACAAGGCTCGCTCTATCCCGCACTGCACCGGCTGATCGAGCGAGGATGGATCGCGGCGGAAGAAGGCACTTCCGAGAATAATCGCCGCGCCAAGTTTTACAAGCTCACTGCAATAGGCCGCAAGCAACTCACCGCGGAGCACAGCCGTTGGAGCAAATTCGCCGCCGCGATCCATCGCGTGATGACTCCCCAGCAACAGGAGGGCGAATCATGAAGTGGCGACGGAACCAAGAGAAAGACCTGGATCGTGACATTGAGCACTTTCTGGATGAGGAGACCGCGGAGAATGTCGCGCGCGGCATGACGCCGGAAGGGGCGCGCGCGGCGGCCCACCGCAAGTTCGGCAACCTCACGATGGTGAAAGAAGACACGCTTCGGATCTGGTCACTCAGCCCAATCGACACGTGGTGGGCTGACGTGCGTCACTCGTTTCGCAGAATTCGCCACCGTCCAGGCACTTCCGCATTGATCGTGTTTTCGCTTGCGCTGGCATTCATTCCGAGCGTCACGCTGTTCGCAGTGCTGGATCATCTATTCCTGAACCAATTGCCGGTGCCGCACCCCGAAGCGATCATGGAGATCGACTTTCGTGACAGCCGCCCGGATAGTCTCCAGCCCTACTGGAGCACGTCCTATCCCGAAGTGCAGGAATTTCGCGGCACGCTACGCTCCTTCAGCGGCTTTGCCCATCACCGGCGGAAAGGCGCGCTTGCAACTGTGAACGGGCGCCGTCTGGGCCTGTGGACGTCGCTGATCAACGATGAATTCTTCGAGACCCTTGGCATTCCGCTGCGCAGCACTCCGGGCTTCCCTAAAGACCGCCGGTCCGTCATTATCAGCCATAGTCTTTGGACCCGCGAGTTCCAATCCCGTAGCGATATCGCCGGGCAGAGTCTGACCTTGAACGGCCAGGCATTCCTCATCGCCGGAGTTGCACCCGCGGCGTTTCGGGGCGCGGACGCTCATATCCAGGACGACGTCTGGATTCCCACGGAAACTTGGTTCGCCCTGCAACCCAACTCACGCGACGGCCTTGGGCGGCGTCAGGATCGCGGCGGTGCTTTGTGGGCGCGGCTGCGCGAGGGAGTACCGGAGCAGACCGCCATCGCGGAGGTGCAAGCGGCCGGAGCGGCGATTGCCCGCAACGGACCGGCCGAAACGCGATTCCTGCAGGGTCACTCGTACGCCGTACTCAAGGAGCGTGCTCGCGGAGGGCGCAACGTTGCGACGATGGGTGTCTTGCTGCTTGGCGTCCTGATCGCCGTGGCATGCGCGAATGTCACTGGTATCCTGCTGGCGCGCGCGGAGGAGCGGCGGCGCGAGACCGCCTTGCGCCAGGCGCTTGGCGCTTCGCGGCTGCGGCTCATTCGGGAGTGGATGATTGAAAGTACTGTGCTCGCTTTCGTTGGCGCCGCAATCGGGATTGCTGGAGCGCGCGTACTCATTGATGCCGCACCTGGTATGCTCCCGGCCATGCCGATCCCGTTGGTGATCAGCGTCACATTCAGTTCGCGCGTTTGGATCTATGCCGCTACCATGATGTCGCTCGCGGCCCTGTCGTTCGGCCTGATCCCTGCATGGCGAGGCTCGCGCCCCGGCCTGCTTTCCTCGCTGCGCGGCGACGACGCCGTCACGCTGCTGCGGGTGCGCGTTCCCATTCGCAGCTTGTTGATTGTCGGTCAGGTGGCAGCGGCCGAAACGCTCCTGTTCGGCGCGGGGCTTCTCCTCGATCATCTTTGGCGCCTGCAAAAGGCGGACGCGGGGATTGATCCCAATCGCCCCGTGATGATCGCGATGGTTGTTCCGTCGGGCGAGAGCGGCGCACCGGCGCCGATGAACCGCGACGCGGTCAGCGAACGTCTTTCGCGGCTCGGTGGAGTGGCGCGTGTTTCCTACGGAAAGTCCATCCCACTATCCGGCATGATGGGAGCCAAGGTCCGTTTGGAACGAATCGGCGCACCACCGATGGAAATCTATGAGGGGTCCGTCGGGCCCGAGTTTTGCTCAATGCTTGGAGTATCCATTCTTGCGGGCCGCGACCTGCAGGCGTCCGACCGCAATGCCGTGCTGGTGAACCCGGCGCTGGCCAGGATCATTGAGCCCACCGGCCGCGCGGTTGGCGCGCAGTTTCGTGTGGATGGCGTGGCGCGGCAGGTGGCCGGCATTTATAGAGATAACGAGATCGGCCTCCTCGCACCTCCGGCGCGGCCGCGGTTTCTCAGGCTTGAAAGCGCCATATCGAGCAGTGAGACGAACTTCGCCGTTGAATTCCACGCAGATCCGTCGGGCCAATTTCAAATGGTTCGCGAAGAACTCGAGAAGGCCCACCCAGGCATCTTCGTACCCACCATGAAGACGCTGAGGCAGCATTACGAAGGGTCGATGTTCGCCGAGCGCGGAGCCACGAAGACATTCTACGGACTGGGATTGGCGGCGCTCATTCTTACGGGGACCGGACTGCATGGGATCACCGCGGCGCTCTTCCTGAGGCGCTCGAAGGAGTTTGCGATTCGAATGGCGTTGGGCGCATCGCCACGGGAACTGACCGCACTGATGCTATCAGGCGGCAGCAGACTCGCGATCGCAGGCGCCGCCATTGGACTGGCCATCGCGCTGCCGCTCGGCATGATTGCGGGATCGAAGTTGCAGGGCTTCACACCATGGTCGGCGCCAGCGGTATTTGGCAGCACCGCGATCGTGACCGCAGTGGCGCTACTTGCCTCGGCGCGCCCCGCTTTGATGGTGTGGCGAATCCGGCCCGCTGACGTGCTTCGTTCCGAATAGCTGTGGCAGGAACTGCGCCAGGCATTCCCGCCAGAAGGGCCATGTGTGGCCCGCGGACTCCGCCACCACGTATTCATGGACGACGCTATGCCTGGTGAGCGCTTCATCGAGACGGGGCGAAAAGAGATGTCTTATTGTATGAGTTGACTAATACAATAGTCAACAGAAACACCCTTACGCCTTCACCAGACGCGAGAACGAATGCGAGTAGGTGACCGCGCCCATCACGTCGCGCAACCGGAAATGCAGAAACGATTCGTTGGCTCGCCGCTCAGTCTCCACTTCCAGGAAACCGCCCTTCACCCGATGGAACCGGTGGTAGTTCTTATCCTCGCCGGGAGTGCCGCTGGCCAACGAGTCGCTCGAAGGGCCGACCGAGAATTCGTGCGTGCCGGTCTGCGGATGCACACTGTGATACTGCCAGTGACGGTCGCCATTGATGTTGACGAAGTTGTTCCCGAGGGTCTGCTTCGCCCACTCCCGGAACTCCTTGCCCTCATGAGCGAACTGGGCGTTCGAATGATTGTCGCCCTTGGTGGGACGGTCCGGCCCGACGACCGGCGTGGGCGAAATCAGAATCCGCCAATCCGCATCCGACGCCGCCATCGACCGCATCAGCCATTGCTTCTGCTCCACGCCCCAGATCGACTTCTCCGGCCCATCCGGCATGCGATTCGGCGAACGGTAGTCGCGGCCTTCCACCAGCCATACCTGCAGCGTCTTACCCCAACGGAATGTTCGATACGTCTTCGGCCCCATCGGCACCTGCTGGCGGAAGATCCGCAAGCCGTCGGCGAAGCTCATGCGATACTGCGGTCCCATCTTCATGTCCGGCCATACATCGTCAGTCAACGTATCATGATCATCCTTCTCCCAATAGCCGGGCACATGACGCATCAGTTCGATGTGGCGCGGGAAGCTGAACATGCGATCCCAGTGATAGCGCGCAAGCTCCACGGTGTTCGCTTGCGGATCATCGGAGTCGTAGTACACAATGTCGCCCGCGCTTATGAAGAACCGCGGATCCAACTTGCGTATCGACTCATAGATATGGAACCCATCGGAATGGTCGAGTTCGGAGTACTTCTGGCAGGTGGTCATGCAGAAGCGCACACCGCCCGTCGAGTCGATGCGCGGCGCGGTACGAAATTGGCCACGCAGAGGCGCGTGGAGCTTGCCTTGCGGCGACGCGGTCTCGGCGGCGTAGTGGTAAATCGTGTCCGGCTTCAAAGCACCCAATGCGAACTGCGACGCGTAATTCGAGGCGGGATCGGCGTTCACCCAATCGGTGCGGCGGGCACCGTTCAGCCGTTCGTTGGTGGCGTAGGCGAGACGCATGCGACCGGGCGCCCCTGGCGTAGACCCCTCGAATTCACGCGTGGAACGCTGCGAATCGCGAATCACCTTCTCCACGTCCGCTTTGTTGACACGCGCGCGGCGCAGTTCCCCATCAGCCTGGCGGCTGGAACGTTCGGTGAGCCGAAGCCAAGCAATCGCGGACTCCGGAGTCACTTCGCCGATCTTGATTCCCGTGGCTTGACGGCAATCGGGATCAACGGCGGCGAGGGAAGCGGGTTTGAGCCCATGCAGAGCGGCAAGCGAGGTGGTGGTAAGAAAGTCACGGCGGCGCATGCGTACGATTATGTCGCACTCGATGCAACTCCGCTGGACTTACGCGGCTCAACCTTACAAAGAAGCACCCGTAAGCGTTCAACCATTGACTCACCTGTAACCGTTTTGATACCGTCAATCCCGACTGGGTGAATCCAAAATGCTTCTCACGAAGATCTGTCTCGCTTTGTCTTTACTGTCCGCCACGCTGTTCGGGCAGGCAGGAACCGGAGATATCAATGGCACGGTTACGGATGCGTCCGGCGCCCTTGTCTCCGGTGCGACTGTCACAATCGCGAACCCCGCCACCGGGTTTTCGCGCGTTCTGAAAACGAACGAACAGGGCCTCTATTCAGCGCCCGCGCTGATTCCAGGCGCCTACAATGTCAAGGTGGAAATGCAGGGTTTTCAGGCCCAGACCCGCTCGAATGTGATCCTTCAAGTGGGCCAGGTGTCCGCCATCGACTTCGCCCTCGCGGTGGGCAATGTCGCCGAGGTGATCGAAGTTACCGGCGGCGCTCCGGTGCTCGAAACGGAAACCACGTCGGTGGGCACCGTGATCGAAAACAAGCGCATCGTCGAGTTGCCCCTCAACGGGCGCAACTATCTGCAACTTGCTTCACTGATTCCCGGCGCTACCACCAATGGGCCGGCATCCTCGCAAGGCCAGCAACGCATGGGCGGCGCGCGCAATTCGTTCGCGCTCAACGTCGCCGGCCAGCGCGTCCACTTCAATCACTACGCGCTCGACGGCATGGAGAACACTGATCCCAACTTCAACACTTATCTCTTCCTGCCATCCATCGATGCGCTGCAGGAGTTCAAGGTGGAGTCCGGGCTCTTCTCCGCCGAGTATGGCCGCGCGATCGCCCAGGTGAACGTCACCACGAAGTCCGGCTCGAATCAGTTCCACGGCGTTGCGTTCGCCTTCGTGCGCAACTCCTTCTTCGATGCCCGCGACTTCTTTGCGCGTCCCACGGATCCGACACCGCCGTTCAAGCGGAATCAATTCGGCGGCACGTTCTCAGGCCCCGTGCTGGTACCGAAACTCTACAACGGCAAGAACCGCCTGTTCTTCATGTTCAACTACGAAGGACTTCGGGAACGCCGTTCGTTGACGCGCGTGAGCACGTTGCCCGATACACGCTTCCGTTCCGGCAACTTCGGCTTCCTCAACCGTCCGATTCGCGACCCCAACAATCCGGGGCAGGTGTTTCCAAATGGGATCATCCCGGAGAGCCAGATTCATCCGATCTCGCGCCGTGTGTTGAATGACTTCTTCCCCTTGCCCAATCAGGGAGGCACGGGAGCGCTCGGCATCACCAACAACTATCTGAACAACGAAAGCCGCAGTACCGACGGCAATCAATGGACCCTGCGCAACGACCTCAGCGTGAATCAGAATCACAACTTCTTTTTCCGCTTCTCGCAAACCAAGGAGCCGCAGTACATCCCCTCGGTGATCGCCGATCAGGGCAACAATGTGGAGATTCTCGGCCAGCAAGGCGTCATTGGACACACCGCCGTGCTTGGTCCCAGCAAAGTGAACGAATTCAAGTTCGGCATGAACTACTTCAACTCGGCCAACATTCAGCAGCGCGCCTTCCAGCGCAACGTGGTTGGCGAGTTGGGACTGCAGGGCATCTCCCAGGATCCGCTGTTCTGGGGCATTCCGGTGTTTCAGATCACAGGCTTCGCCAACAGCGGCGAATGCAACGATTGTCCGTTCGTCAATTGGAACACCACGTTCCAGTTCTCGGATAACTTCTCCTGGACCGTGGGCAAGCATTCGTTCAAGTTCGGCGGCGAATACCGGCGCCTGCGCTACAACCAGATCGGCGCGGTGGTTCCGCGAGGCCGCTTCACGTGGAATGGCCAGTACACGGGCGAGCCGATGGCCGACATGCTGCTCGGGCTGATGTCGGGCACGGAAGGCCAGGTGGGTGCGCCGATCGCCAGCTTCCGCCAGAACTACATGGCGCTGTATCTACAGGACACCTGGAAGATCACGCGCAAGCTGACCATGAACTGGGGACTTCGCTGGGAGTACGAATCACCGTTCATGGATAAGCATGACGCGATCGTCAACGTCGACTTCGCATGGGACAACTCTCGCGAGCCCGTCTTCGTGCGCGCCGGCACGGGCGACATCAATCAGGGCAATCCGCAGTTCCCCGCCCCTCCGGGATGGCAGTTGGTGCGCGATGGGCGTTTCGGCCGCGGCGCGGGTGTGCCGGACCGCAATGATTTCGGGCCTCGCATGGGTCTTGCGTATCAGCTCAACCAGAAGACGGTGCTGCGCGCAGGCGTGGGCGTCTACTTCGTGCGCGACATCGGCAACGCGGTGTTCGACATCGTGCGCAACATCCCGTTCACTATCCGGCAGGCGGAAACGGCCGACACGACGAGGCCCAATCTGTTCTGGAACCGTTTGTTCACGGCCGTGGGCGCGCCTTCGTTCCTGCTGATCAATCAGTATGGCGAGCGCACCTCGTACGTGAATCAGTGGCAGGCATCGGTACAGCGTGAGTTGACCAAGGACATGTCGCTCGAGGTTACCTACATGGGTTCGACGGGCGTGAAGCTTCGGCGGCTGACGTCCTACAACAACCCCGAGCCGCGTCCCGGCAATCCGAATCTGAACCGGCCGTTTCCGAAATTCAATGGGTCGTTCCAGAACATGAACGCGCCGTCGAATTCGGTGTATCACGCACTGCAGATGCGGTTGCAGCATCGTTTCTCGAACGGCTTCACGCTGCTGGGCTCTTACGCCTACAGCAAGTCGATCGACAACGGGTCGGGCGTGCGCACCACTGATGGCGATCCGCTCACGCCATCGGACAACTACAATCTGCGGGCCGAGCGCGGGCTTTCGGCATTCGATTTCCGCCAGCGCTTCACCGCGTCGTTCCTGTATGAACTGCCGTTTGGGCGGGGACGCAAGATCGGCATCGACAACCGCGCGGCGAACTTCCTCTTCGGTGGATGGCAGATCGGCGGTATTCTTACGTTCCAGGATGGCTTCCCGAACACGGTGTATTGCGGTCCGGGCAACATCCAGAACGGTGGCGGATACTGCAAGCCGGACGTGGTACCGGGCACGAATCCGAACCTGGAAGACAGCCAGAAGACCATCAATCGGTTCTTCAATCCCGATGCGTATGTGGACCGTCTGGGTGTGGCGCCGGGCGCGGCACAGCCGGTGTTCCGCTACGGTACGTCGGGGCGCAACACGGTGATCGGACCGGGGATTGCGAGCTTCGACGCGTCGATCAACAAGTTCTTCCGGTTCCTTTCGGACATGCACACGGTGGAACTGCGCGGCGAGTTCTTCAATGCGCCGAACCGTCCGAACTTCGCACAACCCGGCACGACGCTGCGCACACCGACGTATGGTGTGATCAGCGGCACGCGTGTGGATAACCGTCAGATCCAGGTGGCTTTGAAGTACAACTTCTGAGCCCGCCATCAACCCGGGGAACGTTCAATTGAATGTTCCCCGGGCCAGCTCATCGGATCCTCTCCAGGGAACGTCAAATGGATGTTCCTGGAATCAAGGACGTGCTCCTGCTTCGCCGGAGGCGCGCGCCGCGCGGTTCGCGCTCAGAAATCTGGCCATTCCCACAAGCAACAAGCCCGCCGCCGCCAGACCGGCAGTGCCCGGCTCCGGGATGTCGGAGACTGGGCCCGCCGAAACGTTGAGGCGGAAGAAACCAACACCGTCGGGCCGGTTGTCGGGCGCGAACTGCCCGGCTTCATTGATGACGTCCCGCGCACCATTGTTGCTGTATTCCACGAACCAGAACTGAGTCAGTGTAATCGTGTTCGTGCCGTCGAAGAAGCTCAACGTTCCTGCGGCAGACTGCAAACCCAGGAAAGTATAGGTGGAACTGGTGGAAGGATTGGCCTGGAAAGGCTGGAAGGGGCCGGACGGGGATGAGGACGCCGGGGCAAACACAGAGATCTCCGGCGTGCCATCGAGAGCAGTCAAAAACAGGTTCACCGCCCAGTGCGCACCCTGGCGTTCACCGTTCATCCAGACATAGAAGTCGTTATCGCCGGGTAAGAGGTTGACACCAAACGTGAACGGTTGGGTGTCGGTTGGCCCCGCCAACGCGGCGCAACATCCGGTCGGAATCGCGGTGAAATGCTCCACGATACCGGACCCGTTGGAATTCGTGTTGTTGATCGTCACCGCCAGCAAAGTGGCCGGAAGCGCAGGCTGCGAGATCAGCAGCGCGGAAAAAAGGGTGATTCCCAGGATCTTCTTTTTTTCGATAGCTGTCCTTTCAACAGCAATCGCGAAGCAACCTGGAAAAAAGTGACACCGGGGACGGCAGTCGCAATTCTCAGAAAACCGCAGCGGTACAGGCGGACGGCGGCTCAGTTAGAAAGTCCGTTCCGATTCGCACCGGCGAGCACCGACTCCAGCAGCGACCTTCGATCCCGGTACACTCCTGCCCACACCCGCTCCTCCGCCATTCTCGACAGGCGGCGCAAGGTGCGGCCCCAAGTGGACGGCGCCAACCAGTAGCGTGCGTCACTGCGCGCCGACTCCCCGCTCAGAATGCGTTCGCAGTTCCCAGGGATACCCACGAACGCAGCCGCAATCCCGGAACCTCTCTCGAAGCGGGCGATGAGATTCCCACCGTCGCCCGAAGTGAACACGTCCGTTGCCCGCAGTCCCGCCGCTTCGCCCGCCCCGGCCAGGGTTGCGGCGTTGAAGTGGTACAAATGCGCCCGGTGAAATCGATGCAGCGAACGGCCACGCGAGAACTCGAGATTCGGCACCTCCACAACCACGCACCCTCCCGGCCGCAGCCAATCCCGAAACTGCGAGAGCGCCTCCACGGGATGAGGCAGATGCTCGAGCACATGAAACAGCGTCACCATGTCGAACGCTGCCGGCGACAAGTGGCCGATCGCCTCCCATGGCCCTTCCGTCACCCGAATGCCCAACTCCCTCCTGGCATAGTGTGCGTACCGGACGTCTTCCTCATGGCCGCACGCCTCAACTCCCTGCCTGCCGAGAACAAAGACAAGCTCTCCTCCGCCGCATCCGACATCCAGGAGTGCTTTCCCAGGTTGAATCCAACTCTCCAGCATGCGAGCCCGCTCCACAGCAATCCGGCCTGCTCGAAGCACATGGTGCGGCTTAGGCTCGAACACGCCCTTGTACTCCATCCGGTAGGACTCCTGGTAGAACCTGCCCACCGCCTCCGGCTCCGGCAAAGGGTCCACGCGACCCAATCCGCAGCCCGAACAAAGAACTGTAGACAGGGGTGAGCCATCCCGGCTCCGGTGTCCGAGTAAGTGAGATGCCCGGCTGGTACACAGCGGGCATGGCGTTTTTGATTCGATTGTCCGCAGAGGAACCAGCCCCCGTTACGAATAGGATTCCCTGGCCGATCAGCCCCCTCCGCCGCGGCCACCGCTTCTATTCTCGATCCTAACCCACCCGTCCATCAACTGGCGCAAATGAGCCAGTTTTCCCATGCATCCAAACTACTGGAAATACACCGAGCCGTCCTTGCGGAAGTTGGTGCCTCGCCGCCACGGCTTCGGCGGCATGTGCTTGAACGCCTCCTCGTTCAACTCCACACCCCAGCCCGGCTTGTTCGGAATGTCGAGATAGCCGTCCTTCTTCACCATCAACGGCTCTTTCAAGACGTCCGTCCAGGGGCTGGTGTCCGGCGCATGATACTCCAGAATGTGGAAATTCGGCGTCGACGCGGCGAAATGCACATTCACCGCCGCCGCCAGCGGACTCATCGGGTTGTGCGGGGCGACACGAATGAACTGCGCCTCCGCCATCGCGGCGATTTTCTTCATCGTCAGCACGCCGCCGCAGCAGCAGATATCCGGCTGCACAAAATCCACCACCTGCGCATCGATCATGGGGCGGAATTCATGAATCATGTAATTCGATTCGCCGCTGGCCAGCGGAATACTTACGTGCTCCGATAACTTCTTCATCGTCGCGAAGTTTTCCGGACGGATGGGCTCCTCCAGCCACATCACGTTGTAAGGCTCAATGGCGTGCGCGAGCCGCATCGCCCGCTCCACCTCGATAAACTTCGTGTGAATGTCGACCCCGATATCGACATCGGGCCCCAGCGCCTCCCGTACCGCCTTGACGCGCTCCGCACTGAGCCGCAATGCCTGATTCTGAGGCATATCGCCTGGCGCCATGATCCCCATTTTGACGGCCGTATAGCCGTACTTCTCCACCATCTTGCGCGCGCTCTCCCCAGCCTCCTGCGCCGATCCTCCGCCAATGCTCTGATAGGTCCGAATCCGGTTCCGTACGCGCCCGCCAAGCAGCGCCCAAACCGGAACGCCCGCCGACTTACCCGCAATGTCCCACAGGGCGTGCTCAATTCCACTAATCGCCGAGTTAATGATCAACCCTCCCGGAAAGCGGGTAGTGTTATACATCAAATCGAACAGATACTGAACGTTTCTTGGATCCTGGCCCACCAGCCATAACTTGTAGTCCTCGATCACTTTCACAGTGGCTTCATCGGGCCCGGCGGAGTAAGCCTCGCCGATGCCATACACGCCCTGATCGGTGAGGATTTTCACATACACCCAGTTACGCCCGCCGGCGCCGACCAGGAAGGTCTTGATATCGGTGATCTTCATCGGGCCCGAATTGCCGATGCGGCCACCATCGAGCGGCTGCAATCCTTCCGCGCGCCCCGCAGTCGAGGTCCGGCGGCTCGTTTGCGCCGCCAATGCCACAGGCAAGCCGGCAGCCAGCCCCGCCCGCCGCAGAAACTCTCGTCGCTTCATCCGGTGTCTCTCCTCGTTCGTCTTCGCCTTGATGGACCCGGCCATCGTACAGTGGTCCGCGCATCCGCGCAACTGCCTTCCGGCGCACACAGACTCGTGTCACTCTCAGACTCGCGGCGCGATCCGGTAGGAGGCAGGACCGTTCCCGCGCAGGCTCACCACGCGCACCCGTTTTCCGTTCACCACCGGTTCGCCGGCAAATGCGTGGGTCACTTGCATCCCTTCGCCGTTTACGCTGCAAGGTTCGTCGCTTTCGCTGGTCGCCAGCAAGGGAACGTTTTCGGTCCAAGTGCCGGGGAGATTCACCTCCACGACGATGGAACGCTCCTCGAACCGCACCCGTTTCGACCCGCCTCCGGGTATTGAGAACTCGATCTCGAAGGGACCGCTGCCCGGCACGTCGCGCACTCCGGGCGTAGGATTGTGCTCCGTCCGGCCGATGCGGTAACGCGCGCCCTCAATGCCGCCCGGCTCCACTCCACCCAAGCCCCAGGCGGTCGCCGCGCCGGAAGATTGCGACTGTAGCACCGCCTTGCCGGTCTCGGTCCACACGAGCCCCAATCCCAGCCGCTGCTGTGCGCGGATCTGTTTGCCGGAGGCGAACGCCGCCACGTAACGGGGCGTGCGGATGAAGTGGAACACCGCCGGATGCCGCGAGTCCATGCGCTCATGTATGTACGCCGCACGCCGTGCGCCGGGCATCTTCCGCGCCTGCTCGACCTCTGCTGCCGAAGGATGCCACTCGAACTGGTCGAGGTGCAGGAACAGGTACGGCGAGAAGGCCCAGAATTGGCCTACCGCCAGTGGGGGTACGTTTGGCCACTCGCGCTCCAGCTCCGACCGTAACTCCCGCGCGTCGCGTGCGAGTTCGTCCCGCGATCGCGCGAAGGCACGAGACAACCGGCTACGCTCGCCCACCGGTGTGTCCACCGTGTCCATGACGGCGTGGCTCTGCCGCGTTTCGATGGCCCGGTTCAGCGCCCAGACGCGATCCGTCTCCGGCCAAGCGTTGTACGCCAGCCAGTCCATGAACAACTCCTCCTGTTTGACGAAGATCTCCGCCTCGGGCCGATTGCGGAAGTAGTGCCACGCCATGTGGACGTTCTCGTGATGTGTGCCCAGGTTGTAGCCAAAGTCAGGGCCATCGGCCTCATAGAAGTATCCGCACGGGCTCTGAAAAGCTGTCGAGCTTTCTTCGATCTTGCGTACCAGCTTCCTGTAAAGCGCCGGTTCGGGGTGAGCCTCGAAGAACGCCGGGGCGCCGGCGAATACGTTCGTGTACTGATTACTGTAGGCGAGGCCGTGTTTCCAAAAGGCGTCGTCGTCGAGCACGATGGTGATCGCCTTGCGGCACGCCGCCACAGCCCGTTCGTGAACCGCGCGGCCGATCGGCGGACCAGACTTCAGCAGCCGCAGCGCCTCGCCGAGGAACTTGGTGGCGAATGCGGTCGCTGCCAGATTCCACCGCTTGACGCCGTACTCACTGAAGCGCCCGTCGGGATCCTGGATCGAGCACCAGAATTCGAGCGCCGCCTCGAGCCGCGCCCGCAGCGCCGGGTTCCCGCGCCACGGATTCCACGGCCGCCGCGCACAGTAGAACCACGCCAGCGACAGGATGTTCTCCATGATGCGGGCGTTGTAGGGACGGTTGTCCTTCTGGTTGCGCCAGACCGAAATGTCGATGAAGCCCCGGTCGGGCGCGTTCGCGCGAACGCTGTTCGCCACCCGGGCGAAATGCGGCAGGACGCGCGCGACGGGTAGCTCGGCATCCCGGACATCCGCGATGCGTACCTTCGACGGATCCAGCGCCGGGACGTCGACGGAGCCGGTCTGGGCCGGCAACAACGGCGCGGGCATGGCCCAAAAGAACGTCCGTCGTGAGAGGTTGCGGTTCAACAGGCGGCGCTTCATCGTGTCAGAACTCCAGCCGCAGCACCAGTTGCATGAAGCGCGCGCTCTTGGCGCTGGTGATCAGGCCGAAGCCCGGCGAGTTGAAGATTGCCTGCCCGGTGCGCGCGTCGGCCTGCACGCTGAGGCTGGTGTCGGGGCCGTTGAAGTTGGTGTGGTTGAGGAAGTTGAACGCCTCGGCCCGGACCTCCAGCCGCAGCCGTTCCTTGAGCGGGAAAGTGCGCGCCACCGCCAGATCGATGTTGAATTCGTTGGGCTCGCGGGTAGTGTTGCGCCCCAGCGTGCCCACCACCGCCGGCAACACGCGCGTCCGCGCCGCGCCCGATCCGGTGTAGAACGGACCCGACGGCGCGAACGGAAAGTTCGCCGCATTCGTGGGCAGGAGGTACCGCACCGCGGTGCCTTCCGGGGCGAAGCCGCCGCTCTTGCCGCTGCCGTTGGTGCCGACGGTGTGCGGCCGCTGCTGGTTGATGCCCGGCCAAAGGTTGTTCTGCGTAATGGTGTCGGGCAGCCCCGTGCGCCACAGCAGAATCGGGCTCACCGTGAAGTCGCGCATCCAGATGGGGCCCTTGGTCCGGTACTGCAGCGACGCCGCGAAGTTGTGCGGCCGGTCGAAGGAACTGATGCTGCGGTCGAGATACCGGAAGAAGAACGGGAACTGCCCGCCGTCGAGTCCGTAGGGCTGGGAGAACGGGAACAGGCCGCTGCCGTCGTCCATCGACTTCGACCAAGTGTACGTCGCCTGCCATCCCAGCGTGCGCGTAAACTGCCGCACCGCCTTCAACTGCAGCGAATGATAGCTGGAGGTACCGGCGTGAACGAAGGAGCCGAGATTGTTCACCGTCGGGAACCTGCGCGCGCGCTGCTGGTCGGCCGCCGTAGCCAGCCGCGCCAGTTCGTCGCCCCGGTCGAACGGGATCGGATTCTGGGCGAAGTTCAGCGGCAGGTTCAGGCCGCGCGTGCCCACGTAGCTGACATCGACGATGGTGCCGCGCGCCACCTCGTGCTGCACGCCGAAGTTCCACTGGATCGACTTCGGCATCGGGTTGATCTCGCCGAACTGCGCCGACGCCGCCAGCGGGTTGTTAATGCTCGCCGCCCGCTCCACGATGAACGGATCGTTCAGGTCCTGAACCGCGATCAGCGGATGCCCTTCGTTCAGCTTGAATGGTTGCGCGATGCCCACGCCGAGGTCAGGGAACTGCTGCGCTACGGTGAAGCCCGGATACAGCACCACGCCGCCCATGTTGGAGAAGATCTGGCTGTAGAAGGCGCCGAACGCCGATCGCAGCACCGTCTTGTCGTTGAGGCTGTAAGCGAAGCCGATGCGCGGCGCGAGGTTGAACTTCGCCGCCTCCAGATTGAGCGACCGCGTCGCGTTCTTATTGGCCGCCAGCAGCTTGCCCGATACCGGGTCGACGCGCGAGTAGATGTTATTCGACATCGTCATCGGCGTCTCCAGTTCGTAGCGCACTCCCAGGTTCAGCGTGAGGCGGCGGCTGAATTTCCAGTCGTCCTGCACAAACACGCCGAGGTTGGCGTTGCGCCGTCCGGTCATGGGCTGCGGCAGGTCGTAGTTGGCCGTCTTCACCAGGCCGAGCAGGAAGTCCGACATGGCGTGGATGGGGTTGCCCGCGGCGCGCTGCGGCGAGCTGAGCTGGCCGTTGAAGTTGTAGATGCCGGCGAAATTGCCGCCCGGGTTGAAGACGTTGAACTGGTTCTTGCGTAACTGGAACCCGGTCTTCACCGTGTGGTTGCCGCGCGTCCACGTGAGGCTGGCGGAACCCTGATAGTTGTTGTCGATCTGCCGCCGGTAGGTGTTGGAGTTGATGCCCATGCCCGCCCATCCGCTGATGTTCATCACCGGAGTGGCGGCGTAGGACGACCGCTGGATTCCCAGCACGTCGCGTACGTTGATCCCCAGGCTCGGCGGATCGATCGCCGGGTTGTTGCGCTGGAAGCCCAGCCACGCTTCGGTGATGACCGAGGGCGACCAGATGTGCGTCCACGACGACGATGCCTGGTATCCGCTGGTGAGGCTGTCGCCGACCCGCGAATCGAGCGGTCCGGGCAGTACCTGGGACGAGGGCGACGTGACCTTGTACATCGAGAGCCGGCCCCAGATGCGCGCCTTCGCGCCCACCGAATGGTCGCCGCGGAACGTGTACTGGTTGTCCACCACGCCGGTCGAGCCGGCGTTGAGGTAGTTGTTGATCGTGCGTCCGTTGGCGCGGTCCTCGGTGCCCGGCGAGTTGGGCGTGGGCAGCAGGCTCATCACTTTCATCGCGGCGGGGTCCAGGCGGCTCTGCGGAACGCGGTTGCCCGCGAAGGGCGTATTGGTGCCGGGATCGTTCACCGGGATGGGAGACGCCGAGAAATCGCCCGCGCGGAACGCCTGCGGCGCCACCGTCGAGAGATTGTTGAACGGGACCTGCCGACGCAGCCCTTCGTAATTGAAGAAGAAGAAGGTGCGGTCCCTGCCGTTGTACAGCTTGGGCAGATACACCGGACCGCCGAGCTTCCCGCCGAACTGGTTGTAGCGGTCTACGGGCCGGTTCTGCCCGCGCAGGTTGCGGAAATAATCGTTGGCGTTGAGCTTCTCGTTCCGAAAGTACTCGTAGAGGCTGCCGTGCATGTCGTTCGTGCCGGAGTCGGTCACGATGCTGACGAATCCGCCCGACGTGCGGCCGTATTCGGCGGTGTAGCCGGAGGTGAGCACGCGGAACTCGCGCACCGCTTCGGTGGAGGGCACGCGCTGCACTCCGCCGGTCGAGCCTGAAACCACCGACACGCCGTCCACCGCGAACTCGCTGTTCAGCGTGCGGCTTCCGTTCATCGACAACTGGCTGGCGTTGATGCCGGTGGCCGCGCCGCCGCTCGATACGCCGCCGACCAGCGTGAGCAGATTGAGCACGTTGCGGCTGGGCATGGGAAGGTCCTTCACCTGGGTCGTGTTGATGATTGCGCCGAGCGACGAGCTTTCCGATTCGAGTTGCCCGAGCCCCTCTCCGACCACCGTCACGGTCTCGGCGAGTTCGCCCGGCTGCAGGACGACGTTCACCCGCGCGCGCTGGTCGACCTGGAGCGTGACACCCTGGATTTCGGCTTTCTTGAAGCCGGCCACTTCGACGCTCACACGGTACGTTCCGACCGGCAGCGAGGGCGCGGAGTAGTTGCCCGATTCGTTGGTGGAGCCCCTGTAGGCTACGACGGACGTGGCGGTGTTGACCACCGTTACAGACGCGTTCGGCACGACGGCGCCAGAGCTGTCGGTTACGGTTCCTGAGATGGCGCCGTTGATGTCCTGGGAAACCAGCGGCGCCACCGAGAGAAGAAGAATCAGTGCGAGTCGCATGACGAACATAGACATTACCGAACTCCTGAAGTGATGGCCTGAGGGGCAAGTGGCGCACCGCCATCGGCCGACGTGCTGAGAATAGTCCGAAACTGCTCCAGGGTCAAGCATCGCCGCTAGTCTGTCAGGGCGCGCCTTCCGATTCTCGCCGTTTCGAAGCGGCCTCCCGCACTCCAGGGAAGCCGCCACACCGCGTGGTGTTACTTTGTGTAGAGGTATGATTTGCGCGGGTAGTGCGACACCGATTACCGCCGGGCGAACTCTGGTGGAGTTGTGTGGCGATCATTTCGAGTTATGGACAGGTGCAGGCGAGCCCGCATTCGCGCTGCACGTGGCTGGCCTGTCGGTGGCAGATCAGACGGCGGCCTTCGCACTGGTCTCCCGTACTGGCGAAGCACAGTGTTTCGTGGCACGTTGGGGCCGGACGGGCGTGGGCCCGACCGCGTTCATGCCGGTGCCGGCGCAGGTGGAAGACGATCGCCCGGGCATCACGGTGTACGGCTACAAGGCGTCGAACTTCAACTGGAGAAGCTGCCAGTGGGAAGTGGCGGACCTCCTGGATGCCGGCAGGGTGGACATCAGTTCGTTCATTGGGGACGCGCTGGAGGTTCCGGCCAATGCGGATGAGTTGTGGGTGTTTCGCGACGGCGCGCCGGCCGCGAAACTGGATGCTGCGGACGACGCGGCATTGGGCATTCTTCGCGAAGAAGAGTCCTCGGGCTGCGAGCGGATTCGCTTTGGCGGCCGCATCTGGCGCCGCTGGCGTCAGGCAGACCGGC
>JAEUQE010000250.1 GCA_016789785.1 Bryobacterales bacterium
TCGTTCCAATACAGCAGGTAGGGCGGGCGGCTCAGCGCCGATACCTTTCCTTCGAAATACTTCGTATCGTGCAGAAATGCGCCAAACGAGTTCGCGACCATCATGTTCGGGATATGCAGATCCTCGCCGAGCGTGTAAGTGCGCACATCCTCCGCGGTCACATCCTGAAAATCGGCGGCGGTGTAATTGGCGTGAATATGCGCGTCGGAGGAGTACCAGCCTTTGCGCGCCATATGGGTCCAGCGCTTGAGGCGAAGCGTAACCGCGGCGGGCTTGCGGAGATCAATGTCGCGGGAAACCAGGTTGTATTCCAGACCCCGTGTGGCGTCAATGTGGGTCGTCCCGGCGGGAAGGTCGATCTCGAAAGAGGATTCGGCGTGGAAGAACTGTTCGGCGGGTTCGGCGGCGAAACGGCTGATGGAGCCCTTCGGCGCATAACTGAGTCCATCGGCGCCCGTCAGATAGACCCGTGCGGTGACAGGGCGGCCGTCTTCATCGAGTAAGTGGACTTTCAGCCGGACCAGAGGCCGGACATCGAGAGTAACTTCGGCGCCGCCAATCTTACGCGAGAACGTTCCCGGCACAGGTTCCACGATCCGGTGCAGATATACTTTTCCAGCACGAATCTCGGGCAGGTTGAAAACACGGTTCTGCGCAACGGCATAGCGTGCGCCGGCGGCAAGCAGGCCGGGAATGCCCGCGAGCGTCGCCACGTCCGGCTTACGAAACACGAAGCGGTCGCGTAAGGCCTTGAGGCGCGAAGCATTCTCGCGGCGCCGCATGAGGAGCCGGGCCGCGTCGCCAAAGCCGATTTCACCAGCCGCGTCGATCTCGATCAGCCCGTTGTGATTGATCCAGAAGGTCAGATGCTCCTGACCCGGCACGGAATGCGCCACCGCGCCCTGACCAGCATCGGCCGAAGGAATTCGCCACAGTGCAAGCGCGAGAAGCGAGAAGGCGGCCACAGCCAGTGGCGTTCGCCGCAACACGCGGGGACTCAGCATGGCTCACTAGCGTATCAGAACGCGGGATCGCGAGGCGGCCCGATGCTCTCACGCTATGCTCTCCGCCGCGCTCACGGGATGCATTGCATGAACAGATAGGCTCCGCGCCGCTCCACCGGTTGGAAACCAAGCCTCTGGTACAACCGGAGCGCGGGATTGTTGAACTCCACGTGGCAGGTGACCTTGCGGCCCTCCTTGCGCGCGGATTCCAGTAAGTCGCGCAAGAGAGCGCCGCCGATGCCGTGGCTTCGCCATTCGGGCAGCAGAGCGATGTCCATGAGGCGCATTTCCTCCGCCCCGAAAGGGCACAGATACAGGCGGCCAACCGGCACGCCATCCGCCGCGGACTCGATCACCAGAAACTGCGCATTCGGGTAGTGCTGGTCGTAGTGCAGGGTCTGCAGGCGGAACTGTTCGGCGAGAAAAGCCTGCTTGGTCTCAGCGGGCCAAGGGACGTGGGCGAGTTCCTCCGTCCGGGTGGAGGCGTAGAGTGTGCGGAGAAACTCATGGTCCTCGGGAGTGCGCGGGCGGAGTGTGACGGAGTGGGGCATGGACGGACTTTCAATACTATTCCAGATGATTCGTCATGTTCGCGCCGGCAGATGACAGTGAAACACTTTGGAAAGCTGCTTGTCAAATTGCGTATTGTGGGTTTCGCCGGCTGGCGGAAGTCAGGACGCGTCTCCACGTCTGCCGTAGCCTGCATTCTGACTCCTTCCTTCTTCCTACTTCCTCCTCAAAGATTCGCACTGTTCTGAATCAGCTTCCCCGCATAACGTCCAGGGATATGATCGTGCCCTGGAGTTCGTGCCACAGTCTTGAGATTCGGAAGATTTTTGTGCTGTTTGCGCAGCTTTTCCAGCTTTTCCGTACGCCAGGTATCTTCCCAGAACGCATGGATTACGGTCTGCTCCGCAACAGGGATCCACTCCTCGGGTTCGCCGGAACCTCCATAGAGACTGTCGAACATCCACACTTCCTTCACGTTCGCGAAATTCGACCCGCCATTCTTCCGCAGACGATTCAGCGTGGCGCCCCCACCGGAATGCGCCGCCAGCACCAGCGTCCCCAGCAGCAGAGGCTGCACCTTCTGCCCGCTGGCCGGGTCCACGGTCCAGTCCTTCAGACACATGTTCACCTTCAGTTCGTTGGCCCGCCACGCCGCAAACTGCTGGACATCCTTCAGCACGCTGGCAAATGCGTCTTTCTCGCTGACCCAGTCTTCGCCGGACCTCACCCCGAGGCTTGGAATCACGAGAGCCAGCGGCGCGCCGGCTCCGTCTACCGCTCGAATGAATGACGCAATCGTCTCGTGCTGAATCAGTTGGTCGAAGTTCTTGACCGTCTTCGTCCGCCAGTGTCCATGCAGGTAAACAATCACGTTCACTGAGGCAGCCGGCCGGAACGCCGAGGTGAGATAGACAAACATTCGCTTGCCGCCGGCTGACGCCTCCACGTCGCCCATGGTGCCGCCGTACGGATAGGTCACACTCCTGACTTTCATTCTTCTCCTCCACTGAATACTGCGGAATTCGGGAGAAGAATGGACGGGTCACTTCACCAGGCGCCCGGCGCAGGCGCCTCTTCCACGGTGATCACCTGATTCGCTTTCACGTCCCGCAGAACTTGCGTGGCGCCGCTGGGCCACTCGATGGTGACGCGTTCCACGCTCGCCGTACTGCCCAGCCCGAAGTGCTGGCGGCAAGGATTCGTCGCGCCGAAGCCCTCGTTGCCCTTCACCTCGCGATAGAGAGTAAGTTCGCCGGCGCGAGATCGGCATTCGAATCGCCCTCGGCGCATCCCGTTCGCAAGTGCTCAAGCCGTTCCTGACGCACGGACTTCACGTCACTGCACTGGGCATTGCGCTGGGTCTGGCAGGTATGCTCGCGGTCAATCGCTTTATCGCCTCCCTTCTGTTCGGCGTTCAGCCGGGGACGGCGTCACGATCGGAGTTGCCGTCGTGGCGATCTCGGTCGTGGTGGGGGCCGCCAGTACGCTTCCGGCCTGGCGGGTGTCGCGCGTTGACCCGAACCTTGCGATCAAAGATGGTTAACTACGGCACGCGGTTCTGCTACCATGGCCCCAAACCTGGGATTCTCATGCAACGCCCCGCACTCACTCTCCATCGCCGCGCACTCCTCAGCCGGGCTCTGCCGCTACTTGCCGCAACCGTCGCCCGCGCCGAGGACTGGCCGCAATTCCGAGGCCCCTCGGGTCAAGGGCATTCCTCGGAAACGGGCCTGCCGCTCGAATGGTCCGGCTCGAAAAACGTGCGCTGGAAAGTGCCGGTTCCTGGGCAGGGCTGGTCGTCGCCATCCATCGCCGGGGATCGCATCTGGCTCACCACCGCGACCGAAGACGGCAATTCGCTGCGCTTGCTTGCCCTCGATCAGAAATCCGGCAAGGCGCTCGATGACATAGAAATCTTCCGGATTCGCGACAAAGGCCCAGGCATTCACAAGAAAAACAGCTTCGCCTCACCTACCGCCATCGTCAGCGGCGACCGGATTTACGTGCATTACGGCTTCTATGGCACCGCCTGCCTCAACACCCGGGGCGAAATCCTGTGGAAGCAGACCATCCGGTACGAGCCGCAGCATGGGCCAGGCGGCTCGCCGGCACTGTTCGAAGACCTGCTGATCTTTAGTTGCGACGGGTTCGACGCGCAATTCGTCATCGCACTCGACGCCGCCACCGGCAAGGTTCGCTGGAAGACTCCGCGCGGCAAGGGCAATCAGGCCTACACGACGCCGCTCGTGATTCAGCATGCCGGCCAACCGCAACTCATCAGTCCTGGCGCCAACCGCGCCTACGCCTACCATCCCCGCACCGGCAAGGAGCTTTGGCATATCGAATACGGCGACGGCTTCTCCAACGTCCCTCGCGCCGTCCACGCCCATGGCCTGGTCTATATCTGTTCCGGCTTCTTCCAGCCCGTGCTGTTCGCCGTGCGTCCCGATGGCAAGGGCAACGTCACGCAATCGCACGTGGCGTGGTCCCATGCACGAGCCGTCCCGCTGACGCCATCGCCCATTGTGACGGGAAATGAACTCTACATGGTGAGCGACAACGGCATCGCCACCTGCCTCGACGCCCAGAGCGGCGCGCTCCAATGGCAGCAGCGGATCGGCGGCAATCACTCCGCCTCGCCCGTGTTCGCCGACGGACGCATCTACTTCCTCAGTGAAGAAGGCGAGAGCGTGGTGATTGCGCCAGGCAGGCAGTATCGGGAACTCGCGCGGAACACGATTCCGGAGCGGACACTGGCCTCGTTCGCGATTTCGGGCAAAGCGATCTTCTTGCGCGGGGACACTCATCTCTACCGGATCGAAGTCTGATCGGGGGGTTGCCCGGCGTCATTGGGCCTCTATCCAGTCCTTGCAGCGCAGTCGTGACTCTTCAACAGCCTGCGTCCGTCACAAACCACCACTGAGCGCTCCCATCACTCCCTGGTTTGACAACCCGATCTCAGAGACTCGGCAGAGATAGCATCAGGGCCTTCATGCCGGCCTGTTCGAAATGGTGGTCAGTGGTAAGCCCTTCAATGAGGCCACGCCGCTCCATGACAACGAAGGAGAGGCAGTCGGTGAGGCTCCAATCCTTGTCGATGCGACGGCGGTACAGATCGACTGCTGCCCCGTTGAGCTCAGGATCGAAGGTGATGACCTCGACGCGGCTGTCAGTGAATACCCGCCGGTAGCCCTCTGCCGCAATGGAGCGGGTGGTCGTATCCGCGAGAGCGTTCAGCCACTCCCAGAGAACGGAGCGCCACGCAATAGCTCGGGGATGGTATTGATCCCGCCTTCGCGAGAGCGCGATCCAGAAAGCTGTGTCCGCGAAGTACGTAGCCACTACCGCTGCTCGCCACCGGAGGAGCGCCCATAGAGGTAATGGTCGTGGCGATCCGCCAGATCCACGGCGAGTACGTCGCTCTCGACAGCATTCGCGGCGATCCACGCCAGCGCCGAATCCTCCGTCGGCGCAATCTCGCCGCTCACAGTCCGGATCTGGAGAATCAAGGCCTAGTTGGGAAGCAGATCGAGCGGCTCGTCCGGGACGATGACCTTGCCATCAAAATGTGCACTTACGATCATGACGGCTCCTATGTAGCAGCTTCTTTCAGTATGTCGCAAGCGTCGCCTCTCCTCCACGAAGCGCTTCTCCCGAACCCCTCCGTCCTCTCCACGGCGTACTCGAACAGGAAGACCGGCAGCCCATCCGTCCCGCCGTCATCCTCGTAGAACACTCGATGCCGCAATGCGTACCGCTGACCCACAGTTTACCGACCGTCAGAAGCGGTACGCCACCTCCACATAGCCGAAGTTCCCGTTCTTCCCCTTCGGATAGATCGCCGACGTGACTGCCCTTCCCTGCGCGTGACCGAAGTAGCCTCCGATGGTCGCCGTCGCATTCATCCGGTACTCCACGCTGCCGTCATACAGATTTGCCAGCGACCGGTTACCGCTGGCCGCGCGCCCCACATACCCGAAGGTCCACGGCTGGAAGACGCCGCCTCCCAGATACCACAGATCATTCCGGTTACTCAGCCTCAGCGCATGAAACTCTGCGGAAAGCGTGACCTTCGCGTGCGGCCGCAAGATGAAAATCCCGAAGTAATCACGATTATTCACCATATCGAAAAACGGAAAGCGCGCAAAAGGACGCGGCGTCGGCATCACTTGAAAGAAAGTGTTGTGCGTACCGTCGTTGGGGTCGCCGTCGCCCGATCCATCGTAGTACCCGCCGCGGATCCACGGCTTCCACTTGCGGGCGAACTTGGGCTGAATGCCCGCCTCAATATCGATCGCATGGCCGCGATGATCAATCAGACCCCACTGTCCGGTCTGCGCCGATCCCCAGAAGAGTAAGTCATAGGTGGCGGCCTTCGTGTCAAATGCGTGCACGGAGTGCCCTCCGAACGTCGCCACCCGGATATTCGCCAGATCGTTTCTCCGCGCCACGAGCGCCCGGCTGTCGGTCTTCAACACTTTCCGCCAGTCGTGATAGTGCAGCCCGAACACACGTGTCTCCGCCGCGTGCGCCCCCTTGCCCCAAGGCCTGGTGTAAGACGCGTATCCGAATGCCGTCCGGTTCCAACCCCATCCGTCGGTCTGAAATACACCTCGCGTGGGGATTCCGCCAAGCACGGTGAAGTTACCCGACTGCCGGTTGTAACTGTAATGGAAGCCATCAAAGCTCCGGCCCACGTGGGTCCAGCCGAAATGCCCCAGCAGCCGCATGTTTACACGGTCCCGCTTGATCGCAGCCAGCGTGGCGTTCTTCGGCGTCATCTCCGACCCGTCCATGAACTCATAGCGCCCGAGCTTCAGGGTATGGTTCTGGCTGCCGCCCAGGCTGCGAAAGCGGACAAACGCCTGCTTCGGAAACAGGCCAATCGCATTCCGGTTCCGCCCGTTCGCCAGATAGTAATTCGCGCCCAGGCCAAGCTGCCCTTGTGTACCCGGAGCCACGGCGTTATCCGGCAACCCCAGTAAGAACGGTGCGGCCATTTCCACGGTCCAGTCCCACGACTCGAAAGACTGCGAGAAACTCAGCCGCAGAATATTGCCCGAGAAGGCGTATGTGGAGTCACCCGAATCCCCCTGGAACCAGTCCCAGGCCTCCATCCTGGTCCGGATACTGCCCTGCACCGTCACCGGCCCCAGTTTGTGCGGCTTGGGTGCCGCAGCGGCGGCGGGCTTGGTCTCCGTAGCCTTCGGAGCCGGCGTGCCCCCATCGGTGGCGGACGCGCAAATCGCCCCGGCAAATAGCAAGGAATAGCGCAACATGAAACCCCTCCTGTAAGTTCGATTGTCTCGACCGGACACACGTAGGCCGTCGGTGTTGTCATTCCGGCTCCCACCGACATCGGGGTTGACGGGGCGTGAGTAAGTTGTAGTCCGCGCGATTGGGTTACGGAGTGGTAGGTGTGGCCACCCGGCCCCGCTTGCGCGCGAGCGCAGCGTGCGACTCTTCCGCGGCAGCCCGCAGAAGAATGCCCATCTTCGGATGCGCGGGAATCACGTCGGGCTCAAAGCCGTGCTCCCGCAACGCGGCATCCATGATCGGCCCTACCGAGGCGATGACGAGATCGTCGCGAAGGGCGGAGCGAACCCGTTCCTCCAAACCCATCTCCGCCGCGATTTGCAGCAGATGCACCAACTGAATCGACGTGGTGAACACGACCACATCGCAGCAGCGCCCGGCAATGCGCCGCGCCGCTTCGCGAATCGGCCCGGTGTCCTCCGGCAGTTCCCACTTATAGATGGATACCGGACTCACTTCAGCGCCGATCGCCTCCAAAGCCGCCACGAACTCGTGGTTGTCGCGGCCATACTCCTGAATCGCGATCCGGCGTTCGCCGCGCCCTGCCAGGATCGGAACCACCTCGCGCCATGTGTTCGGCTCCGGAATCTGTACCTGCACCTTCAGCCCGAGTTCATGGAGTACCACCGTTGGCTTCGGGCCGCGCGCGACAATCGTGGTCTTGCGCAGTGCTTCCACAAAGCGCTCCTTCGGATAGCGCGTCAACACCGCGTCGCGCAGGTACGAAAGGCCCGCTCCGGTCATGAAAACGGTGCAGTCAAACTCGCCCGCAAGCAGACGCTCCACCCAGGCGTAAAGAGCGTCACCCGCATCCACGGCCTTCTCCCTCACCGATGGCGCGACAAACGCATCGCCTCCGTGACGCACGATCAGCGCTTCCATTTCTTTGGCGCGCCGGGACTCGAGTGACACTACACGTAAGCCATCAAAACCCATGAACGCTTGGTTCCCTCAGACGAAGACATTCCTTTCATTATCGCAAGCCACTCGCTACTTCCGCGGCCGCCCCTCATGCCGCGATCGGCCCGGATCCGAGTTGCGCACTCATGCCGCCGCCTGCCGCTCATCTTGGTCCGCCCGCACCGTCACGATTCCGTCCACCACATCCACCTCGAACGTACGAAGACACGCCGCAGCCTCCCCTCCCGGCTTCACCACTCTGCCGGACTCCACCGAGATCCTCCAGTTGTGAAGCGGACACGTCACCGTCACCACGTCACCCTGACTGCTCACAATGCCGTCCGCCAATGGCCCTCCGCGATGAGGACAACGGTTCTCCAAGGCGACAAAACGGCCGCCCAGATTGAAGATCGCCACTTCCACATTGCCGAGCTTCACCGCGCGACCCTCCCGTGGCGGGATGTTCTCCGCCGCCGTGATCCGAATCCAGCCGCTTGCCATCATCGCGATACTCCCTCCAGAGGTTGAATCTGCACGAACTGTGTGGGCCGCGGATTGTTGCGTTCCAGCCATGCGTCCGACGATCGCTCCTTCGATCGCCGCAGCCGGTCGAGCAATCCGAGCTTGGTCTCATCGGTGGCATACACCGTGTCGCGGCGCACTTTCTCAATTCCCAGCCTCTCCACGAAGTCGTACGTCCGCTCGAGATAATTCGCACCCTCGCGATAGTACTGGAAGAACAGCTCCGCGGCCTCAATCGCCTGCGGCGTGGTCTCCACCGTAATCAGCAGATCCGCCTTCCGCACGCCCTTTCCCGCCGCCCCGCCTACCACCACTTGCCAGCTTCCGTCCTGCCCAATGAGCCCGATGTCCTTCACCGTTGCTTCGGCGCAATTGCGCGGACAGCCCACCACGCCAAGCTTCGTCTTGTGCGGCGTGTAGAGATTCTCCAAGCGCCGTTCCAACTCGATGCCAGTCTCAATCGAAGGCTGAACGCCGAAGCGGCAGAAGTCCGACCCGACACACGTCTTCACCATGCGCACGCCCTTCGCATACGCCTGCCCCGATGGCATATCGAGATCGGCCCATACCTTCGGCAGATCCTCCTTCCGGATGCCCAGCAGGTCAATGCGCTGGCTGCCGGTCACCTTCACCATCGGCACGTTGTATTTCTCGGCGACATCCGCGATGCGCCGCAATTCCGACGGCGTCGTTACTCCGCCCCGCATTCGCGGCACCACGGAGAACGTCCCGTCTTTCTGAATGTTGGCGTGCACACGATCGTTGATGAAGCGAGCCGAGCGGTCCTCATCATGGTCGCCGCACCACACCACATCCACCAGATAGCTGATCGCGGGCTTGCAGATCTCACATCCGATGCCGTTGCCATAGATGTCCAGCACTTCCTGCACCGACTTCAGACGCTGCGACCGGATGATCTCGCGCAGCTTCTCCTGCGGGAACTTCACGCACTCGCAGAGCACCTTCACGCCGTCTTCCTGAAACTCCGGCGACACTGCTTTCAACAGCGACTGGCACAGGTTGCCGCAACTTCCGCAGCCCGTCGACGCGCGCGTGCGATCCTTCAATTGCGGCATGGTACAAATGCCATGCTCATGGATCGCGTGAATCAGCTCGCCCTTGGTCACGCCGAGGCAGCCACAGATCGTTTCGCTATCGGCAAACTGGGCCACATCCAAGCCCCCATCCGCGACCGGCGGCGGCATCAGCAGATGTTTGCGGTCCTTGCTCAGATCCTTGTTGGTCCGCAGCCAGTCCATATACCGGTGATCATCGGACGCATCGCCCACCAGAATCACGCCCTGCAACCGGCCGTTGTTCAACACCAGCTTCTTGTACACGCCCAACGCCGGATCTTCATAGCGGATCGCTTCGGCGCCAGGCCTGGTCTCGTCATAGTCGCCCGCGGAGAACACCTCCACACCCATGATCTTCAACTTCGCCGCCGGGGCCGCGCCGCTGAACGCGGGTCCTTCGTTGTCCGTGATCGCAGCCGCCAGCACCTTGCCCTGCTCGAACAGTGGCGCTACCAGACCAAAGGTCTGCCCGTTGTGTTCGGTGCATTCGCCTACCGCGTAGATCCGCGGATCGGACGTCCGCATGTGATCACTCACCACGATGCCGCGGTTCACGGTCAGCCCCGCGCGCTTCGCCAACTCCACACTGGGACGAATGCCCGCGGCGATCACCACCATGTTCGCTTCGATCTCGGAGCCGTCGTCGAACCGCAGTCCTTCCACATGCCCGTTGCCCAATACCGCGCGCGTGTTGCGCCCAAGCATCAGGGTCATGCCCATTCGCTCCATCTTGCTTGCGAGGTAGCGCCCTCCCACCGGATCCAATTGCCGGTCCATCAGGTGGTCCGCAAGATGCACCACGGTGACGTCACAACCGCGCACCTGCAGACCGCGCGCCGCCTCCAGTCCCAGCAACCCGCCGCCAATCACCGCGGCCTTGATTCCACGGCCTGAAAGCTCCACCAGTTGCCGCGTATCGTCGAGCGTTCGAAACACAAACACGCCCGACTTATCCGTGCCGGGAATGGGAGGCACGAACGCGCTCGATCCCGTGGCGAGGATCAGCTTGTCGTAGCCCGCTTCCTCTCCGCCGGCGCATCGCACCACACGAGCCTCACGGTCGATCTCCGTGATCCACCGGCCCAGCTTCGCGTCGATGCGATGCTCACGGTACCAGTCGATGTCGTTCAACACAATCTCGTCGAAGTCCTTCTCACCAGCCAGCACGGAGGAGAGTTGGATGCGGTTGTAATTGACGTGCGTCTCCGCGCCAAAGATGGTGATGTGGAACTCTTGCGAGTGCTTGAGAATCTGTTCCACGCAGGCCACGCCCGCCATGCCATTGCCGACCACTACCAGCCGTTCCTTCATGCGGCTTTCTCCTGTTGAAACTGGCGGCTGTGGTGTTCGAGGAAACGGATCACCTCCGCGCGCAACCGCAGATACTCGGGGTTATCCGCGGCCATCCTCCGATCGCGCGGCCTCGGCAGCGTGATCTTCAAATCAAGACCAACGCGGGCCTCGGGACCATCCGTCATCAACACAATCCGGTCTGAGAGATACACGGCCTCATCCACATCGTGCGTCACCAGAATCACCGTCTTGCGATCGCGCTCCCACAAGTCGAGCACCAGATCCTGCAGCTCGAATCGTGTCATTGAGTCGAGCATGCCGAACGGCTCATCGAGCAACAGAAACCGCGGCTCCAGCGAAAGCGCGCGCGCAATCGACACCCGTTGTTGCGTGCCCTGCGAAAGATCGGCTGGCGCTTGCGCGGCGAACTCATCCACGCCAACCATGGCCAGATACTTCATCGCGGCTTCGCGCTGTTGCGGGACGCGCAGGGCCTGCTGTGACTGGCGGACAGCCAGCAGCACGTTATCCAACGCACTCATCCACGGCAATAGCGACGGGCTTTGGAACACCACACCGCGCTCCAGCCCCGGCGTGGTCACTTCCGTCCCGTCGATCACCACGCCTCCGAACGACGCCTGCTGCAAACCGGCGACGATAGACAACACCGTCGACTTGCCACAGCCTGAATGTCCGAGAAGCGAAACAAACTCCCCCGGCTGAATCTTCAGGCTGAAGTCCTTCACCACCGTGTGCGGACCAGTTGGCGTTTCGAAAATCTTCGTGAGCGACGTGATCTCCAGTGGGCGTTGGATCATGATCTTGCCTCCACGGTGACGCCCGCCGGCACACCGGCCTTCAAAGGGGCATTCACAGTGGCATTCAACGTCGCCGCGCGGCCCACTGTCTTGCCGCTGCCATGCGATGCCGACAAAAACTCCGCCAGACGCGAACGGATGCGAATCGCCTGATCGTTGTGCATCAGCAGGTCCGCCGCGCGAGGCCGCGCAATCTCCACCGGCACCGCGGGCGAGAGCGACGCGCCCGGACCACGGCCCAATGCCAGAATGCGATCGGATAGCAGAATCGCCTCATCCACACTGTTCGTGATCATGAGAGCCGTCACCGGCCGTGACGCCGCCGAACACATCGTCGCCAGTTCCTGTTGCAGTGTCGCGCGCGTCAATGCGTCGAGTGCGCCGAACGGTTCATCCAGAAACAGCACTCGCGGCTCCACCGCGAAGGCCCGGGCAATGGCCACGCGTTGCCGCATGCCTCCCGAAAGCTGGCTGGGACGTTTGCTGATGGCCGCCCCAAGCCCCACCATCTTCAGATAACGCTCCGCATGTTCGGTGTGTTGCGCCTTGGCCTTCCCGGGAAATGCGGCCTCCACCGCCAGCCGCACATTCTCCAGTGCCGATAGCCATGGCAGCAGTGAGTAGTTCTGGAACACGATGGAAGCATCGTGCGAAAAGCCACTCAGCGGCTTGCCGTCCATCCGGACAGCTCCCTTGTCGGCCGCAAGCAGCCCGCTCGCAATCTTCATCAGCGTGGTCTTCCCTGACGCCGATGCACCCACAACGGATACGAATTCTCCTTCTTCCACAGCCAGGTTCACTCCCCGCAACACATCGCGAGGCCCGAAGCTCTTTCCAATGTCGATCAGCTCAATGAATGACAAGAGTTCCTCCCCACGGTCTTATGCCGCCCGCAGCTTTGCTTCCGCCAGACCCATCAGACGG
>JAEUQE010000251.1 GCA_016789785.1 Bryobacterales bacterium
CAAGATCCAAACGCGCGGGCTGATCGCTGGAGTGATCGGACTGGTTGCCTGCGGCGTGGGCTTCGGCATGGATCATGATCAGTTCTGGCGTTCCTATCTGCTGGGTTACATTTACTGGTTCTGCCTGGCAGTTGGCTCGCTTGGATTGCTGATGCTCCACCACATGGTTGGCGGCCAATGGGGTGTGGCGATCCGTCGCGGTCTGGAAGCCGGCACGCGAACCATCCCGCTGATGTTCGTGCTGCTGCTTCCCATGCTCTTCCTCGGCTCGCACAGCCTGTATGAGTGGACGCACGCTGAAGTGGTAGCGAAGGATCCGATCCTGCAGCACAAGTCGGTCTACCTGAACATGACTGGCGTAATTGTACGCGCCGTGATCTACTTCGCGATCTGGATCCTGCTCTCCACGCTTCTGAACAAGTATTCGCAGGAGCAGGAAACCGCCGGCTACTGGGCCGTGCGCCCGAAGCTCCAGAAAGTGAGCGCGCCGGGCATTCTGATCTATGGCCTGGCGGTCACGTTTGCCGTCGTCGATTGGGTGATGTCGCTGGAGCCGCACTGGTTCTCCACCGTTTACGGCGCGATGTTCCTGGTTGGCCAGGCTCTGGCGACTTTCTCCTTCATGATCGTGTTGATGCGCAACCTCACCGATCAGGAGCCGCTGAAGGATCAGGACAAAATCAACAACTTCCACGATCTCGGAACGCTGATGTTCGCGTTCACGATGTTGTGGGCGTACATCTCGTTTTCGCAGTTCATCATCATCTGGTCGGCAAATCTGCCCGAGGAAATCACGTGGTACATTCGCCGGATGAACGGTGGCTGGGGTTACATGGCCGCGGTTCTGCTGATTTTCCACTTCGTGGTGCCATTCCTGCTGCTGCTGCAACGCCGCGTGAAACGGAAGAAAGCCCTGGTGGCGACCGTCGCATCGTGGATGCTGCTGATGCGTCTGGTCGACTTGGCATGGGTGATCCTGCCGGCGTTCGGCCACTCTGACGGGCCAATGCCTCAGCCGCATATCAACCTTCACTGGTTGAATCTCGCGGCGCCTGTTGCCATCGGTGGAATCTGGGTGTGGTACTTCGCCCTCCAACTCAAGAAGCGGTCTCTTGAGCCGCTGCAGGTTTCCTAAGGAGCATAGATCATGGGTACTCATTCTCATCACAATGACCATGTCGATGCGAGCGCCGGAATCGAAGTCCGTGACGCGAATATTCCTCTGGTGATCTGGACCAGCGTCGGCATCCTCGGCACTCTCTTCCTTTGCATGGGAATCGCGGCGCTTCAGTTCAACTTCGAGATTGCATCGCTGCCGAAAGACCCGTCGAACGTCTTCAAGAGCACCGAACGGCGTCTGCCGCCGGAGCCACGCCTGCAAGCGTTTCCGGCAAAAGACCTCTCTACATTTCAGGAACGCCAGAAGGCGGCCGCATCTACCTACGGCTACGTCGACAAGACGAATGGCGTGGCGCGCATCCCGGTCGACAAAGCCATCGATATGGTGATGACGAAGGGTGTGCAAGTGCTGGTGGCGGATACCAAGCCGGAAACCGCCGCACCGCGCACGTCGGAACCGGCGAAGAAAGCGGAGGCTGCGAAGCAGTAACATATGCGTCCCCTTTCGTTTGGTGTGCTGGCTGTGACGGCGTGTGCCCTATCCGCATTCGCTCAGTCCTCCAAGGTGAATCCTGGCGGCCAGATGGAGATGCTCAAACAAGTTGCGTTTGAGCAGAAGCTCAACACGCAGCTTCCTCTTGACCTTCAATTCCGCGACGAAGAAGGCCGTACCCTCGCGTTGAAGGATCTCTTCAAAGACAAGCCCGTGATCATCGCGCCTGTCTACTACGAGTGCCCCATGCTGTGCGATCTCACGATGAGCGGCGTGGTGAAGGCGCTTCGCACATTGAGGCTCGATGCGGGCAAGGACTTCGAGATGGTCATGCTGAGTTTCAATCCGAAGGAAACTCCCGTGATCGCGGCCGACAAGAAGAAGGCGTACCTGAAGCGCTACAACCGTCCGGGAACCGAGAACGGGTGGCACTTCCTGACAGGTGATGAGCCGCAGATCCAGGCGCTAACCGACGCGATGGGCTTCCGCTACGTCTACGATCCAACGACGAAGCAGTATGCTCACGCGGCCGGTATCGTGATCGCGACGCCGCAAGGGAAACTGAGCCGCTACATTTTCGGGATGGACCCGACGGCCCGCGACGTTCGCCTCGGCATCGTCGAGTCGGCGATGGGCAAGGTCGGCGACCCGGTTGCCCAGCTTTTGTTGATGTGCTTCCACTATGATCCTTCCGGCGGAAGATACACTCTGAATGTTTTGACCGCTGTGCGCATCGCGGGTGCTTTGACCCTTGCGGTGATGGGCGGATTCATGATCATCAACTTGCGGAGGGAACGGCGTCGGCGCGCGTGATGACGCAATGAGTAAGAGCAATGAACCAGAAGACACTGCCATTATTTCCGGAATCCGCTAGCGACCTGGCGCCGCAGATCGACGCTCTGATGGGCGCGGAGATGCTCTTCTCCGTGGTCTTCACCGTTCTGATCTTCCTCACCGTCGGGTACTTTGCGATCAAATACAAACAGAAGTCCGAGGCCGACACGCCGCCGCACATCCACGGATCTCTTGTCCTCGAACTCGCATGGTCGCTGATCCCCTTCGTCATGATCCTCGGCTTCTTCGTGTGGGGCGCGCGCATCTACTTCCGCGCCTACAATGAGCCGCCAGGGTCGATGGAAATTTTCGTAACCGGCAAGCAGTGGATGTGGAAGGTCCAGCATCCGGAAGGCCCGCGTGAGATCAATGAACTCCATGTGCCGGTGAACAAGCCTCTGAAGTTCACGATGATTTCCGAGGACGTCATTCACAGCTTTTTCATCCCGGCGTTCCGCGTGAAGCGTGACGTGCTGCCCGGCCGTTACACGACCTTCTATGTCACTCCGACCAAGGTCGGCAAATACCATTTATTCTGCGCCGAGTATTGCGGTACGCAGCATTCGGGCATGATCGGTTCGGTTTACGTGATGGAGCAGTCGGACTACGAAAGGTGGGTTGGCGGCAGTGAAGAGTCGATGACCGTGCGCGGTGAACAACTCTTCAGTCAGTACGCCTGCAACACCTGCCACTTGCCCGACGGTAAAGGCCGCGGTCCATCGCTGGTGGGCGTTTACAACAGTATGGTGAAATTGCAGAACGGCCAGGTGCTGAAGGCCGACGAAGCTTACATTCGAGAGTCGATCTTGAACCCTCGCGCAAAGATTGTTGAGAAATATCAGGCGGTGATGCCGACCTTCCAGGGGCAAATTTCCGAAGAAGGTCTGCTCCAGATCATCGCCTATGTGAAGAGCTTGGAGAAGGCGGAAGAGGAGGCTCAGAAGTGACCGACCACTCTGCGGAAGTCCGTCATCATATTGAAGACGTCAATTATCTGAATAACGGCTGGACGTGGAAGTCCTGGCTGCTGACCGTGGATCACAAACGGATCGCGATGCTGTATTTGATCTCGATCTCGATTTTCTTCCTCGTCGGCGGTGTTTTCGCTGGTTTGGTGCGGCTTGAGCTCCTTACGCCGCAAAGCGACCTGCTCGAGGCCGAGACCTACAACAAGATGTTCACGCTGCACGGGATCATCATGATCTTCTTCTTCCTGATCCCGTCCGTTCCGGCAACGCTTGGCAACTTCCTGGTAC
The DNA here is from genome assembly GCA_016789785.1 of Bryobacterales bacterium. Next base: position 3,703 of record JAEUQE010000251.1, read on the forward strand.
CGATTATGATCGGCGCCAAAGACCTTGCGTTCCCGAAGATTAACCTGCTGAGCTGGTATCTCTACATCATCGCGGGTGTCGTCGGTGTGGGCGCGATCGTGACGGGCGGCGTGGAGACCGGTTGGACATTCTATACGCCCTACAGCAGCACCTACTCGAACGGCAACGTGGTGGCGGTTGCGATGGCGGGCTTCATCGCCGGCTTCTCGTCGATTCTCACCGGTCTGAATTTCATCGTTACCATCCACAAGATGCGTGCTCCCGGTCTCACCTGGGGCCGTCTGCCGCTCTTCATCTGGGCGCACTACGCCACCTCGCTGATCCAGTTGCTCGGCACGCCGGTCCTCGCGATCACACTGGTGCTCCTGATGATCGAGCGCGCCTTCCGCGTCGGCTTCTTCGATCCGTCGCTCGGCGGCGACCCGGTGCTCTTCCAGCATCTGTTCTGGTTCTACTCGCACCCCGCCGTCTACATCATGATTCTGCCCGGCATGGGCGTGATCAGCGAGATCGTCACCTGCTTCTCGAAGAAGTCTGTTTTCGGCTACGAGTTCATCGCGGGTTCATCGCTGGCAATTGCGATCCTTGGCTTCTTCGTGTGGGGCCACCACATGTACATCGCCGGCCAGTCCACCTATGCCAGCCTTGTGTTCAGCTTGATCACCTTTGCGGTGGCGGTGCCTTCCGCGGTCAAGGTTTTCAACTGGACCGCGACCATGTATAAAGGCTCGATACGATATGAAACCCCGATGCTGTATGCGATGGGCTTCATCGGGCTGTTCACCATCGGCGGCGTCACCGGCGTGGTCTGCGCGACCATGGGGATCGACCTGCACATCCACGACACCTACTTCATCGTTGCCCACTTCCACTACGTCATGGTCGGTGGCATGGTGATGGCGTTCATGGGTGGTCTGCACTTCTGGTGGCCGAAGATGACCGGCAAGATGTACGACGAGAACTGGGCGAAGCTTTCGGCGGCGCTTGTGTTCATCGGTTTCAATCTGACCTTCTTCCCGCAGTTCATCCTGGGCTACCTCGGCATGCCGCGGCGCTATGCAGCCTATCCGGAAGAGTTCCAGGTGCTGCACGTTCTTTCCACCGCGGGTGCGACGGTGCTGGCCGCTGGATATCTGCTCCCCGCGTTCTACTTCACGGACTCGATTCTGCGCGGAAAGAATGCTCCGCCCAATCCCTATAACGCGAAGGGGTTGGAGTGGGAGATTCCCAGCCCGCCGCCCACCGAGAACTTCACCAGTATTCCTGTGGTGACCGAAGAAGTCTACGCCTACGCTGAAGCGAAGGAGGAAAAGACCCTTGTCTGATGCACACGCCGCGACCGTCGATCACGGCCACGGAGCGCACGATCCGAATGTCGCTCACCATTTCGTGAATGCCCGCCAGCAGTATGAGTCGGGCAATCTCGGGATGTGGCTCTTCCTCCAGACGGAAATCATGTTCTTCGGCGGCATGTTTGCCGCTTACGGGATCTACCGCACCTGGTATCCGGACGCGTTCAAGATCGCCAGCAGCTATACCAATGTCCAGTTGGGCGCATTTAACACGGTCGTCCTGATCGTTTCGAGTCTTACGATGGCGCTTGCGGTACAGGCTGCCCAACTCGGCAAGCAGAAGCGTCTCGTCTGGATGATCATTCTCACCATGATCTTTGGTGCCGCGTTTCTTGGGGTTAAGGGCGTGGAGTACTACGAGAAGTGGGATCACCATCACATCCCCGGGCCCAACTTCATGTGGGATCGCGAAGGGGGCCGTGAAGTGCAGATTCTCTATTGCCTGTACTTCGCCATGACCGGCATGCACGCGCTGCACATGATCATCGGACTCGGCATCATGACATGGCTACTACTGGCGGCTATGAAAGGACGGTTCTCGCCGAGCTATTACAATCCCGTTGAAGTGTGCGGTCTCTACTGGCACTTCGTGGATATTGTCTGGATCTTCCTGTTCCCGTTGCTGTATCTAATCTGAAAGGGCTATTGATGGAAGGACACGTTACCCCAACCAGGACTTACATCACCATCTTCTTCGCGTTGATGGTTTGCACCGTGCTGACTTACTACGTCTGGACGGTGGACTTGGGCTTCTTCAACATCATTGTGGCTCTTGGAATCGCGGTGTTCAAAGCCACGCTCGTGGTCACCTACTTCATGCATGTGAAGTGGAGCCCGATTCTGACCAAGATCACCGTCGCGATTTCGATCGTCTTCCTCGGGATTCTTTTGCTGCTGACGTCGATGGATTACGCGTCGCGTCAATGGGTTCCCCGTGCAACCGGCTGGGAAAGCTATCCCGTTCTGAAGTAGTCTCCGTTCCCGCGGGGCTGGCTACTGAACAGCCCGCGCCGGGATTGCTCCTGGCGCGGCTGAAACAAGCTTCGGGCACCGGCTCTGTCGGGCCGAAAGTCGAGCGGCGTCCACCGAACGGCGCCCGCCCCGGAGGCGTCACCTCGATAGGGGACGCGACAAGCCTGGGGCCCTCGTTACCGTGTGCGTGCCTCAGGAGCCCGGGAAGATGCCCGATCTCCCGGGGGCCGGTCACTGGCCAGCCCTCCTCGTCGATCCTCGATCCCTCTCAACGCAGCGCTTCCGGAATCCGGATCGCCCTCTTCCAAAGCGCTGGGGTCTGACTCCACGTCATCTGCCGAACCTGCTCCTGAGCTTTCCAGAGCTTGTCGAACCACTGCAGCCATTCCTGCCACTGCGTTGCCTTCGGATAGAGATCCAATCGGATGGGACCGACAATGCGTGCCTCCCGCCGCAGGATCTCGATGGCTTTCTCGATCCCGCCCAACTCATCCACCAGACCGTGTTCCTTCGCTTTCGCCCCGAGCCACACCCGTCCCTGTGCGACCTTGTCAATTGCCTCCGGACTGCGCTTTCTCGCGGCGGCTACCTGCTCGACGAACTGCCGGTAGCTCTGTTCCACGGTGGATTTCAGCTTCTCGCGTGCCTCGCTCGACAGCGGGCGGGACTCGGAGTCGATATCGGCGAACTTGCCCCGCGTCAATACCTCCTTGCGAATCCCCGCCTTGTCGTAGAGCCCTTGGAACGAGAGCTTCCCAAAGAACACTCCGATCGATCCTGTGACCGTTTCGGGGTAGGCCACAATCGGACCACCCGCAAGCGAGATCGTGTAGCCGCCAGACGCCGCAACGTCCGACATTGAAACCACCAGCGTCTTCTTCGCCGCGAGTTGCTTCAATTCATGCAGGATCTCGTCCGATGCGATCGCGTCCCCACCGGGCGAGTCGACCCGGAGAATGACACCGCGCACGGATTCATCGTCCTTGAGCGCGCGGATCGCGGACGTGTAGTTCTCCGGTGTCAGTGCTTCGCCGGACAACCAGGACCAGTTGGCGCGAACGATGTCGCCCGCCAGACCTAGGACCGCGACCCGTGCTCCGCTCCCTCGCGCCGCCCGGACGTAATCCTGAGCGTCGATGCGTGGTGTCTTGCGGTGTGTCTCGCCCAGTGCCCCGCCCAGTGCCCCGCCCAGTGCCCCGCCCAGTGCCCCGCCCAGTGCCCCGCCCAGTGTCTGACTCTCGAATTCCAGGGCATCGATCATGCCGCGCTTCCGCGCATCGGGCGCCATCACCGGTCCATCGTCGATCCACGCCCGCACTTCGGCCGCTGTCTTGCCCCGTCCCGATGAGACTGCCTCCACAAACCCGGCCATGCGCGCGTCGAGTAACTCGTTCACGGTTTCACGAGTAACTTCAGACATGGAGGACCGGGTAAGTGCATCCGCGCCATCCTTGTACTTACCCACGGCTTCGAACTCGGGCAGAATGCTCAACTTGTCCAGCAGGCCCCTCCCATAAAGCAACTCCACTCGCAGACCCTTCACATCCACCAGGTCCGAAGGCGGTAGCGAGATACGATTGGCCGCGCTCGCCAGATAGTAGTCCCGCATGCCAGGCGTGCGCAGCGTGGCGTGTACCGGTTTGCCCGACTTGCGGAAGTTAAGGATCCCACCGCGGATCTCGGCGAGCTTCGCCCACCCGGCACCGGGGCCATCGGGCTGAATCACGAGCCGCGAAATGCGCGAGTCCGAGGCGGCATGGTGCAAAACCTGCCAGATCTCCACCGTAGTCAGACCGCCGGGCGATGGCCGCTCCGCGATGGTTCCCTTAAGCGGTAACACAAGGGTCGAGCCGTCCGCGACCGAGGGCGCTCTCTCCAGCCACCACGCCACGTACAGATACGCCGCCACCGCGAGTAGCAGCGGCGCAAGCAGCACGCCGAGAAGAACTCCGGCAGCGAGCCGGCGCATCACGCGCCTTCGAGAATCAAATCGAACCTGCGGCTGACGTCCTTCAGATATGCTGCATCGCCGCCCGCGAGTTCCACCGTCGCCGTGCCCTTGTAGCCGATCTCCGTCAGTGCCGCGTGGATTTCCTTCCAGTCGATTTCGCCATCGCGCAGATTGACGAAGTCCGCGACACGCTTGCGGATCGACGGGTCATTCTTGAATTGGAAGTCCTTGAAGTGCAGCTTGACGATCCGTTTGCCAAGCGTACGGATCCAGTCCTGCGGATAGCCGTAGAGAACCACGTTGCCGACGTCGAAATACGCCTTCACCCATGGCGATTTGAAGTCGTCGACATAGCGCGCGAACTCCATCGGACTCAACAGGAACTTGTTCCAAACCTCCTCAATCGCAATGACCACTTTCAGTTTCTCGGCCATTGGGATGAGTTTCTTGATTTGCGTGACGCTTCGCGTCCAGGCGTCCTGATAGCGTGTCTTCGCATCCACCACGGCGGGGACAAGCAGGACGGTCTCCGCGCCCCACTCGGCGGCGTTGCGCAGGCTGGTTTCCATGCCCTTCATACTCTTCGCAACCACCTCCGGATCCGCCGAAGAGACTGGGAATCGCCAGTGATCGGAGTTCATCACCGAGTGCACGCGAACCCCGGTCTGCTCCGCCGCCTTGCGAATCTCCGCTGAAACGGCGGCGTCCGGTTCAGTGCCTGCTTCCATTTGTTCGAAGCCGCAGTCCTTCGCGAGTTGAAACTTGTCGCGAATGCTCAGATTCTTCGGTAGCATGCCGAGGAGCACTGCCTTCTGGATGGGAAGGCGCTTTTGCATCGCGGGCGCGGGCGTACCGGCGGCGAGCGCCGATGCGGCAAGAAAAGCACGACGGTTGAAGTTTGCCATCGAGCGCTATTGTATCGCTCGTGGCACTTCGGATTCACGCCATGTCCGTCGGAGTGCCGCCCGGCGCCGCTGTACCCTCTCGCCACCGCCCCTGTGGGCTGGGCCTTTCGTCTGCCGCTCCCCTGTCCACCGCTTCACTGTCCACCGCTTCAGCAACACCGTCGGTGGTGCGCGGGTAGCGCCCACACCCACGCGTGCCGTGTCAACGGCAGCGCAGACTTCAGTCTGGCGCCTCGACAATCATGCGCACGTGCTCGGGGCCTGTGAATCGCCCCTGCTCGGACCATAAGCCCTCGAACCCCCTTTGACCGCGGTTCTCGTTCACCTTCGCCTGCAACGGGCCCGCGGGCAACTCGATCCGCCGACCCCCGCCATCACTTCACCGCAACCGTTGCCGTCAGCGGACTTGGCCTGCCCGCAATGGTTACCAGAACGGGCAGTTCCTTTCCCGTCGCGACCGACGAGGGCACGTTCACATTCAGTTGCACAAGTCCGCCGAGTGCGCCCGGCACCGCCGTGGCCGAGATCACCGACGCTGCTTCGCCACCAATGGTGACCGAGGGCGTGTTGACCAGAACAGGCACAGGGCTGGCCGGAATCAGTTGCCCCTCAGGGCTTGGCAGCGGGTTGATAGCGCCTCCGCCTGTGAGATAGAGAATCAGCACTCCACCTTTTGTCACGGGATTCGACGACGAGTTGAGCGAGTAGGCGGGAGGAGACGCGGCGTAGTTCAGTGCGGCGGACTGTCCGCGCCCCGAACTATCGACGGTAAAGATGCCGGGCTCCGCCGCAACACCATCAAAGGTGAATGGATTGGACGCGATGCTGTTGTAGATGACGCGTAACTTCAGTCCAGGCCCTGGTGTCATCGCAAACGGCACCTGGCAGTTGATTTGATTTGCCTGCGCAAAGACAATCGGCGCCGGTGTCCATACGCCAGTCGTGAGTTCGAACTCCACGCTCGCCGCCGGTGTGCCGAGCGAAGTCGGAAACGCATTGCTCACCGGCGTGGCAAGCAGGGCCGATGCCGGTCCCAACCCCGCGCCGAAAATCGAGATGATCTCTCCTGGAGCAAGTACTGGCACGGAACCCGACGGTAGCGCAAAGCTTGCGGCGTTGGTGATCGTTTGGATCGTAGGCCCAGGCGGCGTCACTGTGAAATTCGTGGCGTTCGAAGCCGGTCTTGGCGAATTCAACACAGTGATCGGCAGAGTGCCTTGCGTGGTCAGCAGCGCCTTCGGAACCACCGCAAGCAGCACCTCCGTGCTGATCCATGTGGTTGCAAGGTCCGTCGTGTTTGCCTTGACCACCGACGCCTTGAAGAGATGCGTCCCGCGGATCGTGATGGTGGCGTCATTCGAGCCGATTGGGGCGGCGTTCGGCCACACGGAGCCAATCACCGCTGTGCCGGGAGTCACCGTGAGGGTCACGGTAAGTGTCACCGTCTTGTTCGCCGCGGTAGTTGAGGTAAAGGTGATTCTCCCAGTGTAGGTGGCCGGAAGCAGACCCGTCGTGTCGACTGTCGCTGTCACCGTCAGCGGACTGCCCCCCACAACCACGCCGACCGCGGGAGTGATCGATAACCAGGGAGCTCCCGAAACCGCTGCCGAGAACGACAATGGCTCTCCGGACGTCGTCACTGCCATTGTCTGTGCGGCCGGGGCCGCAACAGCGTCCGTCTGCCAGGCGAAAGCCAATGAGCCCGGCGCGACGCTCATATTGGGCGGCGCATTGCGGATAATGAACACGACACTCGCCGTCACTGGCCCGCTCGAACCCACGGCATCGATCTGAATCGTTGCCGCATACGTCCCCGCGACCAGAGAGGTGGGGTTGACCCGCACACTGATCGACGTGCCCGTCTTGCCACTGGCTGGAGTCACAATCAGCCACGGTGCGGGCGGGTTCACGGTGGTCGTGAAATCAAGCGCCGCGCCAGATCCGCTCCGCTTCACCTGCAGCGTCTGCGCCGCCGGGAGTTGTGTGGCGCCAATCTGGTAGGAGAAACTCGCCGCCGACGGAGTGACGCTGAGACTCGGAAGGACCTGTCCCCACAAACATGCGGTACTGCCGATCGCCAAGGTGAGCCACGAAACTACGCGAAGTGTCATCCCATGGAACCATCGGCTGGTGCTCATTGGGCCTATATTGATCTAAGGCAGATCTGGGGGATACTGCTTGCAGTTACTATCCCACTTACAGCGCAGCCGTTATCCGGATGCTTTACCTTCCTCTTCCGGAAACACGTAATAGCCCGCCGGCGGCGGATATAGGCCCTCAAGCCACATCAGCCGCTTGCGAAGATACCTGCTCGGAAGCTGTCGCGGACCCGGCTCCACGTCGATGTCGCAACAAATCCCATGAAGATATAACGTCAATGTGTCGATGAAAGAGAGGCGGGCGTATTCGCGGAACCCTTTGGAATCCCGGCGGACATTGGTCCCCCGGCGCCGCAGACCCTGCTTATGATGCCAGCTCTCTTCATCCACTTCGCCGTGTACATTCGCGCCGAGTTCCTCGCGGAGCAGGCCATTGTACTCGGCCCGCTGCGAATCGACCAGTAGCGTCTCCGCCAGCACTGCCACCTCGCGGTAGAAGTAGTAGTGGTAATCGGCCATGTCCACGTCCTTCACCGCAAAGAACAGGTGAATCGCGTCGCCGGCCCGAAAAGCCAGATTCTGCATCAGCTTGTTATCCGCAGGCTTCTCGATCACGATGAATTCCCGTGTTCCCGGGCCGCCTGTGTGCCGCTTCTCCTTTCCGTTCACCGCTCGCTGAAGAAACGGCACAAGAAGAATCGTGGCCTTGGGCAACAATCCAGCGAGCCCTGGGGGAAGTGCGGAAATCGGTTCCTCCACGTATTCCTTCACATCCTCTTCGGTGAGCGGGAGGCCGGCGAAAAAGTAGGAGAAGGTATTGCTGAACGGGACCATCTCCGCCCGGAATTTTTCTACGAAATCAGCCACGCTGATTCGGGCGAGATCGGGATTCGACATCGAGTTGCTACTATGGTATCAAGCGCTCACGAGCCGCCGCCATCTTTCCTGACCCATGCCCGTATCCTGTTCTCCGCAAAAGGTTTTCGTATCGGCTGGGGAGCCGTCGGGCGACATCTACGCCTCGGCCCTGATGCGCGAACTCAGCCTCCACTGGCCATCGGCGGAATGGTTCGGCTGTACCGGGCCCCGGATGCGCGACGCCGGCGTCCGTACCATTCTCGACCAGGCGGAGCTATCCGTTGTCGGCCTCGTGGAGGTCCTGTCGCATCTGCCGCGGATCTACGGGCACTACCGCCGCCTCCAGCGCCAGATTCGCGCCGAACGTCCCGATCTGGCCATCCTGACCGATAGCCCCGACTTCCACCTTCGCCTCGCCGCCCGTCTCCGCGAGATGAAAGTTCCGGTCATCTATCTGGTCGCTCCCCAGGCCTGGGCCTG
>JAEUQE010000252.1 GCA_016789785.1 Bryobacterales bacterium
AGTAGAGGAACCGCATGTCTAATCAAAAGACGGCGCACCCGCCCGAACGTGAGTAAGAGGAATGCGCCGTCTGTGACTAAAGGGATTGGCCACTTAGTTCTCCGATGGTTTTTCGACGCGCTCGACGATCAGCATGTCGACGGGAGCGCGCTTCGATTCGAGTTTCAAGCCGAGTTGTTCCTGCATGGCGGTAAACAAGGAGGGCCCCTCGGCGCCTGCTTCGTCGGACGACCATTTGAATTCGAAATCGAAGACTCCAGTGAGGCCGGTTTCATCGATCACTCGCCGGGCGAGGTAGCCGGACAGAGAGTCCGCCATCGCGCGGATGGGTACGCTGACTCCCGATGCCTGCCCACGGCCGCTACGCATGTGCGGAGGACGCTCCCCTTCCTTCACGGGCTTCAATTTGTGCCCGCCCTTGGCGATAGTGAGCGCATAGACTGGCATTTCTTTCGAGTCGCGGCGGACAGTAAGTTGAAAGCGCTCGGCGAGCAACATGCGCATGCGCTCGCGCTCCACCGCGATCCGCGCCTCAATGCCGGACATGCTAACGTTCTTCATGTCGATGGGCGGCTGCGGCGGATCGGTATTGGCGAGTAAGTTAAACCGTTTCGACGTTGCCCAACCGGACAGGCCGTCCACCTGGAACTCGCGAAGGCCGTAGGCGAAAGTGATCAGTTGCCGCACGGTCACGTTATTGGCGCGGAAGCCGCCGCCCGGGGCGGGGCCGATTTGGGAGTTGTCGTGATCGGCCTTCGATTCGCGGATGGAGGCGACGTCAAACTTGAGGGAATCGGGGCGATTCTGCGCCCAGCCGGCGAATACCGGCAGTAGGATCACGAGCAAGGCACCGGAGGCCAAAAGTGCGCGGGCCGTGTTACTCAGGTGGAGTAACCTGGCGGGGCTGAGGATCCCGCGGATGCGCTGTTTGAGGTCCGCCCCAGTAACTCCCGCGGCGCAGGCGACCGGGGATTCGACGTACGCGCGGCAGACATTGACGATGCTCTCGGCGTAGACCTGCGGGCGGTTGCCGAGGCGAAGCACTTCCTGGTCGCAGGCCTGTTCGCGTTCGGAGATCAGCCGCGCGCCGATCCACCAGACCAAAGGATGGAACCAGAAGACGGCCTGGACGGCCATGTGCACCGCGGCGAAGAGGTTGTCGCGCCGCCGGACATGCGCGAATTCGTGGGCGAGGATCGCTTCGAACTGCTCTTCGGTAAGTCGCTCACGAAGGCCTTCGGGCAGCAGGAGGACGGGCCGGAAGATGCCAAAGATCCCCGGTTCCTGCCAGGTGTTGGACTCGAAGACGTCGCATTCGGCGCGACGCCTGACCAGCCGTGCGCCGAGGTGCAGCTTTCGCAATTGGATCCATTGCCGGAGCCACCGGGCCAGCAGCAGGACGCAGCCGGCGGCCCAGATGATGGCGAGGCTGGAGAGCAGCGCCGAGCCGGGCGGAGTGTCGGGGATGGGGAGGGTGGTGACGGGATTGAACGGTTCGCGAACCTCGCGGATCAAGGCCGGCGCGGCCGCAGGTATCGGACCACGGCCTTCGAACAGGCTGCCGGCGCTGGTAAGGAGCGAGAACGGAAGGAGGAACTTGAGAGACGCTGCCATCCAGATGCGGAAGCGCAGATGCGCGGAGTGGCGCCGCAGCAGGAGGGTCAGGCCGAAGGCGAGGACGGTGAATAGCGTCGATTGCCAAAGGTGGTTCGCCAAGGGGATCATTGGGCATCCTCCTTGCTGGCGTGCTCGCGGATGAGTTTCTCGGCTTCCTTCACATCGTCGAGGGTGAGCTTGCCGCGCTCGACCAGATGGGCCATCACGGGCTGTGTCTTGCCGCCGAACAGGCTGAGGAGTTCATCAATGAGCCGGCCGCGCGCGTCGTCCCGCGAGACGAGGGGTTCGAAGATGTGGGCGTTGCCGATCTTCTTCAGCCGCCGCAGCGCCCCTTTCTCTTCCATGCGGTAGACGGTGGTCTGGATGGTGGTGTAGGCGGGTCTCTTGCGCTCCGGGAACGCCTCCTGGATTTCGCGGATGGAGACCGGGCCGGTGTTCCAAAGAACTTCCATGATGCGAAGTTCCAGCTTTGAGAGTTTGGGGCCTGGCATACAATCTACTATATCCGTTTGTTTTAAGACTACAAGAGTTCGTGAGCGCGGGCGGCGAGATTTTACAAGTTGCGGCCGTGGGGCGCGGCGCAGCAGCCGCGGGCGGCGCCTCAGTTTTCGGTTGGTCTTTCGATGTTCTCGATAACGAGCACCGGAACCGGGCCTTTCGAGGATTCCAGCTTCAAGCCAAGCTGTTCCTGGAGCGCCGTGAAGAGGGTGGGTCCCGAAGAGTCGGCGGCAGGGAGCGCGTTGCCGGGCCCAGTGCCTGACGCGCCGGGTCCACCGCCGGGGCCAGGGCCATGACTGCCGATGACGACGCCGCCTTGGCCGGGGTCGGGAGTCCAGTTGAGCTCAACATCGAAACTCCCTTCGATGCCGGTCTTATCGATGACGGTGCGGCCGAGCTGCTGCGCGATCTGCTGCACCAGCAGGTTCACGGGGACACCTTTGGCGTTAATCTGGCCGCGGCCAAAGCGGAACTGGCGGTTGGCGCGTTGTGCGGGCTCCTCGGACTTCTTAAGTTTGTGGCCGCCTTTGGCCTCGACCAGCGTGTAGACGGGAAGTTCTCTGCTCTCTTCTCGAACCTTCAGCGCGAAGCGTTCGGCCAGCAGGGCCCTCAGCATGGGGCGGATCTGCTCCATGGAGGTCTGGTCGCCGGCGCTTTCGGACTTGGCATTGATGTCGTAGCGCTGGTCGGAGGTCCACGAGGGAGCGTTGAGGATCTGGAAGTCGCGGACGTTGTACGCCATCGAAATCAGGATGCGCGCCGGGACGCCGGTGGCGGCAAAGCGCCCGCCGGGCTGGATTTGGATGCCGATGCGGTGGAGGTCGCCGCTGGCATTGGGCTTGATCGATGCGACGTCGAAGGTCTGGGCGCCCAGGGTGCAAGCGAACGCGAGCGCAAGGGAAATCGGGATGTGCATGGAAGAAACGAGCCTCTCTGTTCGTATTGGCGGCGAGGCCGGCCGAAGTTCCAAAGAATTCTGGCCCTTCCGGGGGGAGTCCTTGTGGGTGCCTCAGGCTTGGGGGCGTGGTACGAAACAGGGCTAACGTTGCCGAAGGAATCCGCCGATCTATTCCATGGTGCGCCAGTCGGCACCTGGCTTCGATGCGAACACCCGATCTGCGTCCCGATTTCGTGCTCGACGGCGGCGGGTCCAAAGGGGGCGCGTCGAGCGCTTGAAGAGGAAACTGCTCGCGATCAAGGAACTGTGGCCGATGTCCAACCAACGCGCGATCATCATCGGAGCTGGCCCGGCGGGACTCACCGCCGCCTACGAGTTGCTGACCCGCTCCTCGATCCAGCCGATCGTTCTCGAGAAAAGCGAGTACATGGGCGGCATCTCCCGCACTGTCAACTACAAAGGCAACCGCATCGACATTGGGGGCCACCGGTTTTTCTCGAAGTCGGACCGTGTCATGAAATGGTGGCTCGACATCCTGCCGATGCAGGCCGAGGGCAAGCAAACAATCCAATATCACCGGATGACGGCGTCCGTTGCTCCGGCGGCGGCAACGCCGGCGTCTCCGGACAAGGTGATGCTTCTTCGGCCCCGTAAGTCGCGGATTTACTATCTTCGCCGCTTTTTCGACTATCCGATTTCTCTCAGTAAAGACACGCTGATCAAGTTGGGGCTTTGGCGGACCTTCAAAATCGGAATGAGTTACCTGAAGAGCGCGGCGACGCCCAATAAGCCGGAGCGGACGCTCGAGGAATTCTTCATTAACCGCTTCGGGCGCGAGTTGTATCTCACATTTTTCAAATCTTACACCGAGAAAGTGTGGGGCGTACCTTGTGACCGGATCAGTGCCGAGTGGGGCGCGCAGCGCATCAAGGGCCTCTCGATTTGGGCGACTTTGAAGCACGCCTTCCGGAAGCTGGCACAGAACACCCGGGGAGATTTCGGGCAGAAGAAAGTGGAGACTTCGCTGATCGAGCAGTTCCTGTATCCGAAGCTGGGTCCGGGGCAGATGTGGGAAGAGGTCGCCTGCCGCGTGCAGAAGATGGGTGGTGAGATCCGCACGGGATGGCGAGCGGAGCGCATCCTCACCGATGGCTGGCGAGTGACCGGAGTCGAGGTGGTGAACGGTGTGACCGGAGAGCGGCAGACGCTGGAGGGGGATCATTTCTTCTCTACCGCGCCGGTCACCGAGATCATGCGCGCCTTCGACACGCCGCCGCCCCCCAACGTCCTGGAAGTATCCGACGGCCTGGTGTACCGCGACTTCATGACCGTCGGGCTGCTGGTACGGTCGTTGAAGATCAACGACGCGACGCCCGAGGGCAAGAAACTCATCAGCGACAATTGGATCTATATTCAGGAGCCGGATGTCTTACTCGGGCGGCTGCAGATCTTCAATAACTGGAGTCCTCACATGGTGGCGAATCCGGACACCGTATGGCTGGGGCTCGAGTATTTCTGCAACGAAAATGATGAGATTTGGAAAATGCCGGATGGTGAGATGATCGAACTGGCGAAGCGGGAACTGGAGAAGATCGGAATCATCGATGCGGCCGAGGTGGTCGACGCGACGGTCATCCGCATGGAGAAGACGTATCCGGCTTACTTTGGAACTTACGACCGGTTTCAGGAGATCCGGGACCATGTCGACCGTTTCGAGAACCTGTTTCTGATCGGCAGGAACGGGATGCACCGCTACAACAATCAGGATCACTCGATGCTGACGGCCATGATGGCGGTGGACGACATCATTGATGGGAAGACTGACAAATCCAGGTTGTGGCAGGTGAACACGGAGACCGATTATCACGAGGAGAAGTCGAAGTGACGGCGGCCCCGAGGGACGCGGCCACGGACCTTCCGGTGATGACAGCTCCGGCAAGTGCGGGCCGGAACGGGTTACTGTCTCAATTCGGCCGGTACCTGGTGGTGGGAGGCGCGGCCTTTGGCGCCGACTTCGGGTTACTCTATTTACTGACTGAATTCGGAGGCATTCACTATCTTGGCTCCGCGGCGATGGCGTTCCTGGCCGGGCTGATGCTCAACTACGTGCTGAGCCGGGCCTGGGTCTTCGACCGCCGGACGCTGGACAGCACTTCGCTGGAGTTTCTGGTCTTTGCGGGGATTGGTGTGATCGGCCTGCTTCTGAACGAGGTGATTCTGTGGGCGGTGGTGGGCCAGTTCCAGATCCACTATCTGCTGGCGAAGGGCGGCAGCGCGGGTGTGGTGCTCGTGTGGAACTTCGGCGCGCGGAGGTTTCTGCTGTTTCGCTAGCGAGGTCCTCGACCACGAGACCCAGGGTAATCCTCTTGCCAAGGCGCAACGCACGCCAATTATCAAGCTCTCCCGCAGTGCCGGAGAGACGTCGCGCCGAGGTGCGGCTGGGCGCTGCCCCGAGGGGCCAATCCGCGGTATCATCATGAGCCGGTATCCGAAAATGACTGGACGAACGTGTTTCCGCGCGGGTTCCTGGATTCTGATGGTCCTGGCGGCCTTCCACCTGATCGGCCATTTCCAGCAGCCAGTGCCGTTGAACGACACGGAAAGGCAGTTGTTCCAGTTGATGAACACTTACCAGCGCGATCTGATGGGCTCGATGCGGACCACGACCGAGTTGCTGAACGGGTTCAGTCTCACTTTCTCCATCCTGCCGGCCGGCATCGCCATGCTGAATCTCATGCTCGCCGGACGCTTTCGGGGAGACGCGGACATGCTGCGGTCGGCGGCTCGCATCAATGCCGCGATCTGGGGCGGGATGTTGGTGAACTCGCTCGTCTACTGGTTTGCCGCGCCGACTGTTTTTGTCGCGGCGGCCACGCTTCTGTTCGCGCTGGCGGCGCTGCGGATCCGGCGGTAAGTTGCGCCGACCTACTTACTGGCGGGAATTTCGAAGGTCAAGGTGGCCCAGAAACTCTCCCAATCGGCGGCTTTGGGGTCCTTGCATCGCTCCATGATGATGGCATGAAGGCGGTGAGGCCCGGATGCGCGGATGGGAACGTCGATCCTGCCCCGGGCGCCGGTGCGGCCGATGGTGCGGTACACGGTCTTCCCGCGCTCAAGCCACGCGCCTTCCACGGCGACACCGTCGGCGGGCTGCCCGCGAAACAGTAACTGTACCGGCAGGGTGCCGCCCGGAGCGAGGTTGTAGGGATCGGCGAAGGCGGCAAATTCCACGGTAAGTCCAGCGGCGGCAAGGTGGCCGTCGCTTGCGCCCGCCCGGACCATCGACTTCACATACTTACTGTAGCGTTCGCGGCCCGGTTTGGCGGCCTCTCCATTCGCCTTGCGCCACTTCTGCACGTGAGTAAGATGCTCTTTCTTCAAGTAAGATTGGAACTTCGGTGCGCTGAGTTCGATGAAATTCGGCAGTGTTTCGGCGGTGAGGGTTACGAGCCCGGCGCCGGGTATGCGGACCGACGCCTCGGTCCGAGTCTTTCCCGCGGTGATTCCCTCAAACGGGGTTGTGCCCGCTTTGGAAATCAGCCGTGTATTGCGGAGGCGGGCGGGCGCAACGGGGTGGCCGCCTGCGGGAAAAAGGTCGCCGTTCTCGAAGTGGATCTTCAGGAGGGCGCCTGATTCGGTGACCCATTTCTGTGGCATCAGATAGAGGTCATGTGTGAAGGCGAGTGGCGCCAAGCTCCACAGCCAGAGGATGCTGATTGCCAAGATGCGAACGCGCGTGGAATCCATTTGGAGTTCTCTCTCCTGCTGTACGGATGCGAGCCGCGGGTGGATGTGTCTTCCGCATACGACTGCAAGAATCGTAGCACGAAGGAAGGCACGAGGGACGGGGATGTGCCGTGAAGGCGTAGGACGCGACGTTTCCACGGGAATTCACTCACGCCAAGTCTGAGCATCTCCGGATGCGCTCCCGCACAGCGTTTTGCGGGCTTTTCAGACGAAGCGGACCCTGAAGTTAGTAAGCCCGCCGGCGGCCCGGCAGCGAAGGTTGCGCAATTTGTAACTGCCGGCTCGCGCTTACTCAGTGTCCGGTCACTGTTCGTGCGGCAGTCCGGGGCTGAGGCGGCATGGATCGGCGCCAGCCAGGAACGATTGGGCAAGCCCTGGGGGGCCTCAGCCAATGCGATGCCAGGCTGTGACGGATTTTGATGTTGCGTCTTGAGGCGGCTCGTAGTAAAGTTTGCAGATCTCGTCCAAAGCGTAACCCTATGAACTCAGCCGCACAGAAAACCAACAAAGCCCTGCTTCGTGTTGTGATTGATCAGACCAAGGAGGCCGAAGAGAATGCGCGCAAGCAGATCTCTTCGCTCGGTGTGGGCAGCACTACCGCCGATTTGGCGTTGAAGCGCTGCGAGTACCTGGAGAATGCGGTACTTCAACTCGTGGTCGCCCTGCGCAACACGGTTCGCGTGCTCAATGAGGTGGTGGACGACCTGTAAGGACCGAACCTCGCGGGGTGTGTGGATACTCCGAACGAATTGCCTCCAGCGGGCGCAGGCGGAGCGCGTCCCGGCCGGCGATCTCGCCCGTCACCACCGCCACCAGTGTCACAAACGGGGACTAACTACTCGCAGTAACCTCCCATCCCAGGCGAGTTTGAACCTGCGAAACACGACCGACAGCATGAGGCTCGCGAAAGGTCGAGGAGACGAAACCGCGCCCGCGCTCAGGCCGCGGGCGGCGAATTCGATCGCGTGGACAACCAGACCTGACGTGGGGCGCCGCCGATCGCCTGGAGGATCGCAATCTGGGGCAGCAGCCTTCGCCGGGCCGCCGCCGCCAGCAGCGCCCGAGTGCAACGCCGTACACGGCCGTGACCGCCGACACCGCGCCAGCGCCGGCACGCTCGCCTTGCGATCGCGGATACGGCCGATCGAAACTCCGCGCGGCTGACCAGCGGGATGGAGGGCAACACCTTCGCGAGCCGGGAGCGGATTTCGTGTTCGCTGCGGCGAACGTGGGGTTCCGGGTTCGCCGCAGCGGGTCTTCCGGCTTAGAACCGGAAGCGCATTCCGATCTCGATCCGGCGCATGTCGAGCACGTTTGTCAGGGTGTAATGCCCGACGCCGTTCCGGTACTGATTGAACTTCTCGGCGTTGGTGGCGTTGGGGCTGCGGCTGACCAGATTGGCGACCAACTGGTCGGGCGAATTGAACAACGAGTAGCCGTCGCTCAGATTGGCGCCCTTCATCTTGAACTGGTGTGAAGTGTTCAATTCCTGGCGCCTCACCTGGTTGAACGGGTTGAACATGCTGGCGCGAAGTTCCAACCCCATTCCTTCACGAATGCGGAAGTTCTTGCTGATGTTGATGTCGTTGGAGAAGGTTCCCGGCGACCAGAGATAGTTGCGCGATCCCATTCCATCTCCCGGAATGCCGGGCAGCAGGAAAGGATCGATGTTGTAACTGCGGGCGATGTTGCCCGTTCCGGTGTTCGGATTGGCGGTCGGCATCAACCGCGGCCCAAAGTCGGGACTGCCGGTGAACATGTTGTTGATGTTCGCCACGCCTTGCGTATTATTGGCATATTGCATGCTGATGCCCGGAGTCAAGGGCTGCCCGGTGTAGAAGTTCATCAGGTGGGCGATGCCCCACTCGTCGAACACCTGCCGCAAAACGGGATTCTTCCAGCCCATCTTCTTCGCCAGACTCGGCACATCGTAGGTGTAGTTCACCGCGACGACATGATTCCGGTCGTTATTCGCGACGAAGCCTGTGTAATCCTTCCAGAAATAGTAGAACGGGCCCTGGCTCTCCGTTTCGGTGAGCAGTTTGCCATAAGTGTGGCTGAACTGCACGGTGATACCGCGGCTCAGGCGCTTGTTGAGATTGGTCTGCAACGAATGGTAGCGGGCGTTGGCGACGTTGGTGATCAGATTCAGATTCCCCATGCCGCGGAACGGCCGCATGAGATTGCTGTCCACGGCGCGCGTGCCGGGTAACGGTCCGGGGTTCGACGCGGAGATCGGGCCCGCAAAGTTGTTGCCGGCCAGGCGCGGGTCGATGAACTCGTTGCGCCAGGCAGTGCCGGGCAGAACCTGATTGATGTTGAAGTTCATCGTCTGATGACGCTGCACATTGCCGATATAGGCGACATCCAGCACCATGCTGAATGGCAGTTCCCGCTGGATCGACATGGAGAAGTCGTAGATTGTCGGGACGTGATTGCTCGACTCATCGAGCGCGCCGAAGTTGCGCGGCGACAGGCGTTTCACGGTTGACGACGTAAGAGTGGTCAGGCTGGTTTGGCGGTAGTCCACAAAGTCGGCTAATCCGTTCTCGTACGTGTTGACGGCTTGTGTGATCGATGGCCGGTTGTAGGACCAGCCGAAACCGCCGCGCAACACGGTGCGATTGGCGAACTGCCAGGCGAAGCCGCCGCGTGGGGAGAGCAAAAGGAAGTTGGGATTCCGTACGCCCGTCTTCCCGAGCGCACCGCCAAGGGGGACGACGCCATTTAACGGATCGCCGGAGCCGGGGACGAGTGCATAGAGCAAAGCTCCCGTGACGTTCATCGGCAGCGGGTTGTTAGGGAACGCGGGATCGATCAGGCGCCGCGTGTTGGTTGGATCCGGAACATAGAACCTCGGCGCTTTCGCGGGGTCCCACAGAGCGGGCACGAACACGGCGTCGAGAGTCTTGGCGGGCTGGGTGTTGAACTCCGTCGGGATATGATAGAAACGCAGCCCGTAATCGAGAGTGAGGGTGGAAGTGACTTTCCAGGTGTCCTGCAGGAAGAAATGGAAGTCCTGATACTTGGAAAGCTTCCTGGCTGAGTTACTCACCTGGCGGAATTGCGACAAAGAGCCGGTAATCAGATTGGCGGGACTGTAACCCCAATCGAAATCGCTCGACGTATTCACGCCGAAATTGAAACTTCCCTTATAGATCGAGTTGTCGATCTCGTCCTTCTTGTTGAGAATGAACTGGCCGCCCCACTTGATCACGTGGGAACCCTTGGTCCACGTCCAGGTGTTGGCGATCTGCGTCTCCGGCGCGCGGGCGTACCAGGGGAAGCGGTTGAACTGGAAGTCCTGATAGCCGGTTCCGGCGATTTCCGGAAGGATCTTCGCGTCTACTGGGAATATGAGCGGAAGGCCGGAGAGTCCCAATTTGGCGGGGTCCACTTTGGCTGAATCCTGCAGAATATCGATGGGCGCGTTGACGAAGTCTTTCTGCCAGTTGAATAATGTCTCGCTGACGAGGGTGGCGGAGAAGATCTTTGTCAGGTTTCCGGTAAGTGCCTTGTCGGGCCGGTTCCAGCCGGTAACCACGAACGGCAGGCGGTCGCCGGCCGCCCAGGTGATGAGGTCGCGGTAACGCTGATAGTCGTAGGAGAACCTTACATAGGCGCGCATCGAGTCATTGATGTTCCAGTCGACTTTGCCAACGTTCAGGTAGCGCTTATCCTCGCGAGAGTACTGATTCAGATAGTTGTTGTTGGTCTCATTCTTGAGGTTCGGCTCGGGATAAATGTTCATCAATGCCTGTCCGAGCGGGTTCACCATGCTGCGCGGAACGATGTTGTTGGGCAGGAGTTGGGGTGTGCCGGAAGCCTGAGTGCCCGGCAGATAGATGGTGGGGCGGGTGCCGTCGGCATTCACGGTCTGGGAGAAATCGCCGAGCCGTTCGAGCGCGGTGGGTACACGCACCTGCTGGCTGATGGTCGGCGAATCCTGCTTCAGGTTTTCGTGGTTGAAGAAGAAGAATACCTTGTCCTTCTTGATCGGGCCGCCGAGGTTGCCGCCGAAGTAATTGTAGCGGTAGCGGGGATTGCCGAGCCCGAAGTAGGCGCGATCCCAAGGGGTGGCATTCAGTTTCTCGTTGCGGAGGTAGTCCCACGCGGTCGCATGCCACGAGTTGGTGCCTGACTTGGTTACGATGTTGATCACAACACCGGCGCGGATACCATACTCGGCCTGGAAGTTGTTGGTGAGGACCGCCACTTCCTGGATGGATTCGAGGCTGGGAGTGACGGTGGTCTTCGAGTCGCTGCCGTGATCGACGTTGGAGCCACCATCCAGGTTCACCTGCGTCTGGTTGCTCGCCTTGCCGTTGACACGGAAGTCGCCGTAACCGTCATAACTGGCTTCGCGCCCGTTGATGGCCTGCACATTGCGAGGCGCCGAGCCGGGGATGATCTTGAGCAGCGTCGCCCAGTTGCGGCCCTGGAGCGGCATGTCGGTGACCTGTTTCGACTGGATGGTTTCGTTGCGCACGGCGCTTTCGGTGGCGAGGACGGCGATGTCCGCGGTGACGTCGACAACTGTGGACGGGCCGCCGCCGAGTTCGAGTTTCACCCGGCCAAGCGCCAAGGTCTGAAACGCGTTGAGTTCAATGTTCTCGACCGACTTGGTTTTGAAGCCGGCCGCGGTGATGGTGAGAGTGTACTTACTTGCCACCAGCGAAGGAAGCGTGAAGAGCCCGAGTTCATTGGTCGCGGTGACACGCTCGGTATTGGTGGAAAGTTGAATGATCTTGATGGTTGCGTTTGGGATTGCGGAATCGGTTTGGTCGATGACAGTGCCGGTAATGGAGCCCAGGCCTGACTGCCCGCTCAACGGCACGCATGCGACGGATAGGAGAATGGCAAATGGAAAGATCTGTTTCATTTATTACCTCGAGAAACGCTGTTACGACTTCTGGGGCAATCATATATCAGTGCGGCGCGGGTGGCGAGGGGGGGGCGAAACCTCGTAAAAGCCATGTTGCGTCCACCGAGGCCGCGCACGCGGCTGGCACAAGCGACACACCGTCCGGATATGAAAGACGCAAGGTACGCATTTGCTACCTTGTTGCGGTGCTGAAGCAGTAGCATGGAATGGGAACGAAGAACTTCATGTTGAACCGCAGGCGATTCGGCGTGCTGCTGGCGAGTCTGGACTGCGCTGGAGCCGGTTTCGCAGCCGGCCGCGCTGCCGAAGCCATTCCACTCTCGCGCAACGGATGGGTGCCCAACAATGAGCATCTTCCTGTGCTGTGGTATCACGGCGCGGTGGACTCGTCGGGCGATGCAGCTTCAAGGATGGAAGCCATCTTCCAGCGCAACGGCTGGCCCGCCGCGTGGCGCAATGGAGTCTATCCTTTCCATCACTACCATTCCACGGCGCATGAAGTGCTCGGGTTTGCGCGAGGACACGCGCTGCTCGTGTTGGGTGGCGAGAACGGGAAGCAGGTGAACATCAAAGCGGGCGATGTGGTGCTGCTGCCTGCGGGCACAGGCCACTGCCGCATCGAAGCTTCTTCGGATTTCCTCGTGATTGGTG
>JAEUQE010000253.1 GCA_016789785.1 Bryobacterales bacterium
CGTGAAGTAGGGGCGGAACGGTAAGTTGCCGAGCCGCATGTCCACCTTCCACTGGCCGTAGGAGAAAGCCTCGTGCCAGCGGGAGGAATACATTGGGAAGAGCCATCCCGTACTGCGGAAACGCGCGGTCATCGGGCGTAAGTTGTGGTAGGCGCGGTTCGCCTGGGCGCGGACCTTGGCGTCGGGCCCCCGGCGCGCCATGTCGAAGTACCGGATGGCTTCCTCATCCTGCCGGAGCATATTGTGTGTATAGCCTAACTTGAGTTGCGTTTCCGGATCACGGGGATTCTCCTGGCGGGCCAGTTCGTAGTAACGTAGCGCATCCTTCAAGTAACCCGCGGAGTAACTTTTGTCGCCGAGGGATTTCGGGTTTGTGGCAGCGGGTTTCGGCGCGCGCGCGGAACTGGCCGCATCGGCCCCCTCCGAACCGGGCTTCGCCGCGATAGCCCCCGTCGCATCGGACTTGGCCGTATCGGACCTCGTCGTATCGGACTTGGCCGCGATGCCACTCGCCGCAATGGCCGCCATCGGATCAGGACTCACTCCATCGGACCTCACCGCGATGGCCGCCGGATCAGGCCTCCCCTGATCGAACCTCGCTGCGTCGGACCTTGACGGACCGAACTCCGCCGTATCGGACCTCGCCTGCTCGGCCCTTGCCGTGATGGCCCTCGCCGCAATGACCGCCATCGGATCGGGCCCTGCCCCATCGGGTCTCGCCGTGCTGGACCTCGACGGCTCGGACTTCGTCGTATCGGACTTGGCCGCAATGCCCGCCATCGGAACTGACTTGGCCGTATGCGACTCCGTCGCCATGGCTCCCGTCGAATCGAACTCCACCGTATCGGACCTCGACCGCTCGGACTTCGTCGTATCGGACTTGGCCGCGATGCCCGCCGCATCGGCCCCCGCATCGAACTTCGCCCCATCGGACCTCGCGACATCAGACTTAGCCGCATCAGGCTTCGGCGCGTCCATTCTGGCCGGTTCCGCCTTCTCTGCTCCCGTCTTCCCATCATCCTTCCGGGCCGGTTCCTTGGCCGGGTCTGTCTTGCCAGGTGCGGGCTTCGGAGCGCCGGGTTCCGTTGCGATGGGCGTCGCTTGCTGCGGACTCGACGAAACTGGTTCCACCTTCGGACTGGCCGGCGGAGTCGGCTTTGGCGCCGGCGCTGGCTGAGCCGGTTGCCCGGATCGCGGCTGCACTCCAGGAGCCTGTACCGTGGGAGCCTGCACTGTTCGAGCCCCAACCGCGCGAGGCTGCGACCGAGCGAACGGGTCGTTCACCAACGGCGGCGCGTCCGTGCGACCCGCAGGCTGAGCGCGAGGCGGGGGAGGCGGCAGAGTCTCCGGTGTGGGAGGTTGCAGTGCGGGAGGCTGCGGGGCGGCCGGTGCGGCCTGCTGGGGCGTCTTCCCCTCCAATGCATCCCGCACGCGCTCGACCAGAGTCGCATCCCGGCCCTGCAACACCTTGTTCAGATACGGCATGGCGCCCTCGCGGTCGCCGCGGGCAAGCCGGAGGAATCCCAGTTGCGCAAGTGACAGTAAGTCCGATGGCGCAAATTCAAGAATGTTTCGAAATTCCGCCTCCGCATCCGCCGCCTGATTTACCGCCAGATACAGAAACGCAAGTTCCCGGCGCAATTCCACGTTGCCGCGGTCCAATTCCAGCGCCCGGCGAAACTCCGAGGCGTAAGGGTGGCGCCGCGGAAGCAACTCCCGAGCCTTTTCCGCCGCGCGCTGCTGCGTTCCCCGGGCCGCCGCCAGCCACGCGCCGTGCGCTCCCTCCAGATCCCCACTCTCCTTGCGGGCGTGCCCAAGTTCCACCAGAATCTGACGGTCATTCGGACGAAGCGACCATGCCGCCAGGAAGTGCTCCGCGGCCGTCTTCCACTCGTCGCGGTCCGCCGCGGCATCGGCGAGTTCGACGTGCGCGCTGTAGTCGCCAGGGTTTTGAGTGAGCGCCCGAAACCAGCGCGACATTGCGTCCGCCAGCGGCCGGTCCACGCTCTGAAACGCCTGTTCCGCGGCCGCGCGCGCAGCCGCATCGCCATTCTTCCGGACGCGGTCAAAGGCGCGTCGCGCCTCCAGAACGCGACGCGTCTCATGGCACAAGTACCCATACTCCAAGGCGCTATGCCAGTCGGACGGAGCCAGCCGCACGATCTCCCCAAAAACCTCGCGAGCCAACTCCGTTTCCCCGGTTTTCAGCAGCGTATAGGCGAGTTCCCTCCGGAGTTCATGACGCTCGGGTTCGGTCTGAATCGCTTGCCGGAAGGCAGCAATCGCCTGGTCGTAGTCCTTCTGCTTAAGGGCCTCGTAGGCCATGACTGCGGCGGGGTTGTCCGCCGCCAGAGACATCGCCGCGCCGAGCAGAAACCATGCCGCGTACGCCGCCACATGGAATTAGTGCCCGCGAGGCCGGCATTATTTCAGGAAAATTATCGCGCTCGCCGCAGAATTCGAGTGTAGTGGGTTCGGGTGTATGCGATCCCGAAGCCGCACCGGACAAAGTTCCGTTCCGACGTGCTGCCTGGCGCGACCTCGGCGATCGCGCACTGAAAGCCCGCGCCGGCGATCATTCGCAAGCGATGCCGGATGAGGGCGGTTTGGACGCCTTGGCCACGGGCGGCCAGACTTGTCGCGTCGTTGCCGAAGATCGCGCAGCCGGCTGCGGTGAACATCTGCGCGCACGCCACGCGTTCATCCCCCAGCCGGACGCCGAGCCGGACAGAATCCGGCATTCGGGCACAAGTCTCCACCAGCGCCTGCCAGAGGGGGGGCGCGGCCAAGCCGTTGATGCGCAGCATGAGGTCCGGCCACTCCGCGGCAGACACCGGCTCGATCTTCTGGTCAGGTTCCGAAGCCAGGTACGGCGGTACGTGAACCACCACATCCTCCTGCCCGGAGATGCTATAGCCACGAGCGGCCAAGCGTGCGGCGATGGCTTCGGAGATCCACGGCGCAAGTTCGAAGGTCACCGTCCCCGCGCCCTTGCGGGTGAAGAATTCCTCGGCGGCGTCCATATCTTCCTCGGCAAGATCCGGCCCCGCCCCTTTCACCGTGGTCAGTGGCGACCCGTCGCCAAGAAACGCCGCCACGCCCCCGCCACACTCCACCGCCTCGGGGTGCAACTCTGGGCTCACTGAGCGGCAGACTTCGGCAAAATCCCGGAGATTTGCCGCCGCCGCCCGTTCAATGGTCTCGATGGACGGAATCATCGCACCTGCCGCCTAAAACGTGAATCGCAGGGATGCCTGCATTCGGCGTGGCGCCCGTGCACCGATCACTTCTCCCAGACGTGTGTTGACCTGCTGGCTCTGCGCATCGAATCGCGCCGTGCTGTCGACATCGGCAAACTGAGTATGATTGAAGGCGTTGTACATCTCCCAGCGTAACTGCAGGTTCCGCTTTTCGCTGCCAATGGGGAACAGCTTAAAGACCGAGATATCCCAGTTATTGATGCCTGGCCGCCGGAAAACGTCCTTCGGCGCATTGCCGGGGTCACCCACCGCCGGCCGCGCAAAGACGTTGGCGTTGAACCATTGGCTGAACTCGCGTTCGCCGAAACCACGGGGAGCCTTCCCCGTCACGTGGATGCGGGTGCCGTCGCCCCCGCCATTCAGGTCGATCGCGTTGACAGTGCTGAAGCCCACACCGGAACGCTGCCCGCTGGAAAACGTCGTGATCCCCGATGCCTGCCAGCCATCCAGCATCGCCCGGCCGAATGCGTTCGGCAGGAAACGGCTGCCCTTCGGAAGGTCCCACACGTAGTTCAGGATGAACATATGCGTCTGGTCGAAACCGGCTTTGCCGTAATTCCATACCCGGATCGGGCGGTACACGGCGACCCCGTCACCGTCGCTGTCCGAGTAAGTCATCGCCTTCGACCAGGTATAAGCGATGCCCATCGAAAGCCCGCGGTTGAAGCGGCGGTTCAGCGTTGCCTGCATCGAGTTGTAATTCGAAGTGCCCGCGAACTCGTTGTAAGAGATACTGCCCCACCCCGGGAAGGGCCGGAAGAAGTTGTCGTTGAGCGGTGTGGTTGGATTCGACGGGTCGGCGTTCTGCGGGTGGAACCGGGCCCCGTATGGGACCGTGTTGATGTTGCGGCTCTGCTGGAGATGCCGTCCCACGTTTCCCACATAGGCGACATTCACCACCGTCGCCCGCCCGATATCCTGCTGCACCCCGAGCGTGAAGTTATACATCGCGGGCGTCACGGCCTTGCGCTCAAACGTCGATGTGTTGTTCGGGAAGATGGTGCCCGAGGTGCCGAGATACGAATCAAGGTTGCCATAGAAGATCTGCGGCGTTACCTGCACGGGAGGATTTTGCGAGAATCCTCGCACACCCGGCGCTATCGTGTTGTGAAACACGCCGAATCCGCCGCGAATGGCAGTCTTCCCCTTGCCGAACGGATCGTAGGCGAATCCGAAGCGCGCCTCCGGCAGCACCGATTCCTGATCCCGCAGGCCCCGCGGATAGTTCGTGTCGGTGGCGGTCACGGCGCCATTGAACGGATCACCGGAGTTCGGCACAAATGCCCCGATGAACACCGCCGGAAGGATTGCTCCATCCACCGGGTTGACGGCCCGGCGCCCCTGCGGAGTGGAAACGGGCCTGTAGAGCGCGGGGATCCGCCCAAGGTCATAGCGGCCGAAGTCCCAACCTGCCGCCTGCTGCCTTGCGTGATACCACTGGTTGTACCAGACGAATCGCATCCCGGCGTCGATGGTCAGTTTGCGGTTGACCTTCCACGTATCCTGGATGAACCATGCCGCCGAGGTCTTGCGGCCCTCATTGCTCGGCCGGGACTGCGACTCGGAGTAGTTACTAAATACTCCCAAAAGTGCATTGGAATACGCGTAGTTCGAATCGAAAGGATTGTTGACATCCCTCCCGAAATTGAAATTGCCGCCATAGTTCCCTTGCTCTCCCTCATAGTTGCGGGTCCGCTCGAAAAACACGCCCCCCTTCAGTGTGTGCCCCCCGGCCGTGAACGTGAGGTTGTTGCTGAAGTTGAAGACTGTGTCGGCGCCCCGCAGCGGAAAGCGTCCGTCATAGGTGATCGCGGCTGCGTTCGGAACCCCGCCGAAAGATGCTTGCGGAACGATTCGCAGCGGATTGTTGCCAGGGAAGAACTGACTCAGCGTGGATAGCCCACGGTCCGGCCGTTGCACACGCTTCAGTTCCTCATCACTTTCCGGCGGACCCTGCTCCACACCGTGCCGCACACCACCAGTGAATTCGTTCACCATGCGCGGAGAAAGTATCTTGGCGTAGTTCAGAACAATGCCGTCGTCCGTGTAAGTGTAATGCTGCCGCACCAGGCCCCAGTTGGAGGATCCGGCGGCAACCGCGTAGCCGAGACTGTCGGCGTACCACTTCGAAGCCCGGATGTTGATGGAGTCGTTTGCAGTGGGCCGGAGATCGATCCGGAAGAGATGCTGGTCCCGTGGCTGGTTAATGGACTCCTGAAACTGATAGTTGAAGTTGCCGCGGGTGAAGTTGCGGTCCAGTGTGTTGGGCTCGGGAAAGATGTTCAGGATGCCTTGCCCGTTGCGGTTGATACGCGATGCGGGAATCACGTTGTTCGGGAAGCTCACGTTGGCCAGCGGATCCCGGATCGGGATCACCCGCCCGTTCACGTCCAGCGAATTCGAGAAGTCGCCCCGCCGTTCCTCCAGGCTTGGCGTGGTCACCTGGCGCACCGCCTGGGGATTCTTCACCCAGCTCTTCTCGAACGAATAGAAGAAGAACACCTTGTCCTTGGAGCCCTTCCAGATCCGTTGCAGATTCGCGGGACCGCCCAGTGTCGCGCCGATCGTAGAATAGCGGTAGATCGGGAGTGGCACGCCGCCTTTGTTATTGAAGAAATTGTTGGCGTTCCACATTTCGTGACGCTTGTACCAATACGCCGATCCATGATACTCAAGCGACCCGGATTTGGTGACGATATTGATAAACGACCCGCCGTTGCGCCCGTACTCCGCCTGGTAGTTATTCAGCAGCACCTTCACTTCGCCGATCGCGTCCATATTGATCGGGCTCGAAAACACACTCGGGCTCCCGAGATCGTTGCCGGTGAGCCCGTCCACCTGCAGGCTGTTCCAGTTGCTGCGCGATCCTGCGATGTTCGGCGTGCCGGTCCCAAAGCTGCCGCCAAGAAACTCCGTGTCGACAGTCTGCGAAACACCCGGCAGAATGCGCAGCATCGAAACCACGTCCCGGCCTCGGATTGAGATCTGCTCGATCTGGCGGGCGCTCAGCAGCGCCGAGTTCTCCGAACTGGAGGTCTGCACGGAGACGCCTTGCGCTTCCACCGTCACCGATTCACTGACCGCCCCAACCTGCAGGCTTAGTGTGCCCGCCGACAGCCGTTCCGCTGCGCTGAGCATGTTACCCGTCTTGCGCAACGGGCGGAATCCCGGGTGTTCCACAACAATCGTGTACGCGCCCGGTTGCAGCGCGGGGAAGAGAAAGTCGCCCGTGTCATTGGTGGTGGTGTTGCGCTCTTCGCCGGTTCGCTCACTGATCAGCTTCACGGCTGCGCCAGGAATCACATTGCCCGACGAATCAAGAACGCTCCCTGCAATCGATCCGGAAACAGTTTGCGCGTTCACCGAAAACGCCGCGAGAAACAGAAGTAACAGCAGTTTGAGCTGCATGGCCCAGTACCCCCTGAGGAATCTGGATACGGTTTACCGCCCAGTGGGAGTCAGTATATCCGAATCGCGTTCAGGCGAGAAGCCACGCCCTCAACTTCGGCCATTGCTGCGCAAACGCAATCGACGAAATGGCGAAGTAGAACACCGAACACGCCACCAAACCCGCGCAGTGCCACGCGCTCAAGCGCACTTCCTTCGGCATGAGCGCCACGCTGACATACACCGTATGCAGACCCGAAATCGCCAGCACGAAGTTCCACATCACTCCGCTGGCGATCGCGAGCACTAACGGGTTCGGGGTAATCTTCAGCGCCGTCAGCCCCCACACCGCATAAAACGCGAGAATGCCGTAATAAACGAGCTTCACTTTGTTCCCGTCTACCCCGTGCAACCGGCGCACCCCCATCCAGATCACGTCGGTCCAACGGCGGCACACCGCGTCAAGCTGGCTTACTTGCGTCGGCGCCATGATCAGGAACCCGCAGAGTAAGGTGAGATACCAGAAGATCTGTCCGTGCCGCTCGCCGATCGCCTTCGCCGATAGCGCCGCGACCGCATTCCCATCCACGTTCTGAATGCCTCGCACGAATTCAAAGGAGAACATCGCGGGCAGCGCCATGCCGAGCACGCACCCCGGTCCCCATAACCACCATTGATCGCGGCCGATGTGTCTGAGCCAGCCCTTCCACCGCTCCAGATTCGCGGCACTGAGTTCGAAAGTCTTGCCGACGTGGGAAAGCCGGATCGTCCTTCCGCCCACAGCGCTCGGAATTGCTCCGACTTTGTAACCCATTCCCCAACCTTTATCACGCGCGTAATTGGAGAACGCAGAATTCGAAAGTCCGCCGGCTCCCGCAACGGCCGCGAAGGCGGCCAGCGTCGCCCAGTTGAAATCGCCCTCCGGAAGCGCCCCAAACCGGAACAGGCCGGAGCCGATCTCCCACCACGTGGAACTCGACACGAAGAACAACACCACGAAGCCCAGAAAAGACAGGATCAGGATGAGTTTGGTCACCATCACCTTCTCCAGCGCGTTGTAAATCTTGCCCCCGAAAATAAGCGGGATAAACGCGCACAGGAAAATTCCATACCCCAGGGATTTCACTAACCCTTGATCATCCGCCGACGGCAGACGCCCCAGAATCACCGCAGCCAGCGGCACAGCGGCGTTTGACGACAGATAGGGCCACATGCCGCCGATGTCAAACAGGAGATAGAAGAATGTCCAGAACTTGGGTCCGGGCCAGGTGCGGAAGAAACCGACGAAAATCGGCTCGCCGCAGAACAGCGCATAGCGCATCACGGCCAGGTTGTAGAAAACCTGAAAGAGAATGGCCAGCGTCGCTACCCACATCACACGCCCGCCGTATTGCGCGGTAACAAGTGGTCCGAATAGCCACTCGCCGCCTCCTATGTTGGCGCCCACCATCAGCAATCCAGGGCCGATGAGGGAACTCCAGCGCGCGGCAAATCGCGGTGGAGCGGGCGGCAACTCGTCGGTATCCCAGGGACGGAAGGCTTGCGGCATGAGCCGCTATCGTATCATGCAGCCCGCTATTTGGGCAGATCCGGCTTCACGATCACCCCGCCAGCCTTGCGGATCTGCTCCCTGATTCGCTGTTCCATCCGCTCCGCCCACACCGTGCCGGACCAGCCGGTCTCCAGCCGGAACTTGGTTCCTTTCGGATATTGTTGTAACTTCGCCGTAAGTGCCCGGTCGGTTTGTAAGTGAAACGGACCTACCCGCCAACCCGCCGCCGGCCCCGGCATCCAACCAACACCAATTGGTTCTACAAACGCTCGCCTCTCCGATGTGACATGACTCCTGCAATTCTCCGTTCGGCAGGCAGCCTGCAGACGATCGAGGTCCGCCGTTGTA
Organism: Bryobacterales bacterium; assembly: GCA_016789785.1. The sequence goes on from JAEUQE010000253.1 coordinate 8,548, forward strand.
AGTACCCATCCCTGTCCGCGAAGCAGCGCCTCGGCGTAACCAAACTCGTTGCCTGGGTCGATTGGCGGAATCGACGGGCGACGCATCCTTGCAAGCCCATTCCACAACGCCTGCTTCGCACGCTCGGAATCGCTGTTTTGAAGGATGGTCTGCGCGGCCCGCACCACCGAAGGGTCGCCGCCGTTGACATCGTCGATGGCCGCTTGCTCCAGTCCGGGACTCATCAGCAGATCTTCAAACGGACTCAGATGCAGCCCGCATCCCTGCTGCTGCTTGCGGACCTCCGCCAGTAAGTTGCTCGCGAACGCGGGATCCACGCGGAAGAAGTATGCGAGCAAGGGTCCCGAACATTGGCGGGACCGGGGATGAGCCCGAAGCCGCGGAAGAAGCGATGCCGTTGCATAGCGTGCGATCAGCGCCTCCACGGGCTTGCCCTGATGGAACGCCTCCATCAACGGTGCGTCCAGTTCGGGGATCTCCCGGTCTGGCAGCATGAGCAGCGTGCGGGGGTTCATTCCGGACCCCACATCCCCCGCGCGAATCCGCGCGATCACAAGACTGTGGGCCCGGGTTGGCACGGTCTCCATCAAACGGCCAAGCGCAATATCCCTCGGCGTTCCGGGCCGGGAGGCGACCTCCACAAGCACCTCGTCCATCTTCGTTCCCGCGAACCGCGGCCACTCGTTTGTGAGGAGATTGTATTGTGAGCCTTCCGGTAGAGCAGGGAAGGCCTCGATCAACGCCGAAATAGTTTCGGGAGTTACTGGATACTTACTTCGAGTAGCAAGTGTCTCGAGCGAAACCGCAAGGGCGGCGCCCCTCTTGACGGGAACGGCCGCCGCCAGACGCTCGAAGTAACGGCGCTCCAGGACCTGCACATTCTCCATGAACTGGGCATCGTTTTGGTGCCAGCGCTTCATCGCGGGTTCGTCGCCAACCGGCATGAGTTCACGCGCCGGCCCCGTGGATGCGGCGGCGAGTTCCACCAGCGTTCCCAGCCAGTAGTAACTGACAGGGAAATCGGGCGCCACCAGTAAACGTTCTAATTGGGCGATTACTTCCTTGCGATAGGGAGACGCGAATAAGCCCGCTCGAAGCTGGTTCGCACCATAAGTAAGTTCAGCCGAGTAAAAGCGCACCAGGTGAGCGACGGCTTCCCGCGTTTCCAGAAAGCGCAGAATGCGGGCGGCACGCTCGAAATCACTGCGCGCTCCCGGAACCGGCGGCGGCGGAGGCTCGCCCGGTTTCTGATTGCGGTACGCAGGCGTCCGCTCCAGGATCGCGACCGCTCTGCGCAATTCCGCCGCGGCCCACGCCGGATCCGCCGCCACGATCTCGATATCGAGCGGCTCCGATCGAAGCATCAACGGCGCCGCTGAGCCTGGAATCAGCACCCGCCGCGTCTCGGCGTGAATCCGGTAGCGGCCTGGTTTGCGGAATGACAGCCACTCATTGACGTCTTGCTCAATGATCTGCGTGTGGAAGCCCAACGGCGGAAAATTGAAGTTCCGGGCCATGCCGCCGCTCATTTGCGCGGGAATGTCGAAAAGCGGATCCACGGCGCCATCGGAAGTAAAGGTGTCATACTCGGAGACCCGCGTCGTCCGGCCTTCCGGATTCGGATTGAGTAAGTAAGCTCTCAGCCCACCCCGGAACCTCATCTCCACCGTTACCGTCTCGCCCACCTGAAAACGGGTCTTCCCATGCTTCAGTGCCAGCGTGAACGACACTCCGTCCGGACCTTGCGCGCTGAGAGCGAGAACCGTCAATAGGAATGATGCGGGGAATCGGAGCATCCTTCCATTGGACACCACCGCGCGCAAGCCAGTTCCGCCCGCGCACGATCAAGCTTTCCGTTTCTCCCCCAGTTCGCTCAAATACGCGGTGAACGCCTCCAACGCCTTCGACAGGTGACGCCGCTCCAGCCGCGCGTATCCCACCCGGCGGCTCGTCTTCGGCTCAAGCTCGACAAACCGGCAACCACACCCCAAGCTCCGTGCCATCTCCGGCAGCACGCCCACCCCGTAGCCCGCCCGGATCAGCTCGAAGATCGTCAGAAATTGGTCGGCTTCAAACTGCGCCGCGAACCGGGCACGCGCCCGATCGCACGCCGCCAAAGTTTCATCGCGCAGGCAGTGCCCATCTTTCAGAATCAGCAGCCGCTCATCGGAGACCCGGCGCAACGGCACCTTCCCCGCCGCCGCCAGCCGGTGATCCTCCGGCACCACCAGGTACAACGGCTCGCGAAATAGCTCCTTCATCACGATGCCACTGGCCTCCACGGGCAGGCTGAGCACCACCACGTCTAACATCCCGTCCAGCACCTGATCCACCAGTTCCGCCGTCGTCCCTTCGCGAACATAAAGGTCCACTTCCGGATAGCGCTGCGTGAACGTCTTCAGCCGCGGCGCCAGGAAGTAAGGCAGGATCGTCGGAATCGCGCCCACACGCAACGGGCCGCGCACTCCTTCCCGCGCGCGCTCCAGATAGTCGGGCAGCGCTGCCGCGTCCTCCAGCAACGCCTGCGCCTTGCCGAGGATCGCCTCCGCCAGCGGGGTCATCTCGATTCTCCGGTTCAACCGCTCGAACAGCACACCACCCAGTCCTTGCTCCAGTTTCGCGATCTGCTCGGAAAGCGACGGTTGGGCGATTCCCAGCTCATCCGCCGCCTTCGTAAAACTCCGTGCCCGCGCCACCGCGCAGAAACACTCCAACTGGCGCAAGTCAAGCGCGCGTATTCTTGTCTTCTTATCCATAGGAGAATCCGATCGGTGTAATAGTCTCAATCGTATTGACCTATGTCAAGCCACACCCTAAACTACAGGTCATGAGCAAGAATACCCAATCGCTGCTTTCCGCCCTCGCGCTCGCATCCCTCTCACTCGCTCTCGTTCCCTTCGCCAGCGCCCAGCAGCCCCAGTCGAACAAGTTCTGGTGGCCGGAGAAGCTCGACCTCACGCCCCTCCGGCAGAACTCGGCCGAGTCAAACCCGCTCGGCAAGGACTTCAATTACGCCAAGGCTTTCGCCTCTCTCGATCTCAAGACCGTCAAGCAGGACATCCACAAGGTGCTGACCACCTCGCAGGACTGGTGGCCCGCCGACTACGGAAACTACGGGCCCTTCTTCATTCGCATGGCCTGGCACAGCGCCGGGACCTACCGCACACTCGATGGCCGCGGCGGCGCCGACGGTGGCCAGCAGCGCTTCGATCCGCTCAACAGTTGGCCCGACAACGCCAATCTCGACAAGGCCCGGCGCCTGTTGTGGCCCGTCAAGCAGAAGTACGGCCAGAAGCTTTCCTGGGGCGACCTCATGGTGCTCGCAGGCAATGTCGCTCTCGAAAACATGGGCTTCCAGACGTTCGGCTTCGCCGGTGGCCGGGCCGATGATTGGGAACCCGAACTCGTCTACTGGGGCCCCGAGCAGAAGATGCTCGACGACAAACGCTACTCCGGCAATCGCAACCTGCAGCGTCCCCTCGCTGCCGTCCAGATGGGTCTGATCTACGTGAATCCCAAGGCCGAGCTTTACACCGAGCAGCTGGGCCTCATTGACACGCCGCTGGCCCTGTTGACGGAGAAGGAGACCCGTCCGCCGGAAGGCGTCCTCAAGCAGATTATGGACGACCTGGCCTGAACGCGGCCAAGCCCCAGGGCAACGAAG
>JAEUQE010000254.1 GCA_016789785.1 Bryobacterales bacterium
ATGCCGTCAAGTGGTGTGATCTTCCGAGTTCCGGCAAACCGGAAACCACCGCCGAAAATTCTTCAAGAAAGAGGGGGGTGGAGGCGCCGAGCGGATTCGAACCGCTGAGTAAAGGTTTTGCAGACCTCTGCCTTACCACTTGGCTACGGCGCCAGACAAGGCGTGCGAACTCCTCTAGTATACATGGCTTGCTAACCGCTCTGCCAGTACGTCGTCCGGCGCGCCAAAGGAGCGATTCAGCATCGAGCGGCCGTTCAAGTCAGCCTACCATTCCACGGAACCGGAGTCATTGTAAAAACCGCCGGTCGGTGGGTTGCTTTCCGTGGCAAGCTTCACAATGATCGCCGCACCCTGCTCCACGGACTTGGGAGCCGCCGCAGTGCCCATATCCGTGCGGACCCAGCCCGGGCAGATGCTGTTGACCGAGATCCCTTCGCTGCGAAGTTGGTGTGCGCTGATTACGGTCCACATGTTCAACGCCGCTTTGCTCAGGTGATACGCCGGCGGACCGGGGCCCTCCTGCGACACCGCGGTCAACGAGCCCCAGCCCGAGGATACGTTGATGATCCTCGCGTCGGTGCTTCGCCGCAACAAAGGCAGCATCGCTTGAGTCACTTGAATCGCGCCGTAGAGATTCGCCTCCATCGTCGCCTGCAGGACCCCGGTGTCAATCGCAAGCGGCGCAACGCCTCCGTCCAACAGCACGCCCGCATTGTTCACGAGCACATCAAGACGGTCGAACTGCTGTTCCACCGCGTGCGCGGCCGCATTCGCCGAATCGCGGCTCGTCACATCCAGACGGAAGAAGTGCGCCGGGTGTCCGGCCTCCCGGAGCCGCGCCGCCGCGGCCTCACCTTTGGCGGTATCACGCGCTGCCAGCAAGACTTGGAACCCCAGCGCGCCAAGTTGACGTGCGGTCTCGAAGCCGATCCCTTTGTTCGCACCCGTGATCAGCGCGACTCGCTGCAGCTTGGTCATACCCATTTGGATGCCGCAAGAACCGGCGTGGCCGCAAATTCCTTCCGGCGTGCGACTACCCTCAATCCCGGTCCACACGGTAGTGGACGAGTAACACACCGTTTAAGTAAGTGACTTGCTCCACTAACTTCAGAGCGGCGGGCTGAACTTCCCCCGCAAAAAGCCGCGTGCCGCCGCCTGCCAGCGTTGGGTTGATCTTCAGGATCAGCTCGTCAATCTCGCCGGCAAGGGCGGTTGCCAGTTCTCCTCCTCCGCAAAGCCAGATGCCCAGTCCTTGCTCTTCCTTGAGCATTCGCACCTTCGCAACCGGGTCCGAAGCAACAAGCTCAATTCCGGAGTCCGGGCTCACCGTCACACTTCTACTGAAGACATACTGCCGCAGGTGTTGGTATGGCGACGCAATCCCCGCTTTCCAGGCCGGTTCACACGTGCGGCGGCCCATCAGCACCGTGTCGAACTTCGTGCCAGTCTGGCGGACGCCCAGAGCTTCCCATAAGTGCGACGGGATGGTTTCCGGGTAGCGCCGGACCAGGTCAGTAAGATGCTCGCCGCCGGGCAGGAAACAGTCCAGAGAGCCGTTCGGGCCTGCGATGTAACCGTCGGCGGTCGTGGCGGCGTAGTAACTCAGCTTCCTCATGTCTCATTGTATGCGAAGGCAGTTCTCCGGGATAACGAATTGCGCAACCGTTGACAAGAGGCAGTACGCTGGCATAGGCTCAGCGGGATGAGACTTCTCACTCTGCTCGCCGCCGCCTCGATCTCGTGCTTCGCCCAAAGCCCGGCGCTTCCGCACAAACTCGTGCAGGATTGGCCGCAACTTCCCAAGGGGATCAACTTCGGTGAAGTCTCCGGCGTGGACGTGGACCGCAATGACAACGTCTGGGTCTTCAATCGCGGAACCCATCCCGTCCTTCAGTTCGACAAGAGCGGGCGGATGCTGCAGGCATGGAGGGATGTTGGCGTGAAATCCGCGCACGGGATTCGCATCGACCCCGAGGGCAACGTATGGTTGGTCGACGTATTCGGGCACGCACTTCTGAAGTACTCGCCGTCGGGACGCCTCCTGATGGTCTTTGCCAGCGCGGGCGCGGCAGCCGGCGACAACGACGCGAAGTACGCCTATAACCGGCCCACCAGCCTGGCATTTCATCCGAACGGCCATTTCTACGTCTCCGATGGTTATGTCAACTCGCGTGTGGTCCGCTACAAAGCGGATGGTGAATATGTGCAGCATTGGGGCAGGAAAGGCACCGGCGATGGCGAGTTCGATATTGCTCATGACATTACCATTGACCGCCGGGGCCGTATCTACGTAGCCGATCGAACCAATAACCGGGTGCAGATTTTCGATGAGAACGGCAAATTCCTTGGTAAGTGGCCCAATGTCGGCCAGCCCTGGGGGCTCTACTATGTTTCCAAGGAAGACGCCATCTATCTTTGCGACGGGCAGAATAACCGGGTGCTGAAAGTAAATCTCGACGGGCAGATTCTCGGAACGCTCGGCAGTTTCGGAAAGGCCCCGGGCCGCTTCGACTTCGCCCATCACCTGAGCGTCGATTCCAGCGGTTCCATTTATGTGGCGGAGATCAAGAACTGGAGAGTGCAGAAGTTCGCGAAGTGAAGCCGGGCGACCCGCCTTGACCGGAGCGCCCGGTGCGGTTACTTCTTGCGAATGTAAATCGTGCCGTTGAGTGTGGTGAAAGTGAACTCGGGTCCGCCACCATTGATCGAACCGTACATCGCGCGATCGAAACGCAGTTTGTATTTTCCCTTCGTGCTCGACGCAGCCGGCTGCGAGGATGTAGGTTTCAACAGAATCTCGAAGTCGCTGTAGATGTCGCCATTCTCGGACTTCATTTTGAGATTCGCCTTTGCCGCGGAGGGCAATGTTACATCCACATTGCCGTTGAGCGTGCTGAAGCTCATTGCCTTATCAGCAGTAACGCGGGTGAGGTCCACCTGCACCTTGCCGTTTAACGCATGCGCGACCACGGCTCCGCTCACGTTCGTCAGTGTCACATTGCCGTTCACATTGTTCGCGTCGATCTCGCCGCTGATTCCCTCGACGCTGATGTTTCCGCCATTGACGGTACTCAGCTTTAAGGAAGTATCCGCGGGAACATGGATCATGAGGTTGACGGTGCGGCTGTGGGAGTCGACCTGCAACTTAATGTGATTGTTGTCCTCCTCCGCCGATAGGCCGCTTGCCGTCGTCTCGATCCGCCGCATGCCCGCGGGCGGCTGCCTGCGGCTGCTTCTGGAACTCGACCGCTGATTCAGTGCCTCCACCACAGCCTCTTTGTTGTTCGAATGCACGTTGACCTGAATGCTGCCGTGAATCAGGCTGACCGTGAGACGCTTCGGAGCCGACGCATCGCTGAAGGGGATGGTTGCCCGGTCGCCTTCCTGCGCAGTCAAACCGCCCGCGCAGAATGCCGTCAGCACGACAGAGAAAAAGTGAGTGCGCATCATGTTACTGTCCTCGTTGGCGAATCTCAATATCGCCGTTAATCGTCTCAAAGCTGTGTTCGGGTCCGCCGTTGCCGATCCGCACCGCGAAGGAACGTTTGCTCTGATACACATACTTGGCGCCGCGCTTTTCGCCGCTGGCCGCCACCGGCGTCACGGCTTCGGTCGGAAAGTCGGTGAAGACATCGCCGTGCAGCGTCTTGAACCGCAGAGACGCGCTGGTATCTTTGGGGAATTCCGCCGCCACCCGCCCGTTCACCGTCTTCAGGCTCACTGCCTCCGCCGGAGTGCGGCTGAACTTCGCGGTTACGGGGCCATTCACCGTCTGTGCCGACCCGCTGCCTTTCATGTCCTCGACGACCACGGGGCCGTTCACATTGCGCGCCTCGAATTTTCCGTTGACGTTCCGTACCAGTACGTCACCTTTGTTGATCGTGCTGATCCGCACTTCCATATTGGCTGGAATTTGTAACTCGATGTTGTAAGTGAAGCTGTAGTGCCTGTCGTTGTTCCGTTCGCGCGGCCGGTGCCGATCGGGATCTTTACAGTCGGTTGTCCATGGCCCCTGCACGCAGACCTTCACGGTATCGCCGCTGACGCCCCAGTCCAGGCGAACCTCCTGCTTCAGCAGCGATAACTCGCCCGAATCCTTTGCCCGGAATAGCTTCTCCGCGACTAACTGGATCTGGCTTCCAGTGCCCCCGGTGACATGCACATAGCCCTGAATGTTCTTGACTTCGAGTTTGGGCGCGGTGGGCAGGGTCTGCCGGATGGTCTCCCGGTCCTCCACGTCTGCCCTCGCGCCGGCGGCCAAAACGCCCGCGATCGCGATCGCCGTAACGAATTTCATCGCATCTGCTCCTTTCCGTTCTCCTTCAGCCGCGCGATGGCGTTCGCCACCCGGACCTGTACTGTTTGATTCAAGTCAGCCTGTTGCCTCAACTGTTCCAGGACGTCAATTGCCCCGCGATCCTTGCTCTCCACTGCCCAATCCACCAACGCGATTTGGACCAGCGGTGAGTCCTGGCGGAGCAGCGCCTCGCGCAGTCCGCGCTTCACCGGAGTCTTCGCGGCGAATTGTTTCAGCGCGTCCACTGCCGCGAGGCGGACGTTGACATTCGAATCCGTGTTCAACGTCTGCATGAGAGCGCCGAGCACTTCGTTGTCAGCCGGCTCCACCTGCACGCTCCAACTAACTCCACGCAGCCGGTCGCTGGCCGACTGCTGCTGCAGAAGCGACAACGCCACAAGCTGGCGCATCTGGTGCACCTCCGTGTTCAGTTGTGAGATCGTGTTTCGATCGTGCCGGCTGGTAGTGTACAGGGTTCCCGCCAACACGCCCACCACCATTGCGAGTCCTGCCAGGGCGAACTGGGCCAGGGGTTGCCTGGGCCACAATTGTTGCAACCAATCCGCCGCGCGGCGGCTCAACGATACCTTGGCCGGCCGGCCCTTGGGTGCGGCGTAGGAACCATGCGCCGCGCCAATCCGGTAGGCTTCCAGCATGTGGTAGAAGCCCATCCGCAAATTGCGCCCCGGCTCCTCCACCGGCAGGCTGCCCATGCCGCTCCACAGCGAGTTCAGCGAATCGGCCTCCTCGCGGCATGCGGGGCAATGGGACAGGTGCTGGTCAAGTTCCGAGCGCTGGATTTCATCAATGCCTTGCACCCAGCGGTCGACCATCCGGTTGCGAGCATCGTCACACGTCATGAAGCCCTCCTGCCCGACAAACGAAAAAAGAGATCCCCTAATTGCCGCATTGCGCGAAATACCCGTGTTTTTACGGCGCCCGCGTCGCATTGCAGAATTTCCGCGATTTCTTCATAGCGGAGCTGCTGATATCTTGCCAGCACGAGCAACTCGCGCCGGTCCGCGGGCAGGCGATCGAACGCTTTGCGCAGGATCACCATGTCGCCCGCCTGCAGCAGACTCGTTTCCGCCGATACCGCCGGATCGGCCAGATCGATTTCGCGGCCGGCCTTCTCGTCCCAAAGCGGCATCTCCGCACTGCGCTTGCGAAGGTGATCCACGTGCACATTGCGCGCGATCTGGTACATCCAAGGCAGGAATCGCGCTCCCGGCTGAAACGTTTCGCGGAATTTCAACATGCGAAAAAACACCTCCTGCGTCAGGTCCTCGGATAGAATCCGCGACCCGCACAAATGCAAGAAAAAACGGAACAGCATGCGATGATGGCGTTCGAACAACACGGCCAGCCGCTCGGTCGCGCCGGAGCGGACCTCCGTCATCAGGACGTCGTCGTTCTTCTGTGTAAGCGGTTCTGTCACTGCGGTTTGCCCGCCGCCGGTTTCCCGTGGCGCCTGGCTGGTTTCATCTCTGCTGCGTACAACTGCCTCTACGCGGACATCGTCTTCAGGTTACGCAAGTTTTTTGCGTGAATCCTCCGCCCGCGCTACCCTGAGGGTTTCATGCCCAATCGAAGCATTGCTCTCCTGGTAGCCGCGTCGCTTGCGTTGCCTGGCCTCGCGATCCCGCAAACACGCGCGGTATCAAGTCCCGCATCGAAGCTCGAGTTGACGGTGGACAACATCATGCGCGGTCCAGGTCTCTATGGCTGGGCGCCGCAGTCCGTCCGCTGGTCGGGCGACGGGCAAAAGGTATTCTTCCGTTGGAAACGCCACGACGAACCGCTCAACAAGGAATACTCCACCTATGCCGTCAACCGTGATGGTTCCGGCCTTCGCAAACTCAGCGAGGACGAGGCAAAGGAGGCTCCGCCCGAGGGCGGCGATGAGACTCGCGATTGGAAACTGAGCGTCTATTCCGATGAAGGCGACCTTTATCTCTACGATCACATGGCGCTCCGGCGTCACCGGTTGACCCGCACCGGCGACTTTGAGGGCAGCCCGCGATTCACTCAGGATGAGAAGCGGATCGCCTTCGTTCGCGCGAATAACCTGTACATACTCTCGCCCCGGGACGGATCGCTGGAGCAACTCACCGACATCCGCCGCGGTGGTGCGGGTGGCGGCGCGTCGGCGCCCGCGGAAGGTGGACGTGGCGGTGGGCTGTTTAGTCTCGACATTCCGAGACAACAGGAAGCCGAGGACGGCGAACGCAAAGGCACCGACAGTCAGGAGTTCCTCAAGAAGGAAGAAAAGGACCTCCTCGCGATCGTGAAGGAGCGTGCCGAGAAGCGGGCCGAAACCGAAGCGAAGCGCAAGAAGGAAAACCCGCGAAAACCTTTGCGGCTGACAACCCGGCAGTCCGTAAGCTCGCTGCTGCTTGCTCCCGATGAGACTTATGTGGTCGCCACAATCTCGGAGTCCGCCGAGCGTGGTAAATCGACCATTGTCCCGAACTATGTTACCGAGAGCGGTTACACAGCCGACATTCCCGCAAGAAACAAGGCCGGTGATGAGCAATCACAGAACAAACTCGCGATTGTGCAGGTGGTCTCGGGAGACGTGAAGTGGGTGGATGCCACGAGCGCGGATGCCGCACTGAAGGATCGCGGTCTGCGGTTCGGCCGGCCCAGTTGGAGCGAGGACGGCACGAAACTCGCGGTGGTGGCACGTGCCGCCGACAATAAGGACGCCTGGATTTTCGCCATTGATCCCAGGGAAGGGAAGTGCCGCAAACTGGTCCAGATGCACGACGATGCCTGGGTCGGCGGTCCGGCAGGCTTCACCCATGGCTGGCTCAAAGACGGCCGGATCTACTATACGGCGGAAAAAGAAAACTTTTCGCACCTGTTTACTGTGGATTTCACTACTGGTGAGCAGAAGCAGCTCACTTCCGGGAACTGGGAGGTTCGCGAGGTCGCCCTTTCCCCGGACCGGTCGAAGTTCTATCTCACGACAAGCGAAGTCCACCTTGGCGAAGAGCATCTCTACGAACTCCCGATCGATGGCGGCGAACGCAGGAAACTGACGCAGGGGGCAGGGGCGCACCGCGCCGTGGTGTCGCCCGACGGCAAGATGCTTGCGAACATCCACAGTTACACGAACCGCCCCTGGGAGCTGTATCTTCAGGATCTTACCAGGCCTCAAGCGAAACCGGTCCGGGTAACAGAATCACCCGCCCCCGGGTTCTCCACTTACCCCTGGACCGACGTCCCGATTGTACAGATCCCTGCGCGCGATGGAGTGATAGTCCCTGCCCGCATGTATAAGCCGGCGAACTTCCGGAAAGGTGGGCCGCTGGTCGTATTCGTGCATGGCGCGGGCTACTTGCAGAATGTCCACCGCTATTGGTCGAGTTATGCGCGCGAATACATGTTCCACCATCTCCTGATGGAACGCGGTTACATGGTGCTGGATGTGGACTACCGCGGGTCGGCGGGCTACGGCCGCGATTGGCGCACGGCGATCTACCGGCACATGGGCGGCAAGGATCTGGATGACCAGGTGGACGCGGTCAAATGGGCGGTTCGCGAGCACGGCGTGGATCCCAAGCGTATCGGCATTTATGGGGGCAGCTACGGAGGATTTATCACCTTGATGGCGCTCTTCACGCAGCCCGACGTGTTTCAGGCTGGGGCGAGCCTCCGGCCTGTCACCGATTGGGCTCACTACAACCATCCCTACACGTCCAACATCCTCAACGTGCCGCAGAAGGACGCCGAGGCTTACCGCCGCTCCTCACCGATTTACCATGCCCAGGGGCTCAAGGGAGCGCTGTTGATCTGCCACGGAATGGTCGATGTGAATGTCCACTTCCAGGACACGGTGCGTCTGGTGCAGCGCCTGATCGAACTCAGGAAAGAGAACTGGGAACTCGCGGTGTATCCAGTGGAGGATCACGGCTTCGTCCAGCCCACCAGTTGGGCCGACGAGTACAAGCGGATTCTCAAGTTGTTCGAAACGGCTCTTCGAAAGTAAGTGCGCGGGGCGGGCTTACACGAACCCGCCCCGCAGTAAGTTCTCCCCAACAAGTTACTGACAGCGGGCGATCGGCCGGCTTGCGCTCGCGCCGGCGCTGTTCGCGATCACTGCATTCCCTTGTCCCAGAGTTTGCGCCGAACCCGCGGTTAGCCGGTAAGGCGCGCGCACACGGAAAGTGCCGCCCGTGCGCACCGAATCATCGCCCGAGAAGTACTCCGCCGCGGCCGCCGTTAGGTCGACCCGGAACATGTTCGATCCGAACGTCAGCGTAGCGAGCGTCAGGTCACGCGTCGTCGAAAAGCCCGAGATATCGACATCGAAGCCGCTCGACGTGGGCGCGTAGCAGACATTCGTGATCGACGGTACGGCACGGTTGACCCTGCCCGTCACCCAAGCGGGCAGCTTCACAAACTCCAGTCCTCCCGCACGCAGCCGCTCTACGCGAACCGACACGGTGCTTGCCACCGTGCCCGTGGATACGATCCCGAAGGACGCATTTCGCGAGCCTGCCGCGATCGTAAAGGGCAGCCGGCGCTGATTATTCGAGAACCGCACCGCCGGATCGTCCCGATTCACTCCGCCATTCGGATTGTTCGTTTCCGGCGTCACCTCAAGGATGGCCTCGCCCTCAACCGCGACAGGGAACGCCTTCGAGAGTTCCAACTGAACGGTAGGCCCGGCCGATGCCGGATTGAGTGTTGCGGGCATGCCGGTCAGTTGAGTGTCCGGTAGATCCGGCAGCGTCACCGCGATGCGACATGCTGCTGTCGCAACACGTCCTCCACGGTCCGTCACCGAATACCCGACCGGGAAAACGCCGGCCTGTGTTGGTGTGCCTGAGAGCCTGCCATCGGCGGGTGTCAGCGCAAGCCCCGGCACCGCTCCACGAATCGCGAAGGTGTAAGGCCCAGCCCCACCAGCGACTCCTAGCTGATACGAGAACGCCTCGCCGAGCTTCGCGGCGGGAGCCTCGCAGGGCTTGTCGAGCCTCAGAACCTGCGGGAGTACGTTCAAACTGCACGACACCGATGTCGACCTGCCCGTCGCCTCGGTCACTCGTACCGAGATCGGGTAAGTGCCCGGAGTACTTACAGAGCCCGCGAGGAATCCGTCAGGCGAGAAGCGCAGACCCGGAGGCAGCGCGGTCAAAGCAGTGTAGAAGTAGGGCTCGGCCCCGCCCGTTGCCGCGAATACGTGCGAGTAAGGTTCGCCCGCATAGGCATTCGTGATGGGACAACCGGAGATCCCGAACTCGCCGCGAATAATGCCAAGGCTACATGGCGCGCTCGCCGCCTGTCCACGTGAGTCGGTTACCCGTACCCGGAACTGCGAGGTGCCGACCTGCAAAGGCGTGCCGCTAATCGATCCGTCCTGCGAAAGCCTCAGACCGACAGGCAGCGTCCCTTCCAGCATCCATGCATAGGGCGCCGATCCACCCGACGCCTGGAATCCGCGCGCATACACGCCGCCCGCCACACCGTAGGGCAGCGGGCAGGCCGTGGTGATCCGAACCTCTGGGAACAGAATCACCACGCCGCAACCTTGCTCCACGGAGTTCCCTTTGGTGTCCTCAACCCGGACCGTGAACGGCCACCAGTGAGGAACCGTCGGCAGACCCTGTAAGACGCCGTCCGCGCCCAGGTTCAGCCCCGTCGGCACTTGTCCGATTGCGGTGAAGCGGTAGGGAGGTGCGCCCCCCTGCGCCTGGAACTGGTAGCGGTAGGATACATTGCCGGTCCCATTTGGTAACGGGCAGGAGGCGCGCAACGCGAGATCGTTCGGCTCCACCGTGATCTTGAACCTCTTGATCGCTGGAACTGCCGATCCCGCGGTCTCCGGTGACGCCATCACCTGAAATTGCGAGGTCCCCGCGATCATGGGAGTTCCCGAAATGGTTCCATCCTGCGCCAGCGTCAGTCCCGGCGCCAGTGTCGATTGGAAAAGCGAATAGCGAACAGGCGCGGTAGTGCCGTCCACCCGCAACCTTGCCTCGTAACGCGATCCTGTACGGCCACTGGGCAGTGCGGTGTTCGTGAGCAGACTCAGCGCCGGCGGATCCACTGTGATGGAGCAGCGCTGCGGCACCGTCACCTCGCCTTCCTCATCCGCTGAGGTAACTTGTGCCGTGAAATTGTAAGTCCCCGGCGCGGCCGGTACTCCCTGCAGAATGCCGCCCGCGTTCATCGTCAGCCCCGGCAACGATGTCCCTGGATCGTTGACAAGCGACCACCGGTACGGCGGCCGCGCTCCGAACGCTTCGAACCTGTGCGCGTAGTTCCGGCCAGCCGTTCCGTTCGGGATCGGGCAACCGGTCGTGATCGTGAGGTTCGGGATCAGCACCCCACCGCGTGCGCGGAAAAGCCAGCGGCCCGCGGTTGCGGAAGATCCTACCGTGCGGCGGCGCGCGAGACTGTATGGCCCGCCGTCGAGGAACGAGCCCGGAATCAGCGACCCCGGCAACTCGAAATAGGTGCCAGGTTGGCCCGATCCGTTCGACCATCCCACCGACGCCGATACGCCGCCACGCCCGCCGGAGCCGCCCGAGGCGTCACCCGTCTCCCACACGATCCGCTCGTAATTGAATTCGATGTCGAAGTTGCCATTGCCTGTATCATCGCGCTCGATCAGTACCATTTGAAAGCGGTTGAGTAAGTCGGCATGCTGATTATAGTAACCAACATCGAGATAGTTCACGCCGAACGCGCGGCGCCCATTCACCGTATCCTGCCCATAAGTGACAAGGTTGGACCCTTGGGGTCTCGTATCCACATCGGCGAAAAAGACCGCGATGATCTCCCGCTGCACTCCCGTAAGTCCGAACGGCGTGTACTCGGAAAGCGCGGAATCGAAGGTGATATTGCCGTTATTGTTGACGTAAGCCGTGTTCCGCTGCCGCCCGAAGAAATTCAGATTCCATCCGAGAGGCACCAGCGGACTGGACCCGTCGTCATTCCGTGGAACGACGTTCTGCTTGAATCCTCCGTTGTCGCGGATCTGCGCCGGCGCGGCCATCGCGGCCAAAAGCGCCACCGCCAGGAGTTGAGGAAAACGGCAGCCAGTGCGGCGGATCATTGGTCACTCCTTTTCTGAACAGAGACGATCCGGGGTTGTGCGCCGCTGGCGTCCAGCAGCCACAATTCGCCCGAAGCACTCGCCGTCAGTTGAAACACGGCGTCGCCCTGCGCACGCAGCAGACAATCCGCATTCTCCGGTCCGGCAATCCGTGCACTGGCCAGAGTTGTCAGATCAGCCACTACCAGATGCCGTTCGGCATCCATTCCGGCCACCAGCCGCCCGTTGGCTGCCAGCGCAAGCTTCTCAATGCCCGCCACGCCGTCTACCACCGTCGCTAAATCCTTGTCCTGCGACACCTTGGCAATCGACGCGATCCGATCGGCCAGCGCCACAAGCAACTGATGGCTGTTGGCGGCGAACTGCATATCCCGGACCTCGGACGCCAGAGCCTGCGGCCCTTCCGCCGTCAGCCTCCACAGATCGCCGCCCGCCAGCGCCACCACCGCAGTGCCGTCATCGGACACGGCGACTTTCGACATCGCCGCACCCTGTGGACGCAGCGAACTCAGCCTGACCGGAGCGTCGGGAAGTCCCGTCCAGATCTCGACGTCCCGCCCGGTCACAATCGCAACCGAACTCCCACCCGGACTGAAGGCCACTTCGCCCGGCGGCATCCGCGTCGAAAAAACCTGACCGGTGCCCCCATCCAACCGCACCAGCAGCAACTCCGGCCTGTCCTCCGAGCGGGCCAACGCGAAGCGCCGGTTCGGGGCAACCACCGCCCCGGTAAGCCGCGCCTCCAGAAAGATCGGATCACCCAGAATCGCGGCGCCAGGAACGCCTTCAATCGCGCGCAACGTCTGGGCTTCCGGGTCGTAAGCG
>JAEUQE010000255.1 GCA_016789785.1 Bryobacterales bacterium
CGGGCTCACCGCGTTCTGGCTCGTCCCGTCGTACTTCCGAATCACGCTGGAGAACATGCGCTTCGTTTCCGAACGTGGCAATCGCTGGTCCCTCTGGGTGTTTCTCGTCCTCGCGATCGCCTACATGAAAATCACCGAAAAGTGGGCCAAAAACCAGCCTGCCAAGCTTTGGCCCGTCTTCCTCTGGGGCGCGTTCATCCAGTTCTTCCTCAACGTCATCGGCAACTACTACCTCAAGTTCCGCATCATCGGCGAACCCACGCGCATGGTCCCCGAACTCGACCTGGTGATTCTCCTCGTGTTCGCGGAACTCGTCCGCCGAATCTGGCAAGGCGAGCCTCCATTTGGATGGCTAACGAAGCCGCGCGTCCGTGTCGCTGTCGCCATCCTGGTAGTGCTCATCTGCCTGTGGCCCGGCCGCAAATATGTGAAACGAGCCTGGCGTCCCTTCATCCGATATCCGGACTACAAGGAACGCGTGGAGTACCGCGTCACCGATTGGATGGCGAAGAACATGCCCGATGCGCGTTCCTACACAACCGGCACGGTGCGCTTCTGGTTCAACGCCTGGCATGACCTCGCGCAGTTGGGCGGCGGATCCGAGCAGGGTTTGTTGAACCCCGTCAGCATGCCCGCCACCTGGCATCTCGGCTTGAATCCCAACGGCGAAGAGGGCGTCATCTGGCTCCAGTGCACGGGCGTGGATGCGGCCATCGTTCACGACGCGACCAGTGAAGAACCCTATCACGACATCCAGCATCCGAAGAAGTGGAACGGTGTGATGCCGCTCGTTTGGCAGGATGGCAAGGGCAACTTCATCTACCAGGTTCCCAGGCGCTACCGTTCGCTTGCCCGCGTGGTCGATGCCGCAAAGTTGGATGCGATCGGCCCCATGCCGGAGGATCCAACCATGGACCAGTTGCGCATGCTCGCGGATCTGCTCGAACGCGGTCCCGATGCGCCCACCAGCACGCGCTGGGAAACCACCGATCGTCTGCGCGTGCGAGCCACCGTCGGCAATGGACAAACGGTGTTCCTTCAGGTCACCTATGACAAGCCGTGGCGCGCCTCCTCTGGCGGAAAAGAATATCCAGTGCGCAAGTCGCAGTTGGGCTTCATGCGAATCGACATGCCACCCGGCGATCACGAGATCCTCCTCGAATTCCCGGTGCCGCTCGAAAACAAGGTGGGCCGTGCGGTCACGGTGCTGACGTTGCTCGGCGTTGCGGCCATGCTGTGGCAAAGGCGCAAGACGATATGAGCGATCCCAAAAGCCACCCCTGGCGTGCGCCGCTGCTGGTTGCGCTCGCCATCTTCGCGTTCAATGCAGCCCTCAACCATCCGCTGTTCCGCAACGGAGCACAGCCCTATCGAGGCTCCATTGAAGCGGGCTACGCGGGCATTGCGCGCTTCTTCGCCGAAAACCCGAATCCCTGGGGCTGGAATCCCCTCGTCTATTGCGGACTGCCCACGCAGTTCACCTACCTGCCGGGCGCACCCTACTTGGCCGCCCTCCCGCAGTGGCTTGTTCCCTCGATCGAGCCGTTGCACGCATACCGGATTGTCACCGCAACCATGGCTTGCCTGGGCCCCGTGACGCTCTTCCTTTTCGCCTGGTACGTGACACGGAGCATACGGTGGTCGGCAGCAGCGGCGCTGGCCTATAGCCTCTTCTCTCCCTCGTACGATCTCTTTGAAACCATCGACAAAGATCGCGGTCTGTTGCCCATCCCATGGCGTCTGCACGTGATGCTGAAGTATGGCGAAGGCCCGCACAACTTCGGGCTTACGTTGATCCCGGTTGCCCTCACAGCCGTATGGTCGGCGGCCTATCGCAGCGGACCAGCGCGCGTGGTCCTGGCAGCGCTCGGTCTTGCCATGGTCGCGCTCACGCATTGGATCGCGGCTCTCGCGCTGGCCATCTGTTGCGTGATCTTCCTTCTGATTCATGTGCCATGGGTGGGCGGATCGCCCCGCGAATGGCCTCGTCATCTGCATCTCCGCATCGCGTTGGCGGGCTTGCTCGCCTACGGCATGGCGTGCTTCTGGCTCACTCCATCGTTCATCCACACGGTCGCCTTCAATTGGCCCAAGGACGCGTTCGGCTTCAAGTTTCTGGCACAGCAGCAATTCGCTCTGCGGCTGATTGCCGCCACGGTGGTGGTGCTGATTCTCCTGTTCCGCAAGTTCCCCGAACGCCGTTATCTGTGCTTCGTCACCTGCGCGTTCTTCGTGTTCGCGGCGCTTCCCGAAAGCCACTACGAGTTTGCGATCGACCCGATTCCGGAGTCCCGCCGCTACACGCTCGAAATGGAACTGTTCCTCGCGCTGGCGGCCGCCGAATGGCTCCGCGTCGCCTGGGAAAGCCGCAACGCGGTGAACCGTTTCTGGGTGGCGGTGGGCGTGCTCCTGGTGATGGCCGGAGGCGTGCCGCAGGCGTGGCGCTACTTCAGTCGTGGATACGCCGAATGGAAACTCGTGCCGAAGGAGGATACCGTGGAGCATCGCATGGCGCGATGGCTTCGTGACCGCTATGCCGCGAAGAATCCGCTCACCGCGCCGGGACGTGCGATGGTGTCGGGTGGTCTGCGATTCCGGCTGAATTCCTGGTTCGATCTCCCTCAAATCAACGGAACCTTCGATTCGGGCCTCAAAAACCGGGCTCCCGTGGACATCGACTACCGCTTTCGTTCGCTCAAGGAAGTGTTGCCCGGCAACGAAGTTCAGGATTCCGTCACCATGCTGCAATCGCTTGGTGTCGAATATCTGGTCGTTCATGGGCCGAAATCCCAGGAATATTATCGCGACATCCAGCGTCCGGAACGCTTTCAGAATGCTCTCGAGAAAATCCACGACGACGGCGAGGACGAGATCTATCGCGTACCCTTCCGTTCGCTCGCGCATGTGATTCGTCCGGAGCAGGTGGCGCAGTCATGGCAGCCTTTCTACTCGCAGGCTTATGTCGAATTGGTGCAGTCTCCGAACCAGCCGCTGCTGCGCGTCGAATGGAAGGGTACGAGTGAGATTCACATTGAGGGCGCCACGGTGCCCGCCGGTGGCGGTGTCTCCGTAATGGTCAGTCATGATGACGGCTGGCAGGCCTGGCAGAACGGCGAACGCTTCCCCACCTACCGCGATGGGCTCGGCTATCTTTATGTGTTGCTCCCCAGCGGCGCTCCGGTGGATTTGCGGCTCCGCTACGGCCCGACCACGGAAAAGATCATTTGCGCGGCGGTAAGCGCTACCGTATGGATCGGAGTTGTGTTTTACTTGTGGAAGCGGAGAAGAATCCTTTCAAGCGTGGGAACCTGAAAGGGCTTGGTGGCATCTAAGTGGTCATCAGGCGAGTTCATTTTGGTGCCATCCAACGGTGCAGCCGCGAGGTGGCGCAGGCTTCCAGGGGTGAGATGGGGTTGTAGTTGCGGGGTGGCCTGTGCGTGTCGAGTCCGCGGGAAGGCTTGCACCATTTCAAGAAATTTGGGTATACTCCGCTTTACGTAACCAGTTCTGCGGGCACGGCTTGCTCAGCGAAATTTCATCGCCGGCGCGTTGATCTGGGGACCGATAATCACGAATGGACCGGATGTTATGAGGAGGGCTCAGGTGTACCGGAAAGCAGCCAAGATCTTCGGGATTGCCGTACTGGCGGCGTTCAGCCTGTTCGGGCAAGATGCGAAGAAGAAGGAATGGAAGGATCGCGCCGAATTTGACTTGTACGACGCGATCACAAAGGAAGCCGCACCTGCCAAGAAACTGGACTTGCTGAACACGTGGAAGGAGAAGTACCCGGCCTCCGACTACGGATACGAGCGGCAACTCCTCTACATCAACACCTTCGCGGCTCTAGGAAAGTTTGATGACCTGTTGGCGGTGGCGGGACAGATCCTCGCCAGCGATCCCAAGGATCTGACATCGCTGTATTGGGTCAGCGAGATGACGCCGAAGCTCGGCAAGACCGACGCGGCGTTCCTGGACAACGGCGAGAAGGTATGCAGTTCCCTTGCCAACAGCGTGGATGAGTTGTTCAGCTCCGCGCGCAAGCCGGGACCGATGACCGAAGACCAGTGGAAGGCCGCTAAGATCGACATGCAGAAGCGCGCGCTCCGCTGCCTGGCGTTCGTCCAAAAGGAAAAGAAGTCATGGGATGCGGCGGAGAAGACCGTCACGGCTCTGCTCGGTGTGAGTCCGGCCGATGCCGAGGCTTCCTACTGGATGTACACCATCATCCGCTCGGGCGGAAAGCCGGAACGCCGCTCCACCGCCTTTTGGCACTTGGCACGCTCCGCTTCTCTCACGGGTACCGGCGCTTGGCCCGATGCGCAGAAGAAGCAGGTGGATGACTTCTTCGTGAAGGCCTACAACGCCTATCATGGCCCCGACGAGCAGGGCCTCGCCGAACTCCGCAAAGCCGCGGTGGCCAGCCCGATGCCCCCGGATGGCTTCTACATCAAGACCGCTACCGAAATCGCCACGGATAAGGAAAACGAATTCAAGAAGTCGAATCCGCAGCTCGCGTTCTGGATGGGTATCCGCAAGGAACTCGCCGGCGACAATGGCGCGGCCTTCTTCGAAACCATGAAGGGCGCCTCCATCCCTGGCACCATCGACGGCGCCGATGGCAACAAGTACACCAAGCTCAAGGGCAGACTCATCGCGCAACGCCCCGCCATCAATCCCAAGGAACTCGTGCTGGGCTTGCAGGACGCCACCAACGCCGATGTGACCTTGAAGCTCGAAACGCCGCTTCGCGGCAAGGCTGAGCCGGGCACCGAAATCTCGTTCGAAGGTGTCGCCGCCGCTTTCTCCAAGGAGCCGTTCAACCTCGTGTTCGAAGTCGAAAACGACAAGTTGGTCGGCTGGCCCACCCAATCGGCCGCAACACCTCCTGGAAAGAAGGCTGGCGGCGGAGTGAAGAAGGGCCCCGGCAAGAAGAAGTAGGTTCGGAATCCGATCCATGCAAGGCCGCGGAGCAACTGGCTCCGCGGCCTTTCGTGTTTCCGGCGCCAGGAATCTCCCACCGCCACCCCGCGAGCGACCAGTCGCACTGCGCACACTTCACCCGAAGCGAGCAAGGCCCGCCACGAAGAAGCCTGCCTGTTGCTCCGTCGAGCGACGCCCTTCGAGCGAACTGGGCAAGGTCACCGTCTTCCAGCAACCCGAACCACCCCCACCCCTCACCCGACCGAGCAGCCCCAAGTCAGATCGCCCACACACTTCATCCGAAGCGAGCAAAGCCCGCAATAAAGGAGCCTGCCTGTCGCTCCGTCGAGCGCCGCCACCCTTCGAGCGCACCGGGCAATGTCTCCGCGAATCAGCCAGGCGCTTCGCCGCCGAACAGAAGCCTGCCGGTGCTCCGCGGCCTTTCGTGCCTCGCGCCCGCCGGTCACACTGCCGCCACTGTTCACGCGACCGAGCAGTCCCACGTCAGCCGACCGCATCGCCGCCACCGGCGAGTAACCGTGGTCATCTCCTCCGAATTGCGCACGGAGTCCACCAACTCAAGAGTCCTGCTACGATTTGGCAAGGAGGAGCGAAGCGATGCTGCGATTGATCGTGCTCTTGTGCTCCATGGGTCTGGGATGCGCACAGGACGCTACCGATGATCCTCAAGTCGCGTTCTGGCGGATGTTGCATCGGGAACTCGCCGGCTCGCGCGGCGACGTCTACTTTGACAACATGAGGGGCGCGCATCTGCCTGGCATCATTTCTGATGGGGCACTTCGCTACACCCAGTTCAAAGGCTTCCTGATCTCGCAGGAACCGGCGGAGAATCCCCAAAAACTCCTGATCGGCGTGCGCAGCGCCCGCGAGCCGGAAATCACGTTGCGCCTGAGCCAGCCATTGCAGGGCAGGGCTGCTCCGGGCACGATTCTGGAATTCGAAGGTGTTGCCGTCGAATTCACGCGCGAGCCCTTCAATCTCGTGCTGAACACCACTCGCCACGAAATCACAGGCTGGCCGAAGTTGGAGGATCAGCCAAAGAAATCGGATGGGAAAAAGAAGAAGCGGTAAAAGAGGGGGCTCGCAATTGCAAGAGCCCCCGCAAAGACCTCGCCGGCTTGGACGATGAAGGGCCGCCGCTGAGGAGCACCGCGGCCCCGGCCGCCGGGCGAAACTTCAAGGGCCACTCACCATGCAGACGCACAAACGGCCGAATGAACTCATCGATCGGATCGGTGAGGACATCCCGGATCGGCCTTCGGCGCATCGCGGCGGTCAGGAGGCAACCACGGCGGGCCTCCGAAGAATCCGTGGACACCTCCAATTTGCAAGAACGGGGCCGTTGCACCAGCGCTGAGGGAGCAACAGTTTGCGGAGATCGCTGGTGCCCCGGTTTTCTCAGATTGGAGAAGATTTCTCAGCTCTGAGAAATTGGGGTGAGAGCCGCGCACCATGATATCCTCGTTGGTACGACCTTTCGAAATCGGGCATTTCCGCCGTTTCTCACTTGGCAACGTAGCAAGGAGGAATCCGACAGTGGCGCTGTCACACGCAACTTCGCCGGCCGCACGGCGCCGTGGAGACACGCGTGAAGTGAAGCAGGTGAAGCTGCTGGCGATTGACGATGACCGCAGTTGTCTCGACCTGCTGCGGGCGGCGCTGGAGCGCGACGGACTCGATATCGTCACCGCGGATGATCCCGAAGAAGGCCTTGCGCTGGCGCGGCAGCAACATCCGCAAATTGTTCTCGTCGACATGATGATGCCGAAGCTCACCGGCATGGATGTGCTCGAACAGATCCGCCGGATCGAGCCCGCCGCCGACGTCATGTTAGTCACCGCGCACTACTCCACCGATGCCGCGGTGAAAGCGATCCAGGCAGGCGCCTGCGACTACCTCACCAAGCCGTTGAATCTGGATCAACTCGAGGCCCGAGTCGGGGCGCTGGTAGAGGAATGGCAACGCCGCCATCGCGCGCAACGTCTGGACGATGAACTGGTGGAAGCCTATCAGTTTCAGGGAATGATTGGCCGCAGCCCGGCGATGATGGAGGTGTTCGCCCGCATCCACCGGGTGGCGCCGCATTACCGGACTGCATTGATCACAGGGCCCACGGGCACGGGCAAGGAACTGGTGGCGCGGGCACTGCATCAGCGGAGCCCGGCGTCGATGGGCCGTTTCGCGGTATGCAACTGCGCGGCGATTCCGGAAACACTCATTGAAAGCGAGTTGTTCGGCCACGTGAAGGGCGCGTTCACGGGCGCGGCGCAGGATCGCGTGGGTCTGTTCGAATACGCGCATGGTGGAACCTTGTTTTTGGACGAGATTGGCGAGATGCCGCTGGCCGCGCAAGCCAAGTTGCTGCGCGCGATTCAGCAGCAGGAGATCCAGCGAGTGGGTTCGCCAGTGGCCAAACAGGTGAATGTGCGGATTGTTGCCGCGACGAACCGCGACTTGCGGCGGGCCGTGGCGGAAAAACAATTTCGGGAGGATTTGTTTTACAGGCTTTCGATGGTGGAGGTCGGCCTGCCCTCGCTGGCGGACCGGATGGAGGATCTGCCGCTGCTGATCCGGCACTTTGCGCAGCGTTCAGCGGAGCAGTTTGGCAAGGATGTGGCCGCGTTGAGCCGCCAGGCGGAAGCGATTCTCACGCGACATGCTTGGCCGGGAAACATACGCGAACTGGAGAACGTGGTCAACTACGCGGTGATGGTGGCTGATGGCGAGGAGATTCAGCGGCAGGATCTGCCGGAGTATCTGTTGCGCCCGGAGCCGGACACCGCGGGACCAACGAAGTTGCTCACCTTGGATCAGATGCAGCGCTCCTACGCGCGTGAAGTGGTGGAGCGCATGGGAGGCGACAAGGCCAAGGCGGCGGCGGTGCTTGGCGTGAGCCGCGCCACCGTCTACCGGCTGATCGGCGGGCCGCAACCGGACCCGGAAGCCGTGGAACTATAGCAATTCGTCCGTGATAGGAGAAACCTATGGAAGGAAGTAACACCATGAACGGATCAACGGAACAGGACTTGCGCGGGGCTGCGCAACAACATCAGCAAGGGGCCGGCAACGTCGATAAGATTCGCGAGATTCTCTTCGGCTCGCAGATGCGGGACTACGATGGCCGCTTCCGCCAGTTGGAGGAGTTGATCGAGCGCTCGTCGAACGATATCAAGGAGAACACGCGCCGAAGGGTGGAGGATCTGGAACGGTTCTTTCAGAGTGAGATCAACGCGTTGGAAGGCCGTCTTAAGAATGAGCGCGAAGAGCGGATCGCCGGGCACAATCTGGGCACCGAAGAACTGCGCAAGCTGAGCGAGACGATTCATGCGCGGTTGAGCGAGTTGAACGAGCAGGCGGCGCAATCGAACCGTGATCTGCGGCGGGAAATTCTGGATCAATCCAAGCGTCTGGATGATGAGATTCAGGCTGCGCGCGAGAACCTGACGTCCGCGCTCGACCGGAAGATTCAGGAGTTGCGTCATGCGAAGACGGACCGTAGCGCGCTGGCCGCGATGTTGAACGATCTGGCGATGCGGCTGAATGGGGAGTTCAGTATTCCGGGGTTGGAGAATGTCTCAGGTTCCCCGGGCGGGGGGATTTAGCCAACGGCTGGAAGACAGAAGGCAGAAGGCAGAAGGCAGAAGGCACCCGATGCCGGCGGTGAGCACACCACAACAACCCGTACCACCGGATGACGAATTGAGCGGCGGCGCAAGGCCGGATCCGCGGGATGCGGACTTCGAGACGCTGCGGCACTTGCTGCTGGGCGAGGAGTGGATCGACCTCAACGTCCTCCGCAAGCGGCTGCGCGATCCGGATCTGCACGCGCATGATATCAGCCTCGTGCTGGTAAAGGCCCTTGTCCGCGCGTCGCAACGGGACAGCAAACTGCGCTCGGCACTGCTGCCCGTGGTGGAGGATGCGCTTCGCATCTCGGTGCAGCGCGATCCGAAGGTGCTGGCAAATCTCATCTACCCGGCGATTGGCGGCGCGATTCTGAAATCGGTGTCGGCCCTGCTGGACGAGAAACTCGAAGCACTCAACATGGCAGTGGAGCAGAGTTTCACGTTTCGTGGTCTGCAATGGCGGATGGAAGCATGGCGCACTGGCAAACCGGTGGGCGAGATCGCGATGCTGCGCAGTCTGCTGTTCCGCGTGGAGCACGCGTTTCTGATTGACCGGCGCACGGGTGTGCTGCTGGCTCGGCGATCGGCGCCCGGGGCCACGATGCACGATGCCGACATGATGTCCGGGATGCTGACCGCGATCCGCGATTTCATCTCCGACAGCTTTGGCGAGCAACAGAACCAGGACTTGCAGACAGTGCAGGTGGGCGAGTTCCGGTTGTGGATGGAGCACGGTCCGCTGGCCATTCTGGTGGGCGTGGTGCGAGGTCCGGCGCCGGTGGAATTGCGCAAAGCGTTTCGAACCGCGCTCGATGAAGTGCATTCCCAATTGGGGGGAGCGCTGGCCGAGTACCGTGGCGGTGACACGACCGTGTTCACGACGGCGGAGGCAATGCTGCAGCGGTGCCTGGTGGGAACCGCGGCGCCCTCGCGCAAACGGGCGGGCTACAAGGTGTGGGTATGGCTCGTGGTGATGCTGATGGTGGGCGCGTTCGGATATCTCGGGTACCGCGAGTGGCGCTTCCGGCAATGGGAAGCGATCGCATCGAAGCTCGACGCCGAGCCCGGAATCGTGGTGACGGGCATGGAGCGTCAGGGCGGCAAGCTGAAGCTGTCCGGCTTGCGCGATCCACTGGCGAAGGATGCGGCGGCGGTTTTGAAGGCGGGCGGACTGGCGGAGGAGAACTTCGACTTGAACCTGCGCGACTTCGAATCGCAGGAGCCATCACTGGCGAAGATTCGCGAGAGGATGGCGCACCAGGCTTGGCTGCGCGGACTGAACATCATGTTCGATGAGGATTCGCCGGCGATCTCGTCACTTGCCGTGGCGCAGATCGCAGAGGTGGCGAAGCGCCTGGAAGCGGTGTATGGCGGGAGTGCGCCAGCAAAGCCCGTGGTGGTTTGGGGCGAAGCGGATGGTTCCGGCGAACGCAACACCACGCTTGCACAGGCACGCGCGGAGGCTGTGGCGAAGCTGCTTCAGGACATGGGAATCCCGCAGCAATGGCTGACCGCGCAGTCGAGCCCGGTGCAGGCGCCGGGGGACAATGCGACCGTGCGGAAGTTGATGCGCCGCGTGGCCCTGCGGCTGGAAGACTAGCATGATTTTCGCCAAGGTCTGCCTGATTGGCGCTCCCGGAGTGGGCAAGACCAGCCTTGTGAAGAGATTCGTGGACCGGATTTTCGATGAGCGCTATCTCACCACGGTGGGAGTGAAGGTCGACAAGAAACTGGTGCGCGTGGATCAGCAGGAAGTGACGCTGATGATTTGGGACCTGGCGGGCGAGGATGAGTTCGAAACAATTCCAATGAAATATGTTCGAGGCGCCTCGGGGTTCATATTGGTGGTGGACGGATGCCGGGCACAGACGTTCGAGAAGGGGGAAGAGATCCGCCAGCGTATTGAAGAGGAAGTGGGGCCGCTGCCGTTTGTGGGCGCGGTGAACAAGAGCGATCTGGCGGAACACTGGGACATGGACCTGGTGCACCGGCACACGGCGCAGTGGCACGCCTTGCGGACGAGCGCGAAGACAGGGGCTGGGGTGGACGATCTGTTTCAGGAAATCGCGCGGCGGGTGATGCACACGTTCCGATGAACTCGCTTGCCGCATCCGACATACTCCATGCGCTGGACGTGGTTGCGTTCTGGTATGAGGACGGGGTGTTGCGGCTGATCGAGCCGTCGCTGGATTGGGTGTGGCACTTTCTGGAGCCGGGTGGCGATCCGCTGGCGGCGTTTCCTTTCCTCGATGCATTTCTGGTGGAGGCGCGCGATTACTGGGGCGCGCAAACGCCGGGGTACTGCCGGTCAGGCATCTGGACGCAGAAGGACCGCCACGGGCAGGAGTGGGCACTGGTGGCGGCCGCGGTGCGGATTGGGGAAAAGCAGGTGTTGCTGGTGTGGCTGGCCAACCGCGAGTATCAGGAGCGTCAGCGGGCGATCCAGGCGTTGCGGGACAACCGGGCCGCATATGAACAGCTTGCTTCGCGAGGCCAGGAACTCGAGCGGCTGAATCGCATGAAGAGCAGTTTCATTGCGGGCGTGAGCCATGAACTGCGGACTCCCTTGAATGCGATTCTCGGGTTCTCCACTTTGCTGACGCGAGGAAAGGCCGGCGATCTCAACGAGAAGCAGGCTGGATACGTGAGCCACATTCATACGGCGGCGACGCATCTGCTGGAGCTTGTGAACGATGTGCTGGATCTTTCGCGGGCGGAGGCGGCGCCGGCGCCGCTCGATTGCGCGTGGTTTCTGTTCGGTCAACTGCTGGAGGAGATTCTGCCGGTGATTCGTCCGCTTGCCGTGAGCGGAAAGATTGAACTGGAGGCGGGTGGAGATGCCGGGATTCGCATCTATGCGGACCGGCTGCGGTGCAAGCAGATCTTGTACAACCTGCTGAGCAACGCGGTGCGATTTACGCCGAGGGGCGGCCGTGTGACGATTTCGGCGGAACAGGGCGAGGGTACGGTGGTGATGATGGTGGAGGACACGGGGATCGGCATTCCGGCGGAGGAGCACGCGCGGATCTTCGAGCCTTATCATCAGGTGCCGAAGCGCGGTGAGGAGTATCCGCAGGGCACGGGGTTGGGACTTGCGATTGTGAAGAGGCTGGTGGAACAGCACGGCGGCCGCGTGTGGGTGGAGAGCGCCCCCGGGGAAGGCAGCCGGTTTCTGGTTCAACTGCCGGTGAATGGTTGACGCGCCGTTCTCGCGCGTGAGACGAGTTTCGCAGCGTTGAGACGGGCGGAGGGCGGACCGCGCGGTAAGTGTTTGATTTCAGGTTTGCGTGGTTTGGCAAGGGCCGTGCAACCTTTAGGGCATTCGCACTGGAGCCGCACCGGTGGGGGCCCCAAGCAGGCAACTGCTTCTCCACTGGTGCGGTGAATCAAAAGAAGGCAGAAAGAAGAAGACAGGAGTCAGCATCCCACCACGCGCGCGTGGTTAAGCGATTCAGAAACTCGTGGAGAGCAAAAGAGTGCGTTCGAGCCACCG
>JAEUQE010000256.1 GCA_016789785.1 Bryobacterales bacterium
GCCTCCCCGCCACAGACTGGCTCAGTTCCGCTCCGGCACTCCGGCAAAAATGGCTCCGTTTTCGCCCGGCTGTGACATTGGCGCCGGGCGAGGCCACCAATGGCGCTCCCGTGGCGTTCCTCACGGCTTACCCCACAGGGTTGCCGCAACCGAACGTTTCGAACATGAACGCCATCTTTGGATACGCGGTCGCCAACAGCGCGATCGTGCCTGCCAGCGCGAACGGCAGTATCGACGTCTACAGTTACAACGCCACCAATCTGATCATCGACGTCAACGGTTATTTCGCCCCCGATGACGGCACCGGGCGCGGACTGCTGTTCTATCCCACCTCACAATGCCGCATCGCCAATACAATGAGTGCCGGCTTCACAGGTGCTTTCGGCGGACCCGCTTTGATGCCGGGATTCGACCGGTCGATCCACGTGCCGTCGAGTGCTTGTGGTCTGCCGGCAACGGCGAGGGCATGGGCAGTCAACGCGTGGGTCGCGCCAGGTGGCACGCCGATGCCCTTCATGAGCATGTGGCCCTCCGGCACGCCCTGGCCGAACATCTCGCAGTTGAACGCATTCCAGGGGCAGACGGTCGCGAATTCGAGTATCGTTCCGTGCTCGGCGAATGGGGGTATCGATTGGCGCGTCGCCGCAACGACGCACGCCGGCCTGGAAGTCGCAGGTTACTTCGCCAGATAGAGGTCTGCCGGCCCCCAGCACGGGCCTCGACATGAGTGTCGAGGCGGCAGACTGAAGTCTGCGTTACCGTACCGGGTCCCGACTCCTCAGGACGCTTGGCTACGCCCCAAAAGAACAGTGTTGTGGTTACGCGCGGTCAAACAAACGGCGTGGTGTTTCCCAAAGGATCTTGCGCTTCATTCCGTCCGGCAGGTCCATGAAGAGAATCTTGTGCATCTCGGTCTCCAGGCTCTCCGGCAGGTCCGCTCCCACCATCAGCCGGTCCGCCGAGACATTCACCAGAATTTCCGTCATGTGGTGCGGCATCAGCGACGATAGTTCGATGTAGATGTTCGGGCACACCGAAGCGGCGACGATCGTTTCGAGCGCGTAGATCGGGCTCCCCGCGTGACCGAGGACAATCGGCAGATCGGGAAATCTTCGCGCCGGCATGATGTACAGCGAAGGCAGCGTGAATGGGACACCCGAGCCTGTATGCACGATGACAGGCAACTTGTGCCGCAGAGCCGTCGCAAAAAAGAAGTCGCTTCGATTGGAAACCGGATTCAGGCCGTGATACTGCGGTTGCAGCTTGAGCGCGCAGAAGCCCAGTTCCTCGGCGCACCGCTTCACTTCGGCGCGAAACTCATGCTCCGGGATGAACGGATACACGCATGCGGCGCCGGAGAAACGGTCGGGGTAAGCCCGCACCGCCGCCGCGATCAGATCATGCTCGCGACGGTAGTCATCCACCACAGGGAAGGGAATCAGCAGGGCTCGATCCACGCCCGCTCCATCCATGGAGCGCAGCAACATCTCCGCCGTGTGCACCCTGCCGCTGTGTCGCGCCGTGCCCAAGTGCGCATGCGAATCGTAAAGTGGGAAGCCGGCTTTCATGGGTTAGCCCAGAGCCTCAATGACAAGATCACCCATCCCACGCGTGGAGACCGTACCTCCCAAATCACGAGTTGCATTGCCGGCATCGGCGCATACTTGCTCCACAGCACGATGGATCGCCGATGCCGCGTGCCGCAGTTCTACCGCGTCTTCGCCGCTGCCGCGCGCGAGCCATTCGAGCATCATCGCCGCGGACAGAATCGTTGCAACCGGGTTCGCGATGCCTTTCCCCGCGATGTCGGGCGCTGATCCGTGCGATGGTTGAAACACTGCATGCCGTGCGCCGATGTCCCCGGATGGCGCCATCCCCATGCCGCCCACAAGACCCGCCGCGAGATCGCTCAGAATATCGCCGAACATGTTCTCGGTGACCATCACATCGAAGCGCTGCGGCGATTTCACAAGATACAGCGAGGCCGCATCCACATACACACGGTCCGTCGCGATGCCGGGATACTCCGCCGCCACACGGTCGAAGATCGCGCGGAAGTACGCCATGGATGGAAGCACGTTCGCCTTGTCCACCAGCGTCACATGCTTGCGCCGCTTGCCCGCCATTTCGAATGCGGCCCGGCAGATCTTCTCCGCGGCCACGCGGGTGATGCGCAGCGTATCGTCGCAATGATCGGCCTCGAAGTCGACACTGTTCTTGCGGGAGAAAAACAAGCCCTCCGTGTTCTCGCGAAACATCACGAAATCGATTTCACCGGCTGCGTAGTTCTTGAGCGGACTATGGCTCGCGTGATAGAGCCGGATCGGACGCAACCCCGCGTACAGATCAAGCTGCTCGCGCAGATCAAGCTGCGGCGTCATCTCCGTACCCGATGGCCAGCGCACACTCGGCAGACCCATCGCGCCCAGCAGCACCGCATCGGCCTCGCGGGACGCTTCCATGGTCGCGGGCGGCAGAGGATCACCGTTGCGCAGATACTCGCCCGCGCCACAGGGATGCTCCGCAAACACGAGCGTCGAGTGCTTCCATTGTGAAGCGAGATGCTGCAACACGCGAAGTGCTTCGGCGATCACTTCGGGACCGATGCCGTCTCCGGGCAGAACCACAATCTGGAACTTGCGCATAGCGAAGCTCCGAGTATAGCCAATCGCCTGCGCTGCGCTCACATCGTCCGCGGCGCGTCACTCACTTTGCGGAGCCGGCATGTTCGGCGCGGTGCCTGGCTTATACCGGAACGGCACGCTCAACACGATGCCGTTCACCAGGGTGTGCGCAGCATAGTCGGTCGCCGCCAGATCCTTCACGATCTGATCCACCGTGCAGTGATCCTCCATCGTTAGGCCTCGGCCCAAGGCGTAGCCGAGCAGCTTCGAGGTGAGATTGCGCATCAGCAACTCGCGCCTTGTGAACATTGCCTGCTTCAACTCGGCGAGGTTCTGGAAGCGTGTGCCGTCCGGCAGTTCGCCGGTCGTATCGATGGGCTTGCCGGCCTCTTCGGTGCGATAGCGCCCGATCACATCGAAGTTCTCCAGCCCAAATCCGATCGGATCCATGCGGTTGTGACAACTCGCGCAAACCGGATTCGCACGATGCTGCATCAGGCGTTCGCGCATGCTGCGTGGCGCCGCGCCATGTTCGTCCTTCAGTTCGGGAACGTTCGGCGGCGGCGGTGGCGGCGGCGTACCTAGCAACGCATCGAGCACCCACTTGCCTCGCAACACGGGACTGGTACGCTGCGGCAGCGACGTCACCGCGTGGATCGCCGCCATGCCAAACAGTCCACCGCGCGGGCTTCCTTCCGGAATGTCGACGCGCTTGGGCTGTTGGCGCAAGCCTTGAATCGTCCATCCGTAATAGCGCGCGAGCTTGCTCGACACCACGGTGAACTTCGAGTCAATCAGGTTCATCAGAGAGAGATTCTGCGCCAGCAGCTCCTGAAAGAACAGGATCGGCTCATAACGGATTCCGCTTTGTACTTCGGGTTCGTAGTAGGGTTCGAACAGCTTGGTGTCGGGCTTGATGTCGCGCCCAAGCTCGCGCGTGCCGAGCCACTGCTCGACAAAATGCTCCGCGAACTCGGTGGACTTGTTGTCCTTCAACATGCGCGCCACTTGTTCCTTCAGCACGGCCGGATCATGCAGCTTGCCCTTCGCCGCGAGTTCCATCAACGCATCGTCGGGCATGCTGCCCCAAAGGAAGTAGGAAAGCCGCGAGGCGAGTTCGTAGTCGCCGATCAGCTTGGGCTCGGGCGCCGGGTTCGGTTCTTCCATGCGGAACAGGAAGTGCGGCGAAATCATGACACCTTGGAGCGCGTAGAGGATGGCGTCATCGAAGGTCTGCTTGCGTTGGATCGCCGCGCGGAACGCGGTCACGTACTTCTCCACTTCGCCAGGCCGTGCGGGGCGGCGAAAGGCGCGAGGCACGAACGCATCGAGGATCTTCTTTGCGGCGGCTTCGGGCGTGACGTTCGCTTTGGGTTCAGCGATCGCACTGGGTTCAGCGATCGCGCTGGGTTCAGCGATGAGGAACTTGGACCGGGAACGCGGATCCTTCGAGCCGTAGAGCAATGCCTGCTTTGCCGCCTCCAGGTATTTCTCGGCGTGAACAGGAGAGAGGAATAATGTTTCGGCCGCATTGTCGAAGCCCTCGCCGCCCGCGCCATCCACCGGCAGATCGCGGCCCGCATTGATGTGGATGTTCAACAGGTCGCGGACCGTTGCGGAGTACTCATTGCGATTGAGCCGGCGGATCGGTTGGCGCAGCGGCGAGATGCCATCGGAACATGCGGCGGCGCGCAACGATGTTTCGAGCCAGGCAACGAACTGCTCGCGTTGTTCCATGGGTGGCGCCTTCGCGCCCAACGGCGGCATTTCGTTCTCGCGCACTCGCCGCAGCGCCGCATGCATTTTGCGCGGCTCGTCGAGCATCGCCTTGATGGTGGAGTACTTCGTGACATCGAAACCGCCCACCGCGGCTTTGCCGTTGTGGCACTGAAGGCAGTAAGTCTTCATGAGCGCCTGCGCCTGTGCGAAGGAGAAGTCGGCCGCGCACAGGGACGCTGCGGAGCCTGCCATGAGGGAGACTGCGATCAAGAGGAGAGCCCGCGAATGCATAGACACATCGTACTTCGGCGGGCAAGGCGGTTTCAGGCGATGACGTCCCAGGCCGGTGGATAGCGGACTTCGATGGGATCGCGCAAGGCGCCAGGGCGAAGTTCCATCGCCATCCAGGATTCACCGTGAGATGAGTACGGGCTCGCGACTCGGCGTCCGAGTTCGGCGGTGAAGCCGAAGCGTGGATAGTAGGCCGGGTGGCCGAGCACGGCGATGGCATCGTAGCCGGCATTGCGGCACTCCTCGATACCGGCAAGGATGAGCGCGCCACCGATGCCTCTGCGTTGATGGGCGGGGTCGACGGCGACTGGCGCAAGCGACGCAACGCGCAGATGTTCGGAATCGAGGCGGGTGAAGAGTGCATGGCCTCGGATCGTGTCTGCTTCGTCGTCGATGAGCGATGTGATGAAGAGGTCCGCGGCTCGCAAGGCATCGACAAGGCGCACTTCCTCGGCGCCTTTGAACGCGGCTTGCAGGATGCGGCGGATGGCTTCGTGGTCGGCGTCTGTTTCGTGGCGGATCATCGGTTTCTGGAAGGCGGGATCGATCGCCGCCTGTATAATTATCGTTGAATGCCAGACGAGATTCTCCGCGCGTTGAACCGCTGCAATCCAAACGAGGCGTTGCGGCCCGGTGACGACCGGTTCGTCGATCTTGACGACATTCGCGGCATCGCAGTGCAGTCGAAGATGATGCGGCTTCTGGAAGCCGCGGACGGCGGGGACAAGTATGCGCATATCGCCTTTGCGGGCCATCGGGGCGGAGGAAAGTCCACTGAGTTGTTTCGAGTGATTGAGCGAGCCCGCGACCAAGGCTACGTCACGCTGTACGCGGGTGTAACGGAAGAGATCGATCCGGACGAACTTGCATTCGGCGACGTGTTCCGGCTGATGGCGTCCAAACTGGAGCACGAGTTCGGCGACCTGGCTGAGAACCACGAGCAAGTGCGAAAGGCGTTCGAGAACGTTGAGCAATGGTTCCGTGAGGTCACTCTTCTTCGCGATGAGCAGGAGACGAGAGATCTGCGATTTGGCTTTGAAGCGGGACTCGGCGGGCAAGTGGATGCAGAAGCCGGCTTGCCTGTGGCGAAGTTCAAGACTGGCCTCGGTAAGATCCTCGCAGCGATCGGTGTTCAGCGCCAGAGTCTGACGAAGGAGAGCACGGAGATCCGGAGCAAGGTGGAAAGGTATCCCCAGGGCCTGCAGGAGAACCTCAACTTGTTGCTGGGCGCGATCCGCCGCGCGAAAGAATGCCGGGGAATCCTATTTGTCCTCGACAATGTGGACCGCTACTCGCCAGAACTGGTGAACAGTGTGTTCCTTCGCAACTCCGCGCTATTCACCGGGATTGAAGCGCACCTCATCTTCACCGTTCCGATTTCTTTACTGTACAGTCCTCCGGAGGACTCGGTTCACGACCGGTACACGTCGGCGACGCTTCCCATGATTCCTGTTTTCGTTGCACGGAGCCGGACGCTGGACGAGTCGGTTGTCCGTCGCATGCAGGATGCAGTTTACGCACGCGTTCCGAAAAACCTGTTCGCCGCCGAGGAACTTGTTCGAGAGATGATCCGCCTTTCGGGAGGGTGTTGGCGTGATCTGTTGCGATTGCTGCATGCGGCGCTTCTGGAGACTGTCACGCGCATCGGCGAACCCGAGGTGAAGAGAGCCACCCTGATTGTGAGGGGAGAATTGGCCAGGCCGTTGACGCAGGATCAGTATCGCGTTCTTGTCAAAGTGTCCCAGACGAAGCAGTTGGATCCCTCGCCGGAGAACCAGAAGCTGCTCTTTCAGCGGGCGGTGCTTGAGTACAACGGGGAAGGGTGGTTCGACGTTCATCCTCTACTCGAAGACGCCCGCCAGTTCCAGGATGCGTTGGCGAGCGGCCGTGAAGTAACGCAGTGACCAAAGTCTTGCCCCAAGCTGAGATCGATCGCATGGGCCGTTTCTTGCAGGCGCATGCCGGCCATTTCGCATTCGCGTTCGTGCGCGTCAACGACAGTACGATGCGCGACGGGGCGATCTCAAGGTTGCGGGGCGATGTACCGTCGATCCAGGTCATCGACTACTCGGAGGGTCCCGAGCGCTGGCTGCTGAGTGATCTGCGACGGAGGGACTTATCGCAGACAGAGGCGCTGTTTCTGGTGGGGCTGGAAACAACGATTCTTACAAGAACAGATTTTGTGCGCAGTCTGAATCACGACCGGGAGGGCTTTCCCGAAGTTGTGCGCTGTCCAATGCTGATGTGGTTGTCCGACGCCGCGGTGGATCGGATGATGCGGGAGGCCCCCGACTTCGTGGACTGGCATGCGGCGGCGTTCCGGCTGGACGAAGAAAGCGTCGCGCCTGTAGGCGATTGGTTGCTGCGCGAGAATGCCATGGGCCTCAGTCCGGAGTTCTTGCGCGATCGGGCGCGGCTGTTAGAGGAGTCGTTGCACAGCGACGAGCGACGAACGGGTCGCCGACATCCGTTGGTTGCCGCGAGGTTGGAGGAACTGGCGCGGCTGCATCTGGATCTGAAGGACTTGGACCTTGCCCTCGACTGCGCGAACCAGGCGATTGAGTCGCGCGAACTTGGGGGTGATGAAGAACGAGAGGCGCTTGCGGAAGCGTATCTCCTACGGGCGGAGATCAGCCGGCGGATGAACCGCTATGCCGCGGCCCTCGGTGACTACGATGAGTCGGTGAGAGCTGCCGCGAAGGACACGACCGGACAGGTGCGTAAGGTGAGATCACTAATGGGGAGGGCTACGGTCCTTGCACAGATGAAGCGATATCGAGAGGCACTCGAAGGATTCGATCAGGCTGCTTCGGCGCTGGACCAATTGCCTCCCGATGTTCGCGCCGGGATGGCTGAGGATCGTGCCGCTGCGCTGGTGAACGCTTCGAATGCCATGCACATGGTCAAGCAGTACGACGAAGCGATTTCGGGTTACGATGCCGCCCTCCGAATTCGCGAGGATCTGGTTCGAAGAGGGAGAACGGATCTCCGGGAGAGCGTTGCGACAACTTACATCAACAAAGGAATCGCGCTGACAAGGCTCAAGCGATACGACGAAGCGTTGAAATGCTATGAGAGCGCCGAGGCGATTCTCGAACAGCTTTCGCGGGATGGAGCCGCCGTATCGGATCTTCAGGCGGCGGCAACTCTGAACATGGCGAATGCCCTTCTTATGCAGCAGCGTATCGACGAGGCGCTCGCTGCGTACGGGCGGGTTCTGGAGATTCGCGAAGGAATGTGGGACGCCGGACGTCTGGATGTTGACGCAGAAATCAGCAACGTGCTCATGAACCGGGCGGTCGCGCTGATGAGTCAGGGCCGTGCCGCCGAAGCGCTGCCGGATTTCGAGAGAGCGCAGAGCATCCGTGAAAGGCTTGTGCAGGCGAGGCGTTCCGATCTGCGGGAGGAACTTGCTCATGTGCTGGTGAATCACGCGATTGCGATCGGTACGCTTGGAGACCCCGACCGCGCACTCGCCCTCATTGAACGTGCAGTGGACATCCGCCGCCAACTCCACCGCGAAGGATTTCATCATCAGACGCCCGAGTTGCAGTCGGCACTCGAACAACTCGCCGGAGCTCTCGAAACGGCAGGGCGCAACGATGAGGCTGCACGGGCGCGGGCCGAAGCGGCTTCTCTGTCGCTGTCAGCCGCCACGGGTCCGGTATAATTCGTCCTATGTCGCAACAGGTTTTCGACGTGGTGATCGCCGGGGCGGGAGCGTCGGGCGGCACACTCGCGGCGCATCTGGCCCGGGCGGGCGTGAAGGTCGCACTCGTGGAAGGCGGTCCGAAGATCAACACCCGCACCGACTTCAACACCCATGGCATGCCGTTCCACTTTGCCAACCGGCACATCCCGACCATGAAGCCCGGCAAGCAGGGTTTCGATTCCGAACGCAGCCGCGGTATCGGCGGCAAGAGCCTCACCTGGAACGCCGTCGCATGGCGCTTCAGCCAGCGCGACTTCAAGGGCCGCACGCACGATGGCGCCGGCGAGAACTGGCCCCTCGACTACAAAGACCTCGCTCCTTACTACGACCGGATCGAAGACGAAGTCGGAGTCTGCGGCAATCGCGATGGGCTGGAAGATCTGCCCGACGGAAACTTCCTTCCGCCCGTGCCGATGAAGTGCAGTGACCTCATCGTGAAGCGCGGCGCGGAGAAGCTTGGCGTCAGAGTGATTCACGTGCGTAAGTCGACACTGAGCCGTCCGGCGCATGGCCGCCCAGCCTGCCACTACTGCGGCAACTGCATGGCTGGTTGCGACGTAGTGGCGAAGTACAACTCCGCCGATGTCCACATCACTCCCGCAATGAAGACGGGCAACCTGCAGGTGTTCCCGAACTCCATTGTGCGCGAGGTCGCGATCGACCATGAGAACCGCGTCACTGGCGTGCGCTATCTGCATCGCGAGTCAAAGCAGGAAGGCGAAGTGCGGGGGCGCGCCGTGGTGATCTCCTGCGCCTGCGTGCAGAGTGTCGCATTGCTGATGATGTCGCGATCGGCTCGCTATCCAAACGGGCTCGCCAATTCGAGCGGGCACCTCGGCAAGCACTTCATCCCGCATTTCACAGGCGGCGTGCAGTGCTTCCTCAAGGAACTGACGGGCAAGCCGCCGATGAACGATGAAGGCTTTCTCGATCATGCCTATGTGCCGTCGTTCATGCACAACCGCAAGCGCGACTACGCACGCAGCTTCGGCGTGCAGTTCAATTATCAAAACCGCCGCGCGGTGGGCTGGGCTCGTGAAGTGGCGGGCTTTGGTAAGGATTACAAGCAAGCCATCATCGATCGTTATCCCGCGTTCCTCACCTTTTCGCCTTATGGGGAGATGCTTCCGAACCCGAAGAGCTTTGTCGATCTTGACTGGAGCAAGAAGGACTCCTACGGCTTGCCGCTGGCGCGACGCAATGTGACCTGGGGCGACAACGACTGGAAGATCTTTCGCGATATGACGGCGTGGTCGGTGCGCATTCTCGAATCGGCCGGGGCGGAGATCTTCAATGTGAGCGACGAACCGCGGACGAATCATGAACTGGGCGGCTGCCGCATGGGTGACGATCCGCGCGCCAGCATTGTCGATCGTAACTGCCAGACTCACGATGTGAAGAATCTGTTTGTCGTGGATGGCAGCGTGTTCCCGTCGGCTTCCGAAAAGAACCCAACACACACCATGATGGCGCTGGCGGCGCGTCTTGCCGATCATCTCGGTGGCAGGCTGAAGAAGGGAGAACTGTGATGGCGGAACGCAGAGACGCGCTCAAAATTATCGGCGCCATCGGCAGCACATGCGCCTTTCCGTTTTCGGCGGACGAACTCTACGGCCAGCATCAGCACCAGGCGAACGCGGCGGCGGAAGTGAAGCCATCCGCCAAGCCCTTGTTCTTTGACGAAAGGGAGATGCCGACCGTCGGCGCGCTGGCGGAGTTGATCATTCCGGCCACGGATACTCCGGGCGCGATTGCGGCCGGGGTGCCGCAGTACGTCGACTACGTGGTGAGCAGCAACGCTCAGTGGAAGAAGCTGTTTCGGGAGGGGCTGGTCTGGCTCGATGCGCAGGCCTCCGGGGCGCACGGCAAGCGCTTCCACGAGTTGACCACGGACCAACAGACGGCGCTTGTTGCCGGTCCGATCGGCGAGGCCGATCAATACCGGGCTCCGGCGCGGGGCCGCCGCACCACGAACACCCCGGTCAGACACGTGCAGTTTCTGAAGGCGTTCAAGAGCATGACCGCCGATGGTTACTTCACGTCGAAGGTTGGTCTTGTGGATACGCTGGGTTACTCCGGTAACTCGGTGTTGGGCGAGTTTCCGGAGTGTACTCACGAACACTAATTTTGGCCAGCCATCAGTTTTCAGCTTTCAGCTTTCAGCCTCGGAATCAGCGCGTCGGGCAGGGGTCCCAACTCGGTCATGTTTGAGCCGCGTCGTGGTAGCCGCCGCAACGAACTGCTCAACGAATCGCTCCTTGTGGCGACGGCGGACGAAGGGAGTTAGTCTCGTAGTATCTCGGCGATCGCGCATTTTCGTTCACCTCGCCCTGCACCGAGATGAGTCTCGGCGCGGCAGGCTGAAGCCCTGCGTCACCGTGAGGTGCGCGGGGCCAACGTCTAATCTGCCTTATTTAACTAATTAATTAGACGGCGACGCCGACAGTTTCCGAAACGTTTTCGTTGAAACTGTAACCGAACCCACGTACCGAGCGAATGTAAGTCGTATTCGAGTTCTCGGGTTCGATCTTCTGCCGCAGCCGCAGGATGTAGACATCCACGGTACGGTCGGTCACGGCGCGATCGTGGCCCCAGACGGCGTCGAGCAACTGTTCCCGGCTGAACACCACCCCGGGCCGGCTCATGAGGAACTCGAGCAGACGAAACTCGGTGGCCGTCAGCGAGATCGCGTTGCCGTCGAGACGGACGCGGCAACTGCTGCGGTCCAGTTCCAGCACCCCGGCTTTCAGGGCGCGATTTGTGGATGGCTGGCCGCGGAATTGGATCTTGATCCGCGCGATCAACTCGCGAATGAAGAACGGCTTCACGATGTAGTCGTTGGCGCCGAGTTCCAGGCCGACGATCCGGTCGGTTTCCGAGGCGCGCGCCGTTAGGAAGATCACCGGAATGTGCGCCAGTTCCGGATGCGAGCGGATGCCCTTGCAGATATCCAGACCATCCGAGTCCGGCAGCATGATGTCGAGCAGGATGAGATCCGGCCGCTCGCGGCGGCAAAGCTCAATTGCGCCCTTTCCGGTTTGTGCGCCAACGAGCGCGAAGCCTTCCTTCTCGAGGTTGTACTTCAGAAGCGAGTAGAGATCGGAGTCGTCCTCAATCAGTGCGATTTTCTTCATGTCCTCTATGACAATGCCTGTTCAATGTTACAAATCGATTACGAAACGGTTAACTGTGCTTGAACTGTTGTGTGCTCGGAAAGGCCCAGGTCATGGACGGGGAGGGTGAACCAGAACCTGGAGCCTCGCTGGACCTCGCTGGTGACGCCGACGTCGCCGCCCATGGCTTTCGCGAGGTGCTTGACGATGGCGAGGCCGAGGCCTGTTCCGCCCAACTCGCGCGATCGCGCCTTGTCGACACGGTAGAAACGTTCGAACAACCGGGGCAACTCCTCTTCCGGGATTCCCATCCCGGTGTCGATGACGGAGATCTCGACGAAGTCCTTCGGGTTGTTCAGGATGGCGACGGCAAC
>JAEUQE010000257.1 GCA_016789785.1 Bryobacterales bacterium
CATTGCGGCCGCCATGCGTGAACACATTCCAGCCGCCGCCCGCTCTTCGCCGCGCATCAATGGCAAGCACCACGGCTTGCGCGCCGAACTCCTCACTCAGTTCGGAGATTAACTCCGGACGCCGCACAGCCGCTGTGTTGACGCTCACCTTGTCCGCGCCGGCCATCAGAATCTTACGGCCATCGGCCACCGTACGAATGCCGCCGCCGACGGTGAGCGGAATAAACACCTTGCGCGCGGTGCGGGCCACCACATCCACCATCGTGTCGCGATGATCGCTGGATGCCGTGATATCGAGAAACACGAGTTCATCCGCGCTTTGCTCGTTGTAGCGCTCGGCGAGTTCCACCGGGTCGCCCGCATCGCGCAGATTCACGAAGTGAACCCCTTTCACCACGCGCCCATCGGTGACGTCCAAACAGGGAATGATACGTTTCGCAAGCATGGTTAGAGATCCACGAAGTTCTTCACGATGCGAAGTCCCAGCGGCCCGGACTTCTCGGGGTGGAACTGAACACCGAACAGGTTCTGGCGTTCGAGCACGGCGGTGTAGGGAACACCATACTCGCACGTGGCGGCAGTCGCGTCCACCACGGGGCAATAGTAGCTGTGCGCGAAATAGAGATAGGGCCTGGGGCCGAGATTCTTCACAAGTGACGCATCGTCGCGCGGCGCGATCTCGTTCCAACCCATATGCGGCACGCGCAATTCGTGCGA
This sequence comes from Bryobacterales bacterium, assembly GCA_016789785.1. The sequence continues at coordinate 718 of JAEUQE010000257.1, forward strand.
GAAGCGCTTCACCACGCCGGGCACCAGGCCGAGGCCCTTCAATCCCGGAGCTTCCTCACTCGATTCGAACAGGGCCTGCAGTCCAAGACAGATCCCTAGAAACGGCACGCCATCGTTGATGTTGCGCAGAATCGGCTCGCGCAGACGCATCATTTCGAGCGCCCGGATCATCTGTCCGAAATGCCCCACGCCCGGAAGAATGATCTTCGATGCTGCCCTAAGCTGATCAGGGGTATGCGCCAAACGGTAGGCTGCTCCGATTTCCGCAAGCGTGTTCTGCACGCTGCGTAGATTGCCTGCACCGTAGTCGATGATGGCGATCATAACAGTCCCTTCGTGGATGGCAGTTCATCCTTCAGGCGTTGATCCTTCGAGCACGCGAACTTCATGGCGCGCGCGAAACACTTGTAGATGGCCTCGATCTTATGGTGATTCGAACGGCCGTATAACACCTTGACGTGCAGGTTCGCGCCGCAGTTGCTCACAAAGCCATCAAAGAAATCGTGCACAAGCTCCGTTTGCAGATCGCCCACCAAGCGCACCTTCACCAGATCCTTATACGCGAGAGCGGGACGTCCGCCAAGATCCACCGCAACCACGGCCAACGTCTCATCCATCGGCAACACAAAGTAGCCCGCGCGATTGATCCCTTTCTTGTCGCCGAGCGCCTGCTTGAAGAGCTGGCCGAGAAAGATGCCGCAATCCTCCACCGTATGATGCTGGTCGACATCCAGGTCGCCGGCCGCTTTCAAGGTGAGATCGAAGCCGCCATGCTTGGTGAACAACTCGAGCATGTGATCGAGAAAGCGAATGCCCGTGGAGATGTCGTACCGGCCCTTGCCCTCGATCTTGAGCTGGCCGCGGATCTGCGTCTCCTTCGTGTTCCGTTCAAGCTGAGCGCTGCGCAAAGAAATCCTCCAGAGCGTTGATGTCTTCGAATACGGCAACCGCGTCTTCCGCGGCAAACAGGTCGAGCAGTTCCTGGCGCCGCGAGTGCGACTGGCTGGCCACTCCAATGAACGGAACACCGGCCGCCTTGGCACAACGTGCATCATCCACGGTGTCGCCCACGTACCACATCGGCTGGCCCGGACGCATCGCCGCGATCTTGTGCAGCCCCTCGGGATGTGGCTTGCCATGCGTCACATCATCGGCGGTCATCAGCGGATCGAAGGTCAGATGCGGCGCGAAACGATCGAGTGTCAGGCGCGCTTCGTCGCGCGGGCGGCCCGTGTACACCGCAAGATCGAGCATGGAGGCCAGCCGGTCGAGCATGCCGTCGCGCGAAATCCAACGCTCGCGCAAGATGAGACCGTTGGTGCCATCACCAAGAAACAGCTTCTGAAAATAGTCCACTACGGTATCGTAAGCGACCTCGACACCAAGATCGGCAGCCATGCGGTGCGACAGCTTCCAGTCGTTGTTCCAGCCCCCGGCGTTCTTGTACTGCTGGATATCGTCGTAGCTGACGGGCTTGCCCGTGAAGTGCTCCACGGTTTGCCGGATCGTCTCCCGGTACGACTCGGTCACCTCCACCAGAACGCCGTCCATGTCAAAAACAAGCAGTTGACGAGCCATCACCAGATCCGCTCCAGTTCGGCGAGGAATCGCCCCACCTGTTCGCGGGTGCCGATGGTGACCCGCACACATCCCGCAATCTCATAGCTCCGGTCGCGCACCAGCACGCCCGCCGCACGCAGCTTGTCGCGAATCTCGATCGCGCGTGTGCCCGCGTGGAACAACACGAAGTTCGCCTGGCTTGGATAGAACGGAATGCCGAGCTTCCCGAGTCCTTCGTAGACCAGATCCTTGGCCTGCAGCACTTCCGCGACGTAGTTCGCGACGTAGCCGGTGTCCTCCACCGCCGCGCGCACGGCGATCGCCGCCAGCATGTTCACACTGTAAGGCGACTGCCCCTTGCGCAGATATGCGACGTTCGCAGCCTGGCTCATCAGGCAGCCCATGCGCATCGCGGCCATGCCGTAGACCTTCGAGAATGTGCGGCTCACGAACAGGTTGGGATACTCCGCCAGCAGACCCATCGCAGTGACGCCGGAAAACTCGTAGTAAGCCTCGTCAATCAGCACCGCGGCGTGTGGCGCCGCATCCAGAATCCGGTGAACCGAAGCCAGATCAACTCCCGTTCCTGTCGGATTGTTCGGATTCGCGATGAGGATCGCGCGCGTTTCGGGACGTACGGCCGCAAGCAGTTCTTCGAGCGGGAAGGCAAGATCCTTCTCCCGGTAGCAGAGCTCGCGCACCGAGGCTCCGGCCACCTCTGAGTAGAAGCGGTACATCGCATAGGAAGGATGGAGCACGAGCACATCGTCGCCATCATCCACATAAGTGTTGACCAGCACCTGAATCGCCTCATCGGTGCCGTTGGTCAACGCGAGTTGCGCATCGTCAATCGAGAAGAATCGCGAGAGCACGGCCCGCGTCTCGGCGTATTCGGGATACACCGTGAAGATGTTCGCGTTGAGATGCTCCTTCAGATAGGCGATCACACGCGGCGAGCAACCCACGGTGTTCTCATTGAAGTCGAGCCTTAGCTTGTCGGCACGTCCCGCCGTGGGCGGCGAGTATGGCGCCATCTTCTCAATCGCCGCGCGAGGCTTCAGTGTTGCGGCGTCACTTGGCAAGCCGCACCTCAACACTGCGCGCGTGCGCTTCCAAACCCTCCGCACGGGCGAGCGTCGTAATCACGGGTGACAAACGGCGCAACGCTTCGCCATTGAGTTCCTGCACGGCGATCACTTTCACGAAGTCGGCAGCCGATAGTCCGCCGCGCAGACGCGCCGCACCGTTGGTGGGAAGCACATGGCTCGGTCCGGCCGCATAATCGCCCGCGGCCTCGGGCGAGTTGCCTCCCACAAACACCGTGCCCGCATGCTTCACCTGATCGAGCAACCGCAGTTCGGGAATACTGAGATGCTCGGGGGCAAACTGGTTCGACATCTCCACAGCCTGGTCAAGCGAGTTCGTGATGATGATGGCGCTGTTCTTGTCGATCGACTTGCGCGCCACCTTCGCGGTGGAGAGATCGGCAAGCTGCTTCTCTACTTCCATCGCGACAGCGGAGGCGAGTTTGCGAGAGGGCGTGAACAGTATCGCAGCGGCGTCGACATCGTGCTCTGCTTGCGCCAGCATGTCGGCGGCGATCCAGCGCGGATCCCCATCCGCGGCGATGATCACAACCTCGGTCGGCCCGGCCACAAAGTCAATGCCTACCTCGCCGGCAAGCAGTTTCTTGGCGGCCGTGACGTACGCGTTGCCGGGACCGACAATGCGGTCCACTTTTGGCACGGATTTCGTGCCGAATGCAAATGCTGCAATCGCATGTGCGCCGCCCATCTGAAACACCGTGGTCACATCGAGCATCGAAGCCGTGCCGTAGATCTCCGTAGTGGGCCTCGGCGATGCGACAAATACGTTCGTCACTCCAGCGGCCTGCGCCGGAATCACCGTCATCATCAGAGTGCTCGGCAGCGGATAGCGGCCGGAGGGCACGTAAGCGGCAACCGCATCCAACGGGCGGACAATCTGCCCCAGGCGGATGCCCGGCGCGAGTGCCTTGCGGAACGGCTTCGGCACCTGGAGTTTCGCATAGCCGCGGATGTTGTTGGCGGCCGTTTTCACGGCGCTGCGGAAGTCCGGCGAGAGCTGATGTTCGGCGGCGCGCAATTCGTCAGCGGGCACGACGACGCTCGAGCGAGTAAGTCCATCGAGTTTCTTGGCGTACTGAACCAGCGCTTTATCGCCCTTCTTCCGGACGGCTTCGAGGATGGGTTTTACGGTCTTTTCAGCTTCCTCGAGCCGTGTCTTGCGCCGCTCCAGTAATGTCGAGGCCTGGTTAGATTCAAGAATACGGATCATGTCACTTACATCACTATCTTGTTCAATGGATATTCCACGATCCCTTGCGCACCGGCCTCTTTCAGGCGCGGAATGATGTTTCGAACAGTGGTCTCGTCGAGAATGGTATTCACAGCGAGCCACTCTCCGTCGCTCAAGGGGGAAATGGTCGGGTTTTTGAGGGCCGGCAGAGCCGAAAGTACCGTGGCCAGGTTGTCCTTGTGGACGTTCAGCATCAGGCCGACCTTGCCCAGCGCCGCGATGGCGCCCTCAAGCAGCATGCGAATATCTTCCAGCTTGCGCCGCTTCCACTCATCGTTCCAGGAGTCCTTGTTTGCGACGAACTGCGTGTTCGATTCCATGACGGTATCGAGAATGCGGAGTTTGTTGGCCCGCAACGACGATCCGGTCTCGGTAACCTCCACGATCGCGTCCGCAAGTTCGGGCGGCTTCACTTCCGTGGCTCCCCACGAAAATTCGACCTTCGCGGTAACTCCGTGCGAGGCGAGATAGCGTTTGGTCGCGCCCACTAATTCCGTCGCAATGATCTTACCCTCCAGATCCGTCACCTTCTGAAAGGGGGACGCCTCGGGCGCGGCGAGAACCCATCGCACCTTGCCGAAACTCTGCTTCGCGTAGATTAGGTCCGCCACCGTGACCACATCGGCGTCGTTCTCGATCACCCAGTCATAGCCGGTGAGACCCGCGTCCAGGACGCCGTCCTCGACGTAGCGGGCCATTTCCTGAGCCCGGATCAGCATGCAGTCGATTTCCGGATCGTCAATTCCCGGAAAATACGAACGGCTGCTGGTGGTGATGTTAAATCCCGCCTTGCGGAACAACTCGATCGTCGCGTTTTCCAGACTCCCCTTCGGAATCCCTAACTTGAGTTTCAACTCAACCTCCGTAGACTTTGCCGGGATCGAACTTACGTTCGTCGGTAACTACCCAGTCAGTGTGAACCAGCTTACGGTAGAAGCAGCTTTCATAGCCGTTGTGACAGACGCCCGGCCCGAGCGCCTCCACCTTGACAACCACCGAATCCAAATCGCAATCCGTGGTGATTTCCTTGACGACGAGGCGGTGTCCCGAGCTTTCACCCTTCAGCCAGAGCTTGTTGCGGGAACGGCTGTAAAAAGTGGCAAAGCCGGTTTCCACTGTCTTTTGAAACGCGACGTCGTTCATGAAGCCGACCATGAGCACGCGTCCGCTGACATGATCCTGGATCACTGCCGGAATCAGGCCATCGAGTTTTGAAAAATCGAGTTGCATTCGAGCCCCACAAAGAAAAAGCCCGCCGGAACCGCGCGGCGGGCCACTTACCTAACCTTGGAAACGGTTCTTTGATTTAGAACCAAGCCCGTCGCGGCACGTTCCCACGGCGAAAGTGGCGGTGATAATGAAAGTGCGGGACGGCGTGCAATGGCATGAATTTCTCATTATACAGTACTCGCGACCGGATGGCACCAAGGCTTTGATTGCGAGGTACCATGCGCAACATAGACCGGGTGTAGAATGGGCACCGATGCTCAGCCGCCGCGAACTGTTGGCCCTTGCCTCGACCGGGTTGCCTGGCGCCGCAGCCACGCAGATTCGTGCCGGCTGCCAGACACGCTGCTTTGGCATGCCGCTGAAGGAAAAGGACCGTTTCCTGGCGGCGCTGGATGATATCGCGGCGACGGGATATGAGGGCTTCGAGACGAATTTCATCAACCTTCAGGCTCACTTCGATGAGCCCGCTGAGATGTTGGAGTCCTTCCGGAAGCGGAAGCTTGCGCTGATCGGGCTGCATGGCGCGCCAAGGTTGCACCGGCGCGACCTCCTGGATGCCGAACTTGCGCAGGCAGTGCGCATTGCCTCCGGAATTCGCGCGCTCGGCGGCGCTTACTTTGTGATGAGCGGCAGCAGTCTGCCACGAGGCCCGGAGTTGAAGCCGTGGGCGAATCAGGTGGCTCGTTTCGGCAGGCTGTGCAAGGATCACGGCGTGACTCTCGCCTATCACAACCACGCGAGCGAACTGGAAAACGATGGCGAGATCCTCAACGGTTTGCTCCACGAGACGCGCCCGGAAGACGTCGCGCTCCTGCTTGACGTGAGCTACTTCGCGGAAGCCCCGTCGAATCTGTCAGGCGTCCTTTCAAAATACGCCAGCCGGCTGGCAGGCGTGCACCTGCGAACCATGCGCGGCAAGGACGAAGCGATGCTGGAAGGCGCGCCGGACCTTGCCGAAATGGCGGCGCTGCTGCACCGCCAGCGATGGAGTGGTTGGGCGATCGTCGAATTGAATGTTCGGCAGGATCTATCGAGCCGCGAAATGGTGGCGCAATGCCGCAAGTTCATGCGCGAGAAGATGAAGATCTGAAGCGAGGACCAACCACATGACACGACGCCACTGGATCACAGCCTCGGCGCTCGCCGCCCCCGTTCTTCAGGCACAGGATGCGCCCCACAAGATCGGAATCATCGGACTCGGAAGCCGCAGCCGCGCGCATCTTGGCGCTCTCACCACCATGCCCGAGGCTCGCGTCACTGCATTGTGCGACCTCGATCCCGCTCGCATGCGGAACGCGAAGCAGCAGGTGGGAGATGCGGCGACCTATGCGGATTACCGGGAGTTGGTGCGTGACCGCAACGTCTCACTCGTGGTGATCGTGTCACCGAATTATCTCCATGCGGAGATGGCGATTGCGGCGTTGAAAGCGGGCAAGGACGTGCTGCTGGAGAAGCCGCTTGGGATCAGCTATCGCGAAGCGCAGGCGATTCTTCAGGCAGCGAAGCAGTCAGGACGCACACTCGCCGTTTGCATGCAGCGGCGCTACATGCGGCAGGACGTCGAGGTTCAGCAAGCCGTGGATCGCGGCATGCTCGGCGCGGTGCGCCTCGTCCAGATCACCGAAATGCGCGGCGATTGGAATCCGCAAACGTGGAAGTATCCCGATGCTTCCGGCAAGCAGACGAGTTGGCGCCTGCTCCGGAAGACCGCCGGATCGACGGAACTCGAATTCTCGATCCATTCCCTGGCGCATGTGTGCATGCTGGTGAAGTCGCCGATGGCGCGAGTGTCGGCGACGGGTGGTGTGACGTTTTACAAGGATCGCGATACGCGCGATCTGTCGAGCCTGTGGTGCGAATTCTCGAGCGGCGCGAGGCTCAGCTATTCGTTCTCGTGCTACGCTCCCGGCGCGGGCGGCGCGATGTTCTCGATTCTTGGAGATCGAGGGACACTGCGCCGCGAGCGAGGCCAGTTGGTGTATCAGGCGCACGGCGGAAAGCCCGAAACACTCCCGCCTGCGAATGTTTCGGACGATCGTGCCGAGGTTGCCCTGTATCGCGACCTGTTTCGAGATATCCGCGAGAATCGGCCCTCCGCGCTGGGGCCGGAATTCGCAATGGAGCCCATGAAGATTGCCTTTGCCTGCGAGTTGAGTATCGCCGAGGGGCGCGTGGTGACGGCGCGGGACTTCGCCTGAATGGGAATGGCCTGACTCGGACTCGGCGAGTAGCAAGGGCCATGTTCCGGACGTTGTGATCTGGGCATAATGAAACTTCTGCCCATGATCAAGAACGACCAGTACATTAAGAGCTTGTTGAAGCTCGCACCCGGCGCCGTCGCGACTGCGCGCGGATGGGTGAAGACGCGGCGCGACAGCAAGGGTGTTCACTTCATTCAGCTCAACGACGGATCGTGTTTTCAGGATCTGCAAATCGTGATGGACGCGGGGAGCGCGCCGGCTGAGGTGATGGCCAAGGTCACAACCGGCGCGTGCGTACGGGTGGAAGGCGAGATGGTGGAGTCGCCCGGCAAGGGCCAGTCGGTCGAGTTACGGGGTAAGTCGATTGAGGTGTTGGGCGCGGCGCCACCGGAAAGCTATCCGCTCCAAAAGAAGAAGCACACGCTCGAAACCTTGCGCGAGTTCGGCCACTTCCGCACGCGCGCCAATACGTTCGGCGCGGTGTTTCGCGTGCGCAATGCGCTGGCGTTCGCGGTGCACAAGTTTTTCCAGGAGCGCGGATTCCTCTATGTGCATTCGCCGATCCTCACAACGTCGGATGCCGAAGGCGCGGGCGCGATGTTTCAAGTGACGACGATGAACCTCGCGAATCCGCCCAGAGTGCCCGAGACAGGCGCGATCAACTACGCGCAGGACTTCTTCGGCAAACCCGCCTATCTGACCGTGAGCGGCCAGTTGGAGGCCGAGATTTTCGCGCTGGCATTCAGCAATGTCTACACCTTCGGGCCGACATTCCGCGCCGAAAATTCAAACACACCGCGTCACTTGGCCGAGTTCTGGATGATCGAACCCGAAATGGCGTTCTGCGACCTCGAAGGCAACATGGAACTGGCCGAGGAATTTCTGAAGTATCTCATCGGGCATGTAATGGACAACTGCCGGCCGGATCTCGAGTTCTTCCAGCAACGCTATGAGCCGAATCTGCTGGCGACGCTGGAGAACGTGGCGAGCAGCGAGTTCGCGCATGTGCCGTACACAGACGCGGTCGACATTCTGGTGAAGGCGGATCGCAAGTGGGAGTTCCCGGTGGGTTGGGGGAGCGATCTGCAGAGCGAGCATGAGCGCTTCCTGACCGAGGAGACATTCAAGAAGCCTGTGATTGTGACGGACTATCCGAAGCAGATCAAGGCGTTCTACATGCGTGCCAATGAAGACGGCAAGACCGTGCGCGCGATGGATGTGCTGGCGCCGGGGATCGGGGAGATCATTGGAGGCAGCCAGCGCGAGGAGCGTGAAGACGTACTGCTGGCGAGGATCCGCGAACAGGGCCTGGAGGAGCATCCCTACTGGTGGTATCTCGATCTGCGCCGGCACGGCGGTGTGGAGCATGCGGGCTTCGGCCTGGGCTTCGAGCGAATGATGATGTACGTGACGGGAATGAAGAACATTCGCGATGTGATCCCGTTTCCACGCACGCCGGGTCACGCGGATTTCTAAACGCGGGTTCTCTGTCGCCGGCGCCAACCGGCTCCGCAAGCGGCGTGCCCCCGGCCCTCCGACGTCCGACGGGGCAACACGGGAGGCATATTCAATGCGGCCCGGCGGCGATCCAGGGCAGCACACCGCTTGCGGCGAATCGAGAGGCTATGGACCGAGCCTCGCAACGATGCTGATGGTGTCGCGCGCTCCTCCCGCGATCAAGCGCGACGTAACCAGTTCTTTTTCCTGCTTCGACTTCACGACCCCGTGGGCCCCGCGAGGGTGCCTGGCTTCCGCGAGGAAGCGACGGTCTCCGTACCGGAGGAAGACCAGCTTTGCATCCACGCCATCCGGGGGGTCTGCCGGGATTGGGAACGAAACGACGGCGGCGGACTGGCCACCGGCTGACTTCAGCAGGACCCACTTGATCGTGACGTTGAACTCGACTGTATAGTCTCCCGGTGGCAAACGCTGGCCAGCCACTTCGAAGCTGAACGGGACGTTGACCCACATCACAGGGGCCATCGTTTCCTGGGCGAACAGCAGCGAGGCCAGAACGAGTGCGAGACCGAGAGCGCGTAGGATGGCCATTCCTGACAATCTCCTTCGCGTTTCCAGCTTGCGGTTTCAAAGACAGTTCTGTCCTTCGAGTGAGCTTCCGATTCGCTCAAGTTTTTCTCAAGCGCCCGCAATGGGTTTGGAGTTACACTTGGGGCGAGAGTGGGGCGGGATGCTGGCGGTCTGGGCGTGAGGCTGAGACGATGCAACCCGCGGAATCAGCCGGAGGATCAGGGAATTGCCTGGAGGCCGGCGAACTGCGAATCAATCCTGCGCGGCGCACTCTGATGCGGGGCCGCGACCCGATTCATCTGACACCCAAAGAGTTTGAGATCCTGATTTTGCTTCTGGAGCACCCGGAAAGGGTAGTCCGGAAGGAAGAGCTGATGGCACGAGTGTGGCCGGACGCGTGTGTGGAGGAAGGGAATCTCACCCAGAACATCTCGCTATTGCGGAAACAGTTGGGGGAGACGGCCGATGGAAAGGCCTACATTGAGACAGTGCCGAAGGTGGGCTATCGCATCGGGGTACCCGTTCACGTTTGCGCGGACCCGGCGCCGGCGATCGCGGAGAGTGCCCGGCGCGTGGTGTGGATTGTGCTGTTCCTGCTATGGAGCGGATTGTGTTTCTGGATGGGGCAGAAATTCGGAGCGAACGGTTGACCATGGCGCCGGTTGGTTGCTAGCATATGAATGCGGGGTGGAGCAGTCTGGTAGCTCGTTGGGCTCATAACCCAAAGGTCGAAGGTTCAAATCCTTCCCCCGCAACCAAAACGCCATCATCCAACACGGGTTCCGGAAATGGATCCCGATTGAATATCGGGTTCTACACTACGCCTACCTCTGGTTCGATTAACCGCACTCCTGAGCATTTTCTAATCCAAGAATGATCCTGAAATCGGGTTCGGTTTCCAATGGTGGTTGATCCTGAAAAAGGATGACGAGGATGGCCTGTAGCGGTCGGGTTCCTTTCTTTGGTTTTGGGATGGAAAAGAAGAAAGAACCGCCGTCGTCGCAAGCGGCGGTGGGAAAGTGGGAAACCGCCAGGTTATCCACTTTTCCACGGGCGCGAAGCCGGGCTGTGGGAATGTGGGAATCTCGCGTTGTTGGCGAGATTTCCAAGGGGCGGTGGGAAGAGTGGGAAAGCTGTTTTTGCTTTTCCACGCTTTCCACGGACCCGGCATTTCCACAGCCACTGCCCGAACTCGCCGTCATGCTTTGGCAACCTGCGGGGACTCGATTTTGACGCGCCTCAATAACTGGCTCTTGGCGGCGGCCATCTTCCGCGCACATGCGGTGTCGCTCATTTTCTGGGCGGCTTGTTCCAACGGTGTCCAACTCAGATTCGGCTTCAGGTACTGCTGAGCATCTTCCAAGCTTTTGAACTTCTCGTAGGGGGTCGCGTAGTCCTCCCGCCGGTAATGCCGCTGGCGCTTGCCCCGCGCGTCCAGACTCACTGTGGCAAAGCCACACGGGCGATGAAGGTTCAAATACGGGTTCAGGTGCGAGGTGTAGAACTTGTGCACCAGTTCGGCGTGTTCTGCGGGAATGTGGCCGTAGCCGATGTGCTTGCGAATGATGGCTCCGTTCTTGCCTTCCACCAGCCGGCGCGTGTCAACGGGTTTGAGACACCTGGCATGGGAATTTAGTGACTAGCGTCCTCTGTCTTGGGGCCCTCCA
>JAEUQE010000258.1 GCA_016789785.1 Bryobacterales bacterium
TGCGGAGGAACTCGAGCAACTCATCAAGGAACCGCTGCTGGTTGGAGTGAACGAAGGAATCGACAGCTTGGGACATGGTGCTTCTTCGGAATTTGACCATTGTAGCGCTCCCAACTGCTGGGCGTTTTCAGCTTTCGGCTCTCAGCGCACGGAAGGCACCTTCAGTTGGGAAGCGACTCACAGCGCACGCGAGGTCCAGGCGCCACCTTCGAATCGAAGCGGGACAGACTGTGGAGGTGACGGTTCGGTTGCTCGCGTCCCTGCCGCCACGATACAGTAAGAATTCACTCCCTGATTTACTACCCATGGCAAACACAGCAATCACCGTAGCCCGGGGCGACGGAATCGGCCCGGAAATCATGGATGCCACGCTGCACATCCTTAAGGAAGCTGGCGCGCGCATTGATATTGAAGAAATCGAGATCGGCGAAAAGGTTTACCTTCGCGGATTCTCGGCCGGCGTGGAGCCGGGTGCCTGGGAGTCCCTCCAGCGAACCAAGGTTTTCTTGAAGGCCCCGATCACCACACCGCAAGGCGGCGGCTTCAAGAGTCTGAACGTGACCACGCGAAAGATGTTTGGTCTGTACGCCAACGTGCGGCCCTGCGTGGCCTATCATCCTTACGTGCGTACGAAGCATCCGGTGATGGACGTGGTGATCGTGCGCGAGAACGAGGAAGATCTCTACGCGGGCATTGAGCACCGGCAGTCCGAACAAATCTACCAGTGCCTGAAGCTCATCAGCCGTCCGGGCTGCGAACGCATTGTGCGCTACGCGTTCGAGTATGCGCGCCGCAACAATCGCAAGAAGGTCACGTGCTTCACGAAAGACAACATCATGAAGCTGACCGACGGCTTGTTCCACAAGGTGTTCGATGAGATCGCCGTGGAGTATCCCGAGATCACGAATGAGCATTGGATTGTCGATATTGGTGCCGCGAAGCTTGCCGATACACCGGAGGCATTCGACGTAATCGTGATGCCGAATCTGTATGGCGATATTCTCTCCGACGTCGCGGCGCAGATCGCAGGATCGGTGGGTCTGGCTGGATCGGCGAACATCGGCCAGAAGTACGCGATGTTTGAAGCCATTCACGGCTCCGCGCCGCGCCGTGCGGGGCAGAACCTGGCGAATCCTTCGGGACTGTTGTTGGGCGCTGTGATGATGATGGTGCACATCGATCAGCCGGATATTGCGGAACGCGTGCACAACGCGTGGCTGAAGACGATTGAGGACGGCGTGCACACCTACGATATCTATGCGGAAGGCGTGAGCAAGGAGAAGGTTGGGACGAAAGAGTTCGCCAAGGCGGTGGCGGCCCGGCTCGGCCAGAAGCCTGAGAAGTTGAAGGCCGTGAGTTATCGTTCGGCGCCGAAGCAAACCCTGGAGTCCGCCGCCAACGTTCGCGCTCCACAGAAGAAGGAACTCGTTGGCGTCGATATCTTTGTCAATTGGTGGGGCGGGACGGCGCAGGATTTCGGCCAGATTATCGAGAAGTACAACGGTGACGGGCTGAAGTTGATCATGGTGTCGAACCGTGGCGTGAAGGTTTACCCGGATGGATTCCCCGACACGACCACTTGCGACACGTGGCGCTGCCGCTTCCAGGGCGAATCGGGCGGAGTTGTCGCGCCGCAGCAGATTCTGAATCTGATGACGCGGATCGTTCAGGGCGGGCTCGATATCACGAAGACCGAGACGCTGTGCAACTTCGACGGCCAGCCGGGTTACTCGCTGGGCCAAGGCCAGTAACGGAACATGCCGAACGACGGGCCGCTGGTCGGCATCATCATGGGCAGCAAGTCGGACTGGGAGACGATGCGGCATGCCGCGGACACTCTCACGAAGTTCGGTGTTGCTCATGAATGCCGGGTCGTGTCGGCCCATCGCACGCCGCAGTGGATGTCGGAATATGCGTCCACCGCGGAATCGCGCGGATTGGAAGTGATCATCGCGGGCGCTGGCGGCGCGGCGCATCTTCCTGGGATGGTCGCGGCGCAGACGGTGTTGCCTGTGTTGGGTGTGCCCGTGGAGAGCCATGCACTTCGCGGCATGGACTCGCTGTTGTCGATTGTGCAGATGCCCGGCGGGATTCCGGTGGGTACGCTCGCGATCGGGAAGGCAGGCGCTGCGAACGCAGCGTTACTGGCAGTGGCGATTCTTGCCAATTCGCGGCCGGAGCTTCGGAAGAAGCTTCATGCGTTCCGCCGCGAGCAGACGGATAAGGTGCTCGCCGACAAATTGGAAACCACACCATGACCATCGTTGCACCCGGCTCGCCAGTGTTGCCTGGCTCTACCGTTGGTGTGCTTGGGAGCGGACAACTGGGGCGCATGTTCGCGATTGCTGCGAGGCGCATGGGGTACCGCGTGCACACCTACTCGCCGGATACCGATACGCCGACCGGTCAGGTGAGCGACGAAGAACACACCGGCTCCTACGATGATCTGGACAAGGTGCGCGAATTCGCGGCCCGGGTTCAGGTGGTGACATTCGAGTTCGAAAATGTTCCGGCGGCGACGGCGGCGGCAGCAGCAGAGTGCGCACCAGTGCGTCCAGCGGGCAACGTGCTGCACACGACGCAACAGCGGATTCGCGAAAAAACATTTCTGTCCCGGAATGGTTTACCCGTCACGCCTTATCGCGTGATTGATCATTTTGAGGATCTGCGCGTGGCGATCGCGGAACTCGGGTGTCCGGCCATTCTCAAGACGGCGGACTTTGGCTACGACGGCAAGGGTCAGTACCGGATCAACACGCCGGGGGAAGCCGCGGCGGCATGGAGCGCGATTGGGGAACGTGAGGCAGTACTGGAAGCGTTCGTGCCGTTCGCGAAAGAAGTGTCCGTGGTGGCGGCGCGGAGCGTGACGGGCGACTTCGCCCACTATGGGGTTGTGGAGAACGAGCATAGCCGGCACATTCTCGATGTCACGATCGCGCCGGCGCGGGTTACGGAGAAGGTGCGGACGAAGGCCGAGGAGATCGCGCGCACGGTGCTTGAGAGGCTGGATGTGATCGGCGTACTGTGCGTCGAGTTCTTCCTGACACACGACGATGAGTTGATGATCAACGAACTCGCGCCGCGGCCGCACAACTCCGGGCATTTCACGTTCGATGCATGCGTCACAAGCCAGTTCGAACAGCAGTTGCGGGCGGTCTGCGGGCTGCCGCTTGGGTCGACGGAACTGCTTCGTCCGGCGGCGATGGCGAACCTGTTGGGTGATCTGTGGTCGAATCACGAGCCGGACTGGGGTGCGGCGGCCGCATTCCCTGATGTGAAGATCCACCTGTATGGTAAGACAGATGCGCGGGCGGGCCGTAAAATGGGGCATTTGACGGCGTTGGCGGCGACGGCGGATGAGGCGGCAGAACACGTGGTGGCTGCCCGAAAGGCTCTTGGGGGAGTGGGAGTGGTGGTGTCAAAATAGTTCCAGAATGGAACTATTTTGACGTATTGACGCGGGGTGGGAATTGTGTCAGAATCCAAGTGTGCCTCGTACCCGTATCGACGAACTCATGACCCTCGCAGAGGATCATGAGGGTCTGTTCACTTCCGAGCAGGCTCGCAATGCGGGGTTCGCCGACTCCGTTTTGGCCCGCCTCGCCGGTCGTGGACGATTGGAACGGGCCGCACGAGGCGTATACCGTATTCCTTACATTCCGCTGAACCGTTTCTCGCAATGCCGCGAAGCTGTCCTTTGGGCACAAGCGCACCGCGGACCCATGCGGGTGGCACTGTCTTTCGAAACAGCGCTGGCCGTGTTTGGGATCTCCGATGCGAACCCCAGCCGAATTCACCTGACACTGCCGGCCGGAGTGCGTCTGCGCAGGCAGACTCCGAAGGCAGTGCAGTTGCATCGCGCTGATCTTGCCGCTGGTGAGATCACGATGGTGGAAGGCTTGCCGGTCACTTCGGTATCGCGGACGGTGGCGGATCTTCTTGCATCAGGTGGACGTATGGATCTTGTGAAACAGGCGATCTCCGATGCGCGCCGGGAAGGCTTCATTTCCAGCGCGGAAGCACAGCGGCTTCGAAGGCGCGTGCAATCTCACTTCAGTCAACTTCGTGCCTCATGACACCCAGGCCCCAGCAGGCCGAACGTCTGGAAAAGCGTTTGGCCCGCATCGCCCGGGAAGAGGGATTGGATCAAGAGCGTTTACGACGCTGGATTTCGTTTCTTGCATTGTGTGGAGTATTGGAGCGCGCCGTTCAGGAAGGTGAACTCGACACGTATTACCTGAAGGGCGGCGTCGCACTGGAGTTGCGATTCGCGTTACGGGCGCGGGCAACGAAGGATCTGGATCTTGGGCTTGCGGGATCCCGTGCGAATCGCATGGAGTTGTTTCGAAGAGCGCTGGATCTGGGTTTTGACGACTTCACGTTCCGCATGAAGCCACAAACCCGGGATATGGAGCAAGCCGATACGGTGCGGCTGAGCGTCGCAGTGCAATACCGCACGCGATCCTGGCAAACCGTGGAAGTGGATCTCGGCGCGGCCGGCGCACGTGAAATCGATCTTGTGGAGCCTCGCATCTCCGGGCTTACGCAGATGGGCTTGCGCGTGACCTCGCCGGTGCGATGCCTGAGTCTTTCGGAACAGGTTGCACAGAAGTTGCATGCGTGCACCGGGCCTCACTCGAACGGGCGGGCGCGCGATATTCTCGACATCCTCCTGATGGATATGGCGGGCTGCCTGGACGAGCGCAAGACCGCTGCCGCCGCGGTGCTCATCTTCGACGAGAGAGCGACGCACAAGTTTCCCCCGGCATTCGTGATGCCTCCTGAATGGCGGCCCGAGGTCGAGTGGCTGGCGGGAGAACTCGGATTTCCGCAGACCAGTCCGCCTGAAATCGAAGCGATGTTTCAGCGGCTGTTGGGACGCCTCGCAACGCAGGTGAATTAGGACAAGCCGGCAATCTCGCCGCGCTCGTCGACATCCATTCGAAATGCCTGGGGCGACTTGCCGAGCCCTGGCATGCGCAACATGTTGCCGGCGATCACGACGACGAAGCCCGCCCCCGCGGACAAGTGCGCATCGGTGACCGTGAGGGTGAAGCCGCTCGGTGCGCCGAGCAGTTTCGGGTTGTCGCTGAACGAGGATTGGGTCTTGGCCATGCAGACGGGCAGATGCGCGAATCCGAGTTCCGTATAGCGGCGAAGTTTCGCGCGCGCGACGGATTCGAAGTAGGCATCGGAGGCGCCATAGATCTCTCGCGCGATACTGCGGATTTTGTCCTCCAGAGATATGGGGCCGGAGTACAAAGGTTGGGGCGACGCATCACTCGCGGCTGCTTGCACTACTGCCTCCGCGAGTTCCACTCCGCCTTCGCCGCCATGGCCGAACACGTCGGCGAGCGCATAGAGCACTTGTTGATCGCGAAGATGACCGCACAGTGCGTCCAATTCACTTTGTGTGTCGGATGCGAAGCGATTCACCGCCACGACCACAGGTACGCCGAACTTGCGGAGGTTCACGATGTGCCGGTCGAGATTCGCGTAGTCCCGGCCATGAGCGGCCACGGCTCGTGCCGATGCGATCAACACGGCGACGGAAGGCTTCAGCCCGGAGGAAGGCATCACGATATCGAAGTACTTCTCGGCGCCCAGATCAGCGGCAAAACCCGTCTCGTTCACCACCCAATCGGCAAGCTGCAGACCCATGCGTTGTGAGATCACGCTACTGGTTCCGTGCGCGATGTTGGCGAACGGCCCGGCATGCACGAAGGCCGGTGTGCCCTCCGAAGTCTGCACCAGATTGGGCATGATGGCTTCGTTCAGCAGCACCATCATGGCGCCGGTCGCCTGCAGATCCTTGGCGCGAACCGGCTTGCCGTCGAGGTTCAGTCCGATCACGATTTCGGAAAGTCTGTGCCGCAGATCTTCGCGGGAATGCGCGAGCGCGAGAATCGCCATCACCTCGCTGGCGGCGGTGATGACGAAGCCCGTTTCGCGAGGCACGCCGTTGTTCTTGCCACCGAGTCCGACGATGGTATGGCGCAAGGCACGGTCATTCATGTCGAGCGTGCGCGGCCAAAAGGTATTGTCGATATCAATGCGCAATTCGTTGCCATGATGGAGGTGCGAGTCAATCAGTGCGGCAAGAAGATTGTTCGCCGATGACACTGCATGGAAGTCGCCATTGAAGTGCAGGTTGATCATTTCCGATGGCACGACCTGCGACTTGCCGCCACCCGTGGCGCCACCCTTGATTCCGAACACCGGGCCCAGCGAGGGCTCGCGGAGGGTCGCCACGGCGCGGCGGCCCGTCCTGCAAAGGCCCTGGGTGAGGCCGATGGACATGACCGTCTTGCCTTCGCCATGCGCAGTGGGTGTCACGGCCGTGACGAGAACGAGTTTGCCTCTGGTGCGCGAGGCTGTGGTCTCCAGTAGTGAGAGATCGAGCTTCGCGGTGTATCTTCCGTAGTAGTGCAGTTGTTCTTCGGGAACCTGGAGTTGTTCCGCAATTTCACGAATTGGTTTCAACGTGGACATATGAACTCGCGATTTGATGTTACGCTATCGGAGCATGAACCGGCGCACGTTTCTCAGGACAGCAGCGGGCCTGTCTTTGCCACTCCACCGTCTCGCGGCAGCTCACAAGGGGAAGGTGAAGATCACCGATGTGAAGGTGATGATCGTCCGCGGCACGTGGGACTGGAACCTGATCAAGATCGAGACGGACACGGGCATCCACGGCATTGGCGAAGCGTATTGGGGCTACGGCGTGAAGGACCTGATCCTCGGCCAGTTCAAGCAGCTGCTCATCGGAGAAGACCCGCTCAACGTCGACAAGCTCTACACGAAGGTGCTCATGATGAGCGCGGGGCAGGGGGCGCTGGCGGGCATCACAGTGACCGCGGCGAGCGGCATCGAGATCGCGCTATGGGATCTCGCCGGGCGGATTCTCGAAACGCCTGCATGCAACTTGCTCGGCGGCCGGTTCCGGGATCGCGTGCGGTTCTATCGCACGCTGCAAGTGGTGGACGATCCGGAGGACATGAAGCAGTGGCGCGATCAGGTGCAGCAGGCACGCGCGGAGAAGTTCGGTTGGACCGCGTTCAAGTTCCAGGGCGATGGCATTCCTCCGAAGGCTGATCCGCAGTACAAGGAGCCGGGTCACGACCGCTACACTCGCGGGCTGACGTTGAAGGATCTGCGGCGCATCGGGAAGGCTATGGAGACGGTACGTGACGCGCTTGGCCCCGATATCGACTTCGGAGTGGAGGCGCACTGGAAGTACGACACGCGTGATGCCATTCAGATGGCGAAGGCGATCGAGCCGGCCAGGCCGATGTGGCTGGAGGATCCGGTTCCGCCGGGCAATGTGGAGGCGATGAAGCGCGTGACGGATGCCGTGGAGGTGCCGGTGTGCACGGGAGAGAATCTGTACACGCGCGACGGCTTCCGCCCGCTGATTGTGGCGCAGGCTTGCGACGTGGTGCACATCGACATTCCCAAGTCCGGTGGCCTGCTCGAGTCGAAGCGCATTCACGATCTCGCGGACAGCTACTACATCTGGACGGCGGCACACAATCCCGCGAGCCCCGTGGGTACGATCGCCTCCGCGCATGCCGCGGCGTCGATGCGCACGTTCCGCGTGCATGAACTCGCGAAGTACATTGACTGGTGGCAGGATCTGGTGATCCACGATGGTCCGATCATCGAGAATGGCTATCATACGATTCGCGACAAACCGGGGTACGGCATCGAACTGAATCCCGAGGTGGCGAAGGCGCATCTTGCGCCGGGCGAGAAGTGGTGGGGGTGACGGATGCGGCGACGGGATCTGCTTGGAACATTGGCGGCCGTTCCTGTTTTGGGCGCAACCGCGCGCCGGGTGGTGTTGACGTTTGATGATGCCGTCAAATCGCACCGCACGTTTGTGGGTCCGCTGCTGAAGGAACTCGGCTTTCGCGCGACGTTCTTCGTGACGCACCGGTGGATGGAAGACCGCGAGAACTTCATGTCATGGGAGGAGATCGCGGACCTTCATGAACTGGGCTTCGAGATCGGAAATCATAGCTGGTCGCACGGCAACTTCTCTTCGGCGCGCGCGGCCGCGCGGCTGCACGGGGAACTTGCCTTGGTGGAGAACGCGCTGGCTCGTGTGAAGGTGCCGAAGCCGGTGGCGTTCGCCTGGTCAGGCAACCAGTTTGGACCTGAAGCAGTGCGCGTGTTGCGGGAGCATGGGATCCGCGTTGCGCGGCGAGGCGGTGCACCTGAAGTGGAGTATGGAAAGCTGGTGGTTGGGCCGGCGCTGGACGTCCGCAAGCATCATCCATTGCTCATTCCGACGACCGGCGACGGATATCCGGATTGGACGTTCGATCATTTTCTAAAGGTGCTTGAGGCAGGGAGCGAGAATCGCGTTGCCGTGCTGCAATTTCACGGTGTGCCGGACAAAGCGCATCCGTGGGTGCACACTCCGCCTGAGATGTTCGAGCGCTACATGCGGCATCTGAAGCAGGAAGGTTTCTCGACGCTGAGTCTCGGCGACGTGGAGTCGCTGTATGACGCGAAGCTGCCTTCGGATCCGATGATGGAGCATCGCACCGGAAAGCAGATACTCCCTCCGGAAGTAGTCGCGACGCAGAAGGACCGGAGCTACTGGATCGCGAACATGGCTGAGCATCGACACAGCGCGGAGGAAGCGTCGCGAGTCACTGGAGAGAGCGAGCCGGCACTTCCGCAGCCGAAAGGGTCAGGATTGCGAATCGCTCCGTATCCCGGTGGCAGGCACACGCGAACCGGTTTTCTGGAAGGCGCGATTGATCCGATGCGAGGGACGAAGGCTTCGGTGTTTCTTCCTTGGAAGGACTCGGGGTACGTTGTGGTCGATGTTCCGGAGGCGATCTTCAGCAATCTCGGTTTGCTGTTCCTTGCCCACACGCACGTGCCGACGGTCTGGGATAAGAAGCACGTGGTGATTGAGAATCGGGACTGGCAGCGGCGGGACGATGGCTCGCTGGCACTGGAATGGACCCTGCCCAACCAGGTGAACTTCGGCTCGACGGTGCGATTGGATGGCGATGCGGTCGCGATGGAGATATGGCTGCGCAACGGAACCGCGTCGAAACTGACAGGGCTTCGGACACAGGTCTGTGTGTTGACGCGTGGCGCTCCAGGGTTCGACGCACAGACCAACGACAACAAGACACTCGGGGCCAGCCGTGCGACGGTGCGGTCAGCGGATGGCCGCCAGATCCACACGGAGTGGGAGCGCGCAGGGCGGGTGTGGGCCAATCCGCGTTGCCCCTGCTTGCATTCCGATCCGGTTTTGCCGGACTGCGGCGCCGGTGAAACGGTGCGCGTGACAGGCCGTCTGTGGTTTGCGTAACAAGAACGATCGGGCCTGGAGTTTCGGCATTCCACGGGGTCCAATGGTACATGCACGGTAGCGGAAACCCCGAGGTCTGGCGCGTTCCCTATCGAGGGGACGCCTTCGGGCGGGCACAGATCCCTGTACGCTGCATCTCGGCTTTGCCGGGGGAGCCCTCGACGCCATTGTCGAGGCGGTAGGGTGAACCCGCTCTACCGCATTAGCGAAGAGCAGCGAGAATCGATTTCCAACTCGCCACCAGGAAGTTGTGCTTGCTGTCGTTCATGGCCACAAAGAGGTCCAACTCCTGGTTGACGTCGATGCCGTCCGTTGTATCCGCTCCCAGGCGAAAGCTGCCGATCTGCTTCAGAGTTTTTGTGTGGAAGACGTGAAACACTGAGTTGGCCGGCTGCTGGTCGGTGGCGATGAGATAGTCGCCGGCCACAGCCAAGCCTTCACGATCGCCCACCCAGCCGCTTTGCGCGAACAAAGCCAACTCGTCATTGCGGCTTGGGTCCGCACTATACTTGCGGATGCCCGCGCCTTCGTCGGAATAGTAGATCTCTTCGCGCTGGGCATCCACTGCGATGGCTTCGATCTCCTTGCTACCGCTGAAGGCGCCGAATTCACGGACCTTCACTCCCACCAACTTCCCTGTGCCATCGTCCTTGATCTGGTACTGGTGCAGATACGAACCACTGTGGCCGGTCTTCCTGCTCACGATCGCGAAGATCGCGCCATCCCGCTTCCGCTTGTAGAGCGCAATGCCCATCGGTTGCGCGAAGACCGGAATGGAAGCAAGATCGCGAAGGCCCACACCCGGTACCACTTCGAAGATGCGCAACTGGTTCTTGTTGCGTTCGGTCGCGACCGCGATGTCCAGCTTGCGCTGGCCGAGCCGTACGCCGTATGCCACGTCGATATTGTTCGGCCTGTCGACGTTCGGAATCGTCATCAGGCGCGAACCATCCAGCCGGTACACGGCGACCGCGCCATCCGGTGCGGCCATCTTCACGGTGCCGAGGATCAGGCTCTGAGAGCGATCTTTCCGGTTCACCCAAACGGCGGGGTCGTCCGTTTGATGAGCTTCGGGCGCGGTTTCCCGGAGTGGCTTCACGTCAACCTGCGACAGAAGCCCCGCGAGCAACAGGCTCCAGAACATCAGAAGTTCAGCCGCAACATGAACTGCAACTGGCGCGACGTTCCGGTACCAGTAGCGCCATCATTGGCAGTGGAGAGAATGCGGCCGAAGGTGGCGTTCTGACGCGCCGCGACCGGGTTGCCGAACTGGGCGCGATTGAACAGGTTGAACGCTTCCGCGCGGAAGTCCAGGTTCAGACGCTCCGTGATCGTGAAGCGCTTCGTCATCCCGAGATCAGCCTGCCACAATCCAGGTCCACGGAAGGCGTTGCGGCCAGCGTTGCCAAACGTGCCTACGGCGGGCAGCGCGAAGGCGGCCGGATTGAGCCATCCATCGGGACCGCGATTCGGCAGATACACACTGCCGCCGATGTAGTCAGCGCGCTGGCTCTGCGTTTGACCGGAAGGAACCGCGGTGGCGGCGCGAGCGATGGAGACGGAGAATGGCGATCCGGTGCGGGCAGTCAAGATCCCGCTGAGGTCCCATCCGCCATAGAGCTTATTGCGGGCCCACGGCAGTTGGTAGACCGTGTTCGCTGTGAAGGTTTGGCGGATGTCGTAGTCTGCGGGACCGTAGTCGCAGCGGCGGCAGGTAATGTCCTGGATTTGCCCGCCTTCACCGGGACCTGCATTGTCGCTCATGGCCCGGCCCCACATGTACTGCGCCTGGACCAGCCAGCCCTTGGAGAAGTTGCGGGTCAGCGAAGATTGGAGGCCGTGGAAGTTCGTGTTGCCGTCGAAGCGCTTGATGTCGATCTGGCCGAAGTTGCGAAGAGGACGCAGGCGCGTGACGGGATCGAGCGTGTTGACGTAGCTGCGCGTGAGCATGTGCCGGCCCACGTTGCCTACATAGGCCACTTGGAACACCGTGCTCAGCGGCATCTGCTGCTGGATGGAAACGGTCCACTGGTGGGACTCCGGCTCTTGCCGGTCGCGTTGCACCGCACGCGGCGTTGCGCCTTGATTGCGCAACTGGCTGAGGAAGGCCGTCGGCGGATAGGTGAGGCCGGGTGCGTCGGCGGCGCTCAACGAAAAGCTCTCGGGCAGGCTGTCGATTGCCGCGGTGACGTCATCATTCTGACCAGGTCCATTGAAGCGGCCGTAACCGGCACGCACCACAGTCTTGCCGCCAAACATCTTCGGCGAGTAAGCGAGCGAAAAGCGCGGCAGGATGTTGTTGCGATCCGGACTGAACCATTCGGCG
>JAEUQE010000259.1:0-7947 GCA_016789785.1 Bryobacterales bacterium
CGGGTTTCGGCACCTGGAATTGATCGTCGAAGCGCCAGATGCGGCCCATGCCTCGCCACGTGATGTCGAAGGCGCCTTCAGTCTTCTCGCCATAACGAATCGAGCGCTCCAGCAACTCCCGCAACTCCATGGGGACTTGCACGGGCTTCTTCCCCGCGGAGGCGTTCACGGCGGAGATCGGCGATTCGGCCCGCCACTCGCTCATCACCTTTTCGATCCGCGCCAGTTCCTGAAAGGCCGCGTCCACCGCCTCGGCAGCTTTCGCGGGCGTACCGCCATGGACCACCTCAATGGTCCACATGGAGCCCATCAACTCGCGGGAGACGCGTACGGTGTCGCGTTCCATGCGGGGGTCGACAGGGAACATTCGGTATAAGGCGATCGCGCCTGCGGCGACCGCCGCCACCAGAAGATACCGTCGCATGGGGGATTTCCAGCCTCCTCGTATTGCAACCGTTCTGCCAGAGAAGCAGTGGCGAACTCTCTCAGCATTTCACAAGCGCCGCCGGTTGGGTGAGGTCGGGTGGGGTGAGGTGGCGTGGGCTAAGTTCTGCTCATAGGGTGAAATGCCCCTGCCGGTAACCCGCTCGGTGAGGCGGTATCATCGCGCTAGCGGTAATTGTGAACGATCGCGAAATTAGAGTCGATATGGTTTCTGGATCTGGCGAGACTCCCCAGTTCAATTGTTTACATCTCTCCGCGTCAGCCGCAAATAATCTCTAACTCTGCCCTTGCATTTCGTCTTAAGTGCCCTTACAATTCGAAATCATGCGACTGATTCGATTTGTGAGTTCGGTTGCTTTTGGTTTCTTGTTCTCTCTCTCTCTCTCTCTCTCTTTGGCCAGGGTCGTCCTCCCTCTCAAACAGCGGTAGAAGGTAACCTTCTGCCGATCGACTCTGACGATCTGTTTACTGGCTTCTTTCACTTTCACTCCGCATTTCGAAAGTCCGTGGCGGCTGAGAAGCAGAAGATGCCTCAGAACGTCCAGGCCATAGATGCTGATGTGGCGAGGATACTCCGCATTGACGTAGCCGCCGTGGCCAGCCTCGATGCTGTCTCCGCGTCGATCGAGAAGCGGCTCGCGGATCTTCACGCGGAGCTTGTCGCCGTGATGAACCGCGCTGCCAAAGACGAGAAATGGCCGAGCCCGCCAGTTTTGGCTCAATTCGAACAGCGCCGGCTCGATATCGTCCGGGACGGGCGCCGCCTGCTTCAGGTGAGTCTCCCTCCTGCGTCGCACGCTGGCCTCCGGGATTTCATCAACAACCGTTATCGTCACACCATTCGGTCATCAGGAGTGCGGAAGGCAGCGGGAGGTCCCCAATGAAGGCAGCCTTGCATGCGGCCCTGATCATGTCAATGCTGGCTGGCATTTGTCCCGGCCAGAACTGGTTCGACGATGTGGCGCCCAACGAGCCGTACTATGGCACCGTGGATCTCATGTTCGAGCGCCACGTCACCACTGGCTGCAATTGGCAGCCGGCGCTGTTCTGCGATGAGACGCCCATTTCAAGGGGCCAGATGGCGATCTTCGTGATTCGGTCCATCTACAGCGCACTGAGCGGAAACGCGGAGGGATTCACCTACCCCGGCGCTCCGGGAATGTCAGGCATGGCGTACTTCAGCGATGTCCCACCTGGCCATGCTGCGTTCCCCTATGTCCAGAGGATGGCCGAACTCGGGATCACCAGCGGATGCGAAGCGTGGAGTGGCAGCCAGCCATATCTTCAGTCACAGGGCCGCTTCTGTGTCGACGAAAGCATAACGAATTGGCAAATCGCGATCTTTGCCGTGCGGGCTCGACAGATCCGGGAACAGGGCGGTTCTGGCCAAGTCCAACAGCCTACCGGTTACCCAAGCAACCAGCTATTCCAAGACGTTCCCGCCTTGATCTGGAATAACCAAACAGGTCAGTACGATTCGAACTGGATCTATCCTTACATTCAAAAAGCCAGACAACTCACTGGCGCGAGTATTACGCAGACCCCCTTCTGCGCAGCGGGGCCTGGTTTCTTCTGTCCCTACGATCCCATGCGACGGGGGCAGATGTCTTTCTATCTCGTCTACGCCATCATGGGGCAAAGGGGCTTGGCGCCACAGAATGCCAGCGACGGAGGAGATGGAGGCGTCGCACTACCACCGGTGGTCCATTACGCGGTGAGCTGCACTGTTCAGCACCACTCGACTTGGCAAGCTTTTGCAGAAACCGGGATGGGCACACGGTTCACCGGCATCATACAGGCCTGGACGACCGGGGTTGGCGCCGCCAACTACACAAACAGGGTGAGCAAAGTCCGACTGAAGGAGAACGACACGGAGGTGTACAGGCCCGGCGTTCTGACGAACACTGTAGGCACTGAGGTCGCACGGGTCCCGTGGCCAATTGGCGAGCGGGTCTATGTTCCCGGGACCGCTTACGATTTAAGTTATCAGATCGATTTCCTGAGCTCCGCCTGTGGACCGTATTCCGCAGGGTGGCTCTTCAACTGGAATCCGATTCCAGCGTTGCATGGGGTTACCCTGGCACAGGGAGGAGGGTTAGTGGCTGGGACCTCCAGCAGTTTCGTAGCCACTGGGAAGTTCCTCGCTCCGGGAGTTTCTAGAGTTCCAAGCGAAGTCCTTACCATGAACAGCGCTCCGCTTCTGAACTTTGTCGCCGAGCCTTCCCAGGATCAGTTTGGAAACGCTTCGGTCAATGGACTGCTCTCCGCCGACTGGGCTGCTCCGAGGGGTACCTTCACGGTGAGCTTCAACGTCCCGCTGGGCGTACAAGTCGGAACGATTACTCAAGCGGCTTTGAACCAGCCGGAGATCAAATGGCCGGCGGGCTGGGATCCCATGGGGCGTCTGACGCAGGCCCGTTCTGTGACGGTCGGGGACCCGACACCTGCGCTAACGTCCATCTCGCCCAGTCGCGTGGGCGAGGGGATGACGGTCCCGTTTACTGTGATTGGCAGCAACCTCGGATCAATCAATACTCTGCGATTCCTGATTCCGAATACCCTGTCCGACTGCGGGGTAACGGCTTCCAGTGTCATCACCAACGCCCAGCGGACGCAGATTACCGCAAACCTGAGCGTTCCTTCGAATCAGCAGGAAAACTGTGAAGTTGTCATTGTCTCAGGCGGGCTTTCGGGAACTCACTTCCCTACTCCCGCGCCCAACGCGACATCAGCGCAGAGCAATCGAGCGCTCCTCCGGGTCGGAAAGCCATGCCAGTCGATCACGATTGAGGAGGAGACAATTGCACCATCCACGTATACCGCCTTCCCGCAGGGCTACTTCGACGCAGTGACAACGCTTCGAGTGCCTCCATACAATCCGGCGATCCTGAGGGAAAACTACGAGTCGAAGTATCTGGCGAAGACCGTGCCCGCGGACTGCGACGTGTACTGGACGGTTTCGGGGCCGGCAACGATTACTGCTGGTTCGGAGGAGGCGCTCGTGACCTTGCGTGGCCTTTCAGTAGGGGACGCCACGTTGACTGCCAACAGCGTCGGGGGAGTCACCCGCCCGCTGAGCGTTCCCGTACGCAGGGAGCGGTCGCCAATTCCCGTTCGAGTTGTGATCCTGCGGGACACGGAGGGGCAGAACTCCGCAGCCACGCTCGCGCAAGTGCAGGATGACATTGCGATTGCGAATATCCTTTGGAGTCAGGCTGGGGTCAGGTTTGAAATGAACGGATCTCCGCAATATGTTGATTCCTCTGATGTGCTAGATCCGGACGCGCAGCAGCGGGATTTTATTCGGAACATCCACATCGGAACGAATGGCTTCGAAGCCTACTATGTTCGCAAGTGCGAGGACATTCCGATGGTCCGTGGGGAAAACAAACGCACTGGGATCGTGATCTGTACGGACGCCGGCCACGAGCCGCGAACCCTGGCTCACGAACTGGGGCACGCCATGGGCCTCTTCCACGATGGAGAAACCCATTTGCATCTTATGGCCGACTTGATCTATCTCGTAGAGGCCGACATCCGCTTATGGGAGTTGGTGGGCCTTGTCATCTCTTCGCACGAGTGAGTGAAGGAGCATTTATGAGCAGATTCATCCCATGCGCAATCGTAGCTACCCTGCTGGGAGCCGCACTGCACGCGCAGCAGCCTAAGCCTGTGGAGATTCCACTCAGAGCGAAGGTGGAGGCTATCCTATTCCCTTTGGCAGACCGCGATTCGAATTCGCCCACTCTCTCTGACCGGCTGCGCAAACTCGGCCCCGAAAACGAGGTGCGCGACATCCTATTGCAGATTCTGACTGACTATCGCAGTGTCGCGTCTCTCACTCACACGCCAACTCAGCGGGAAAAGCTCCAGCAGTACTGCTTTCAGATCGCGATCCTGGCGCTGGGGGAGTTCCGTGAGCAACGGGCTTGGCAGCCTGTCGCGGATGTGATGGCCAGGCGAGACCTGCCGACCGTTTACCTCTCCTACAGTGCGCGTGCGCTGGGACAGATTGATGCTGTTCGGAGTAAGGAGATCTTACTCACGGCGTTCGACCTTTCCGCACCTTCAGAAATGGGGTTGCGTAGAGCGATCGGCCGTGCCCTTATCGAGACTCGCGATCCGAAGGTGCTCGCCAAACTCGAAGCACATGCCCGTGGCGAGATGCATCCCCTCACCCGGAAGTCGTGGGATGCCATTGTTGCCGACATGCGGCGCAAGATGGGTCTGCCATGAGCAGCGGGTGTCCTACCATCCGAACACTCCAACGCTGGCCGGCCGCGTGAACTGGACATGTACGGGGCTCTGTCAGCATCTCGATCCGGCGATGCTCTTGCAATGTGGGACTGCGTGTGGCTTGACGGGCTTCCGGCGGCCGTGCGAACCGTGCTCCAGAGTGATCTCCCCTGGGCTAAGTTCTGCTGATAGGGTGAAATGCCCCTAGGAAACCTCGGCACCCTCCCCACAGTCATCCCGTTCGCGCAGATTTCCAGGAAACCCGCCTGCTCGTAACGTGCGGTTCGTCCGTGGGATTCGCCTCCCCCGCTGCCCGGCCCGCCGTTTGGTCCACCGCGTGCAAGCAACCACTCAGTGCCGTCCACGTGAGGACGGCCCATTGAGGAACACAACGGCCATGAAGCCATCGCTAATGGAGAACGGCGCTTCCCCTTCGACGGGCAGCCCGCTCCTGGTGGATCAACACATCGTCGAGATCGTCAGCGACTCGGGAGAAGGCGCGCAGACCTGCGGCCAGATGTTCGGAGCTCTTTGCGCCAAGAGCGGCAATGGCGTCTGGACTGTCGAGATCATCCCCGCTGAAATCGAGCCACCCGCCCGTTCCCGCGCCGGCGCCAGCGGCAACCGCATCCGTGTCGGTTCGAAGCCCGTGTCCAACGCGGGAGACTTTGCCGACCTCGTGGTCGCATTCAACGAACAAGTGGTCTACAGCCGCATCGACGTCGGCGCCATGCGTCCCGGAACGCTGCTATTCCTCGACAACTCCTGGGCCGAGCATCCCGAACCTTCCGTGCGCGAAATGTACCGTACCGCCATGGAGGACTTCTGGAGCCGGGGCTACGAGGTCACCGAAATCCCAGTGGACCAGCAGTGCCGCAAGCTCACCGACGATCCGCGCCGGGGCAAGAACATGTGGGTGCTCGGCATGCTGTGCGCCCTCTACGACCTCGACATGGACCTCGTGCGGCGCGACGTCACCCAGCGTTTCACGCGCAAGGGCGACGCGGTGATTCAGAAGAATCTCGCACTGCTCGACGATGGCTATCATTGGACCGTCGGCAACATTGACCGGCGTTTTCATGTGCCCGCGCAGAAGCCTTCCACGCCCATGGTGGTGATGAACGGCAACCAGGCAATCGGGCTCGGCGTGATGGCCTCCGGCATCGAACTCTGCTCCATGTATCCGATCACGCCCGCGACATCAGCCTCGCACTACCTTGCCGCCGCGTTCGAACAGGTCGGCGGCTTCGTGCATCAGGCCGAGGATGAAATCGCCGCCATCGGGTTCGCCATTGGCGCTTCGTATGCCGGAAAAACTGCGGTAACGATCACATCGGGTCCCGGATTGGCACTCAAAACGGAATTCCTCGGCTTGGCGGTGATGGCCGAGGTGCCCCTGGTGATCGTGGTGGTGCAGCGCGGCGGACCGTCCACCGGTCTGCCGACCAAGATCGAGCAGGGTGACCTGCTCGCCGCCCTCTATGCATCACCCGGCGATTCCCCGAAGATCATCCTCGCCCCCGCCACCATTGAGGAATGCTTTCACTTCATGGTGATGGCTCGCAAGCTGGCTGAGGATTTTCGCGGTCCCGTCATGGTGCTTACCGACGCGAACCTTGCCACCGGACAGCAGCCCTTTCCGAGGCCCGTGCCGCGGGAGCATTGGCTCGCGCCGCCCGTGGATGAGAATGAATGGAATCCCGAAGTCGCGCCGTTTGCCTGGGATCCCGAAACAGGCCTGTCTCGGCGGCCCGTCCCTGGGCAGCAGGGTGGCGAGTACGTGCTCACCGGCCTCGCGCATGACCAGGAAAGTCACGTCGCCTACGAATCGGGGATCAATCAACGATCGATGGAGATGCGCAGCCGCAAGCTTGCGGTCCTGCGCAGCGCCCTGCGCCCGCCCCAGGTGCATGGCGAAAGCGAAGGAGATTTGTTGGTGGTTGGTTGGGGGTCGACACTTGGCGCAATCGAGGAAGCGGTGGACCGTCTCCGTTCGGAAGGCCACCGCGTTTCCTCGCTCCATCTGCGTTTCCTCTCGCCCATGGAACCTGGCCTCGCCGCGATCTTCGCCCGGTTCCGCAGGGTGATGACGGTCGAGATCAACTATAGCGATGAACTCGGCAAGCCTTACATCACGGAGGAGGCGCGCCGCTATGCGCAACTCGCCCAGGTGCTACGCGCGCAGACCCTGATGGATATCGATTGTTGGTCTCGCGTGCCTGGAAGTCCGCTTCCCCCTGCCATCATCGCGGAGGCGCTACGCGTCAAACTCGGCGCCATTGCCGGCGCGAAGCAGGAGGTGGAACCATGTACGGTCTGAATCTCGATTGGGAAGTCGAATCGCAGCCGCGAAGCTGTTCCCTCGACGACTACAAAGGCGCCGAGGCGCGCTGGTGCCCCGGATGCGGCGACCATGCGGTTCTGAACGCCGTGCAGCGCCTCGCCCGCGACGAGAAACTGCCCACCGAGAGCACCGTGGTGGTGTCCGGCATCGGATGCTCCAGCCGCTTTCCGCACTACATGAGCACCTACGGTTTCCATGGTCTGCATGGGCGCGCGTTCCCTGTGGCATGCGGCGTTCGCAGCCGCCGCCCCGACCTGGATGTTTTTATGGTCACCGGCGACGGCGATTGCTGCGCCATCGGCACGGCGCACTGGATCCATGCCATCCGCTACAACATGAACCTTACGGTCCTGTTGCTCGACAACAATATCTACGGGCTCACCAAGTCGCAAACCTCACCCACCACGCGGCCCGGCGAAAAGTCGAACACTCACCCCAAAGGATCGTTCTTCGCCGCGCTGAATCCCATCTCCGTCACGCTTGGCATTCCCAACGCGTCGTTCGTCGCGCAGACCATTGACTGGAATCCGCCGCATCTCTATGCCACCATCAAAGCCGCGCATGCCCACAAGGGAACCTCGTTCGTGCGCGTGTTGCAGCGGTGTCCGCACTTCACACCCCACATCTTCGCGCAGGCCCAGGATGACATGAATCAGGTGCTCATGATGACGCACCCGAGCGGCATCACACTCGACGGGCCGGTCCGCAAGCTCTTTCCGAACTCGGTGGAACACGACCCGCACGATCTGGCGGCGGCGCGCGCCTTGGCCGATCGCACCGATGTCTACACCATCGGCCTGTTCTACCGCAACGAATCAGCGGATCGATACGACGAATACACTTCCGTGGGCATCGACTTCACGCCGGCCCAGAAGGTTGCGGCGGTCAATCGGGCACTCGACAAGTTCATGATCTAAATTCCA
>JAEUQE010000259.1:7957-11584 GCA_016789785.1 Bryobacterales bacterium
GCCATTTTGCATGCCGGGCATCGCCTCAGAATCTCCAATCGCCCCCACATCCACGGCAGTTTTGGATGATTCCACGTTCCAAGAGAAGCTACGCACATTCCACATCTCGGGCAATGGTTTGGAGGACTCGGCGCCGGCCGTGTCCATGACTCCGGCTGTGCTCGGACCCATGGAGCAGGCGGGCTTGCTCGAAAGTGAGTTTCCGCTCTATCTGCCCGCGCACGGTGAGCCTCCCCGAAGGCTGGTCGACGTGCTGATGGGCTCCATGCCGAATCCCGCCACCTTTCCGCTGCTCACGCCAAGGCTGAGCCAAGTGGCCAAGGCCTTCGAAGATGCCGTCGCTCCTGGCGGCACGCCCATGGGCGCGGCCCGCGAAAAGGCGCTTGCGTCCCTCACGGACCGCCTTCAGTTGACACCCGCCGAGTGGCAGCAGTTCGACAAGGAGTTACTGCGGTTTGCGAAACTTCTTCCCCGCGAGGGGATCGTGCTCCCCTATCACGCCTCCGCGCTGCCCGTGCTTCACGGCGCGCTTCTGCGATCGGTGCGCAAGGCCGCCCGCGAACGCTTTGTTCACGAAGTGGAGAAGGTCTCGCGGCGTCTGCACAATCTGCTGACCGTCGATGAGAGCCACCGTCCCGGCGCCTCTACTGCCGAGACGCTCGCCGCTTCCCTCGGTGTGGATGGAAACCGGTACTTCCAGCCTGAGGCGATGGCTCAGGCGCTCGGCCGTCCCGCCAAGGGTTCGAATCTGCTCGACGGTGCGCGCCGGGCACGAATCCAGGTCGCCATCGAGACGCTGGACCGCTGGCTCGCCGATGTCACCCAGGCTCCACAGTACTGGGTGTTTTCAGCGGGCGCCGCGCCGGAAGGCATTGAGGCCGTCGGCGGCAAGCATCGCCAGGAAGCCGACAGTTTCCAGGCCGCCTATGATTGCTGCGGACATCTGCTGAACAGCCTTGGGCGTCTGCTGAGCGCATTGCGAGTCGCGCAACTGGAATGTGAAGGCGCCTACGATCCCGCTCTCCATTCCCAGCATCTCCAGCGCATTGACTGGCAGTCGGCCACCGTGGAACAACTGTGTGCTCTGCCGGGCGTGGTGGTGCTTGAGACGGCGCAACGGCTGGGCAATGCTTCGCTCGCCGGCTTCAGCCGCGTCCTGCGCTCCGGGCGGCCCGTCCACGTCCTCATCACCACGGCGGGCATCGTGGCCGAAGATGGGCTCGGAGCCTTCCCCACCGATCCCGGCTATCTTTCTGTGGCGCACCGCGGCGCGTTTGTTCTGCAGTCGTCGCTGACGCGCACTTCACACCTGCTCGACGGGTTGCGCGAGATGGCCTCCACGTTCCTGCCCGCGGTCGCCGTCGTTGCCGTACCGCTGGCAAACGGATCGCGCCGCGCATGGCTTGCCAACGAACTTGCGGTCGCCTGCCGCGCGGTTCCCCTGTTCCGCTATCTGCCGGAGAACGGCCACACCTGGGCGGGGCGTCTGGCCATTGAGGATGCGCGCGTGGACGCGTTGTCGTTTGATGTGCCCAAAGGCAGCCGCGAAACGGTCACAGCCGCGCACGCCGCCGCCATGGATCTGCCCTCCCATCTGCGTCTGGTTCCCGACGAGTATCACGACAGGGAGCTGATCCCGCTCGATGAGTATCTGGCCCGCTATGAATCGCAGCCGCCACTCGCCATTCCCTATCTCTGGCTGAACGGCGAGGGTGGGAAAGCCTGCCGCGCGGCACTTACTCGCGAGTTAGTCACTTACTGCCGCGAGCGCGCGCAGGCCTGGCGCATGCTCCAGGAACTGGCGGGAGTGCACAATCAGCACGTGGAGGCGGCCATCGCCAGCACCCGCGAGGCGCTCGCCGGAGAAGCCGAACGCCGGGAACGCGCCGTTGCGGATCAGGCGCGCAGGGAAGCCTCGGCGCAGACCGTGCAGCGTCTGGTAGCCGCCCTCATGGACCCGAAATCGGTGCGCGTCAACCGTGCACCCGTCGCTTCGCTGGCCATCCCCCTGCCTGCGCCCGCGGTTCTGGCCCCTTCCGCGGCCCCACAACCGGCGCCCGCGGCCGCTCCGCCCGCCCCCGCCCAGGCCGATGTGCCCGCCGATCCTTACATCGACAGTTTTCTCTGTACGAGCTGCAATGATTGTGTCAAAATCAACTCGCGGATGTTTCTGTACAACGCTGAGAAACAGGCCTACATTGGCGATGTCTCGGCGGGAACATACGCGGAACTGGTGAAGGCCGCTGAAGGGTGCCCTGCAAAGTGCATCCATCCCGGTCTTCCACGTAACGGTGATACCACCGCGACCCCGGCTCTGATTGCCAAGGCCGCAAAGTTCCGGTAACCTGCCGGAACTGCCGTCCGAAAGGGAGGTGCATGATGACCGAAGCCCAACACATCAAACACATGGCTGCCCCGCATCCGGATCATCCGATTGTGCCGGCGGAATGCGAGTTCCACACTCCAACCGAGGAAATGGTCTGCCTCAACGCCACCATTCCCCAGCACGTGAACGATCACGGCGACAAGTTGGAAGACGAGGGAGGCGACGGCAAGGTCGACACCTTGGGCGGCTAACCAATCGTTTCGTGGCCCCGCCGCGTCGTCGCCCCGCTGCCGCGTCGCCCCGGTAGCGCAGACTTCAGTCTGCCGCCTCGACAATCGTGTGGAGGCCGTGCCCGTAGCTTTGCGCATGGCCTTTGGCGGAAGACCTGCTCCCCGGCAACCACCGCAGCTCACTCCGCAAGTCGCGAAGGACTCCGTGCGCCCGTGGGAAGGATTCCCGAGGGCAGCTACCGGAACTTCCGCCGTCCCGGCTTGCGAGAGTCGTGTGCTCGAAGCACCACCGTCGGCGGGCTGCGTTACGTCTTCAGTTCAAATCCACCACCAACTTCCGGTCTCCATGCGTGATCGTGAGCTTCTTCGACCCCACATCAGAATTCAGAAACGGCCCCTCAAACAGTTTCCCGGTCGACTCCGGCCGCCCTACACCGTAGGTCACGTTCATCTGCTTCCCCCGCAACGTCCGGAACCGCACCGCTGGCGCCGGATCCAGCCTCACCTCCAGCGGCAACGCCCGCACCTTCGCGCAGAACTCCTCAAACGCGCCGAACTCACTTGCCGCGGCGGCCTGCACAATCGTGCCGTTCTTCAGATGCGGACTGAACAGCCGCTTGCCGCCCTCCTTGATGGGCCGCCACTCATACGGCGCCAAAGGACGATACGCCAGATACATCCGCCCGCCGCGCGCGAAAATCCAGCCCGATGCATCCTCGCGCAGATCCTGCAAATCCTTCGAGAAAAAACCGTTGATGTGCGGAAACCGCGTGCCCGCCGGAATGTCGTACAGCGCGACCACGGTATCCCGGTCCTGCGTGATCTGCTCATACGGCGACCCGCCCAGGAACTTATCCTCGGAATCGTAAGTCCGCTTGGACCGGACAACCGCCTCGGTAACGAAGTTCGGCATCGCTGTGAAATACATCTGCAGCTCGTAAGTCGACGAGTAAGGATGCAGCGAAAACATCGTATTATGCACTCCGCGCGGATCCTCCACATCCCATGTCACATCCCAGGAATGCTGCTGAATCGGCTGAAGGATTCCGCCCTGGTCCGACCCCACCACAT
>JAEUQE010000025.1 GCA_016789785.1 Bryobacterales bacterium
CGATCACTGCAAGCCAGGCCCCGAGGATAGTCCGTTTGCGCATTGACGATCTCCTGGTGGGGCAGTATATATCACCGGCGCGCTCCAAGAGAAGCCGCGTGGGAACACCGCTGTGCGAAGACCATTGCGCCCTCGCAGATGTAAGCTCGGGGGATTCGCGAACTCGCGGCGGACTACTGGCGAAGAGTACCGGCTGGCGATTCGATGGGCGAGGGATGCCCACCTCACCCTGCTGGACTCAGATTGACGATTGACAGCGCGAGAATCCGCTAACATTACTCTCATGCAACCTCAACCAGGAGCTTCGATGAAACGGACGCCTCCGGGCGGCCCGAGGATCGCAGTGGCATTCGACGAGCCGGATGAGCCGGTGTCCTGGCTGCGCCGCATCGCGATGCGTCTGCGGGCAATGTTCCGGCGGCACGTCTAGCAACCCGTGCTCAAAGCCGGTAGCGGAAGCGCTTTGCTGCGTTGACACCCATGAAATCGGCGCTGCACAGGGGGCCGCTTCTCGCACGCGGACGCGGCTCGCCGCGCTTCAGCGGTTCTCAGTGACGCACTACCTTCCGGTTGCCGCCTTGGATGTCACCGTGTAGCTCCGCAGAAGGTTTTTGCGGATCTCCGCATCCCGAAACAAAACTGGTCTCCATTGTTTGCGCGAGAAAAGCTCTGTCTGATCGGTGAAATGAGGGGAAGCCGGATCGCCGGACTGCGAGTACGTGAGAAAGGCCTTCGCGCGCGGACCTTGCGCGGTGAACTCGAGCGCCATCAGAAAGCTCGAGCCGTGCACCACCGGATAGCCCTTTTCGGTAAGAAAGCGGCTGCCCGCGACCGCGGGGGGATTGTCCATCGGCTCCAGTGTGGTGGTGTTGCGGCTGTTGCGCTGCATGTTCATGAGGCCGTCGTAGGCGCCGTCGCCGCCATGAATCGGGATGCGGCGCTCTGCCTTGGCGGCATACTGCACTTCGCCGAGCGGCACGTCGAGTGCGAGATTACGGCTCGCCAGCAGCTTCGCGGCGCGCGCCAGGTTCTCGAGCGCAAGGCCTCCCGAAGCCAGTGTATGCGGCGTCGCCGTTGGCTGCGCAGGATCGAAGTCGACGGCCCATAGCTTACCCTTGCGGACGAGGTCCTCCGGCTGATAGCGGGCCATGAATTCGCGGAACAACACCGCGCCGCGGCTGGCAAGGTCGTTGCGGCCGTCAAAGCCCTGGAGGGCGCGGCAGGCGGGACCAAGGTCGAACGCCGCGCCATCGATCACAACAGACTCCTGGCCCTTGCAGCGCCGAAGCAACTCGGGCAGCAATAGCTCCGCCGCAAGGCTGCGATTGCTCAACAGCGCCGCTGCCATTTCATCCAACGTGAACTTGCCGTCGTTCCCCGCCGGATGGTCCGGCGACTTGCCGGACAGCGTGAGATCGTTGTTGCGGGTACGGAGGGATCGCGCTGTGCGCTGTTCTCCATGCAACGGCGAATAGGGGCCGTCCAGCAACGCGCTGGAGTTTGCCATCCAGAAGCTATCGTTGGCGTTGAAGACGTAGTCCGTGCGCTCCAGTTTCGGCATGTCGCGATAGGGAACCACGCCGGGCCTGCGCGCCGCATCATCGGCCTGCCACTCGAACATCGGATCGGAGCCGTGGAGCAGCACGTTGCCGCCCTGCTGCCACAATCTGCGGGTCAAGCCGTCGTTTTCGCGCCGCTTGCGCCACTCTTCCAAGGCGGCAACGCTCAGTTTCGGAGTGGCTGCGGTGTCGGCGTACCAGGCGATTCCTTCGTCGCTCGCCGCAATCGTGTTCACCCAGGTCAGCGATTGGTAGTCGGCATGCGCCTGCTGCAGCTCTTTCATGTTGCGAGCCTGCATCATCGGAACATACTGGCGAGTGCGGCCGCGGTTGTCCCAGTTGGCGTCGCGCACGGAAAGCACGCGCGACGGAGTCCAACCGAGGCCCGGGAAGTTGAGGATCGGACCATAGTGGCTGAACCACACCGCGTGCGTTTCCTGTTTCTGCGAACCGTCGGGCTGGCGCACGCTGATCTCGACCTTGCGTGACGTCATCCGCTTCGTTTCTGAACCGTAGCGATACAGCGTTGGCTGGCCCGCAACAAGGTCGATGGAATAGAACGTCATGCGCTTGCCCGCCGAAACGGTGTGGGTCCATGCGACATTGCGATTGAAGCCGATGGCCACGCCCGGCACTCCGATGAGGCTCACACCGTAGACATCGAGCTTGCCCGGTATTCGCAGATGCTTCTCCCAGAAGCGGTTCGAGCCAACCCATGGATAGTGCGGATTGGCGACGAGCATGCCGCGGCCCGAAGCCGCCCGGTCGCGTCCGATGGCCCAGCCGTTGCTTGCTCCGAGGTCGAAGCCCGGCCATTCGAGGTCAGCTTCGCCTTCCCGTGGGAGCGATGCGGTGGCCGCGGATGTCTGCGAGGGAGGCTGCGCGGTCGCGATCATCGCCGCAATCTGCGTCACGGTGAGCGAGAACATGCGATGATACGCGGCAATTCCGGCGGCTTGTAGGGGAACCACCCAATCGGCGCCTTTGCACCAGCCACTCACGTTGGCGCGGCCGGTGGCGGCAAGATACTGGTTGTAGCCGGCGGCGAATCCTTCATACCAGTCGCGCATCTCCTTGGGCTCGGCGGCGAGGTCGCGCGCGGCATCGTCGAGCAGGGCAAGCGCCTTCATCGCGATGTCATTATGCAGATGCTGATTCGACGGGCCGGCTCCGAAGTAACGGGCACGTTCCCCGCGCGCCTTCACCACCTGGTCGGCGATGGAGCAGAGATGATCCTCCGCTTGTGCGTACCCTTCGCCGAAGCCGAGACTGCCCATGTCTTTCGCCTCAATGTGAGGAATGCCGTAGGTGGTCCGGCGGATGCGCGCTTCGTAGGAAGCAGCCTGGGCGCAGACCATGAACAGCTGCAGAAAGAGAATGGCTCGCATGGAAGGTGAGTATATGCGAGAGCGGCGGGCGTGTCGAGCGTTGGGGTGCAGGGAAGGGCAGGGAGGATGTGGCCAACCCCTGCCCTTCCGTCCGCTCAGAAATACAGCTTCATCGCCACCTGGAAGATGCGCATCGAGTTGCGCAGTCCGCGGATCTCGCCCACCCGTGGGGCGTCGGGCACCACGGAATCGAGACCCGCATAGCCCAGTCCGTTCGGCGTGCCGAATTGCGGTGTGTTGAAAGCATTGAATGCCTCGCCGCGGAACTGCAACCGGCCCTGGTCACCAAGGAACGCGAGGCGCCAGTTTTTGCCGACAGAAAGGTCGAGGCTGTTGGCGCCAGGAGACACGAGAATGCCGTTGCCCGCGTTGCCATACTTGCACAGGTCCGTGCGGCCGGGAATGTTGCAGTCCGTGCGGCGGAAGGCCGTGGGGTCAAACCAGAGCTTGCGAGTGGCGGCGCTGCCGAGGCGTCCATCGGCGACGCGGTCGGGTCGCGTGCTGCTCAAATCGGTATTGAGATTGCCGCCGGCCACCGAGAATGGGAAGCCCGTGCGGAGCGTGATGATGCCGCTTGCCTGCCATCCGGCGAGCGCGGCTTTCTTGAAGCCGGTGGATCCTTTGAAGATGGGCAGATCGTAGACAAAGTTCGCGATCGCGTTGTGCGTGATATCAAAACCGTAGCGCGTACGGTCGGTGCGCCGGTCGCGAGGGTTCTGATAAGTGGCTTGGACATCCCCCGCGGGATCGTTCCTGCCGTAACCTTCGCCGAGTGACTTACTGTAAGTGTAGGCGAGGCCCAGTGTCACACCATGGCTGTAGCGCTTCTGCGCCTGTACCTGAAGCGCGTGGTAGGTTGCATTGGCATAACTGTCGAGGTAGCGAATGTTATTGAGGAGCCGCGGCGCGTTGCCCTCGCCGGCGCTGACGTAGGCCTGATAGGGACGGCGGCGGTTGAAGTCGGTGTCGGGCGATGGGTCGGGCGAGTTGAAGTTGGGCACTGTGTTGTCGAGGTGGCTCGTCTTCGACCCGACGTATCCCACGGTCAATACGGTGTTGAACGGCAACTGCCGCTGGATGTCGAAGCTCCACTGAATGTAATTGCTCGCCCGGTTGTCGGGGATCATGGCCAGCACGTTGGTTCGAGCCGCCGTGGTTCCCTGGCCTGGAAACGGATTGTCGAGCGTGAGTACGGTGGAGCCGGGCCGGAAGCGGCGCGTTTGCAAATTGTAACTCTGGCCGCCGTAGGAATAAGGAATCACCTGGGCGACGTCGGTAACTTGTGCGAATCCAAATGTTCCCGAGAGAGGAGGCTGTAAGTTGAGAATGGAGAAGTTATTCAACTGCTGCGCGTTGGCGTACCAGCCAGCACCCGTGCGAATTACCCATTTCTCGGTCGCGCGGAAAGCGATGCCGAGGCGGGGCATGAAGAATCGCTCCTCCGGATCGTAGAACTGGAATTCCTTGCCGGGCTCGGGGACAACGGTGGGCAGCATCTGGCCGTTCGCCGCCTGAGTCAGGATGTCGAGGCGCAGGGATCGCCAAGTGCGGTTGACGTCGGTGGCGAGCCCGAAATAGTCCCAGCGCACGCCGGCGTTGATGGTGAGACGGCGGCCGGCCTTCCACTCGTCCAGGAAGTAGCCGCTCCAGCGGTGCTGGCGTGGTTTCTGAAGTAAGAGACCCTCCGCGGTCGAGGAACCGTTCGGGAAACCCATTAGCCATCCCGCGAGCCCGTAACCACCGGGGCAGCAACTCAAGTTCCCGCTGGGCACATTCGCGGCGGCCCGCTCGATGGTGAGGCGGCGATACTCCATTCCCATCTTGAACTGGTGCTTGGAACGAATGAGCGAGAAGTTATTGGAAATCTGGTAGGTATCGTTAAAGTCGATGCGCGCGCCGGAGTCACCCTGGAGAATGCCAGTGGGCGGAATGGCGGCCTCGAGTGGACGGAACTTGCGGTTATTGTCCACCGCGACGCGGAACTGCCCAACGCCGAGCGAGTCGACGTCGAAGTTCGTGTTGGTGCGGGGATTTGATTGATCGTGGTCCACGCGGTTGTATCCGAAGCGGAACTCGTTGAGCATGGTGGGCCGGAACATGTGCAGCCATTGCGAAGCGATGTTATTCGGACGTAAACCAAAGCTGGTCCCGAAGTTCGGATTGAGCCCCGGATTGTCGAAGGTGGTGCGTTGACCGGCGTACCGGACAAACACACGGTCATTCGAATTGAAGTTATGGTCGATGCGGGCGAAGTACTGATTCTGGTTGAGGAAAGACGGGACCGCGGAGATCACGTTCACGTCGAGGATATCTTCCGCGCGGAACTGCGGCAAGGGTAGATAGGTGTTGATGAAGTTCTGCGCATTCCGGTTGATGCGGTTCTGCGGAATGATGTTGTTGATCTGGCCGTCGGCGCCGCGGAACGGCTCGCCGGTCAACGGATCGTGAACGATGATCGGTGCGCGGATGGGCACGCCGTTCCGGATCACCGGACGCAGCAGCGCGGAGAAATCACCGCGCCGGAACTCCTCCGGGAACCAGAACGCCTGTTGGACGGACTCGATGGTCTGGCGCACGCCTTCATAGTTGAAGCTCCAGAAGGTGCGGTCCTTCCCGTTGTACTTCGGCAGCAGCACCGGCCCTGCCAGCCATGCGCCGAACTGATGGCGGCGGAGGGCGTTCTTCTTGCGCTCCGGCACGCCGGGTGGCAGCTCGAAGTTGAGGAAATAGTCGCGCGCGTCCAGAATGTTATTGCGCGCGAAATCGAAGAACGTGCCGTGGAAATTGTTTGTTCCGCTTTTCAACGCGATTTGCACCACGGCGCCGTTATTTTGCCCGTATTCGGCGGAGACGGTACCGGTCTGGATCTTGACCTCCTCGATCGCGTCAATCGAGGGATTGAAGAGCACCTGATTCACCAGCGGCTCCGTGGCGACCACGCCGTCCATGGAAATGTTTTGATTGGCGTCGCGCTGCCCGTTGGCGCTCAGTGTAGTGGCTGAGCCCGGAAACGGGAATCCCGTATTGGTGTTGATGCCCTGGCCCATGCGGGTGCCGTATTGCACGCCGGGCGTGAGAATCGCCAGACTGGCGAAGTTGCGCCCAAGCAACGGCAACTCCTGCACGCGCCGTCGTTCAATCGTGGTGGAAATGGCCGCGTCGTCGGTCTTCAGTTCCACCGATGCGGCCTGCACTTCGACACGCTCCGAAGCCGCACCTACTTCGAGGGTGACGTTGACGCGAGCCTTCTGCTGATACGCGACGTTGATGCCGGTCTGGGTCTGCGTCTTGAATCCCGTAAGTGAAACCGTGACGCTGTAGTCTCCAATTTCGATGAGCGGGAACGAGTAGTTACCGCTGGAATCGGTCGCGGTTTGTCGCCGCTCGCCGGTCGCCAAGCGGAGCAGGGTGACTTGCGCCGAAGGAACGACGGCGCCGGTAGAGTCGGTCACCGTTCCCAGAACTTCGGTGGAGGTTGTTTGTGCGGCCGCGGGCAAAAAGCAGGCGGCTGAGAGACAGAGCAGTGCGAGAGCCTTGGACATGCGGTAACCCCTTTGCAACTTCGCATCCTGGCGAGGCGGTCTGCGTCAACGGGAAGTCTCTTGGACTTCCATGGGCTGCCAGTATACATCAACGGCGGATTGAGGCGGTAACGGCGGACCGGTGACGGGTGAGATTTTTTTGAGTCATCCTCGCCGCGGATTCCGCTTCCTCAGCGGAGGAGCAGATGGCCACTCACACAACCGCGGGATACTCGCCGGTGGAAATCGTCCGGTTGACCAAGACGTTCGCGTTCGCAAAGACGCTGGCAACCAACGTGAAGCTCAAGGAGCATCGGGGGCTCTGGACCCACCCCTGGCTGGTTACCAGCGTGGAAGCGGCCCCCGCCTGGAAGGATTCCAACGATCTGAAGCGCTTAATCGACGCCGAGGTCCGCTGGGCGCGGGAACGCCTTGACAAGGCGGCCCACCAGTCCGACGGAGGGCAGGCGTTCGGCGCGGCGCTCGAATCGATGCGAAAGGCGACACGG
Organism: Bryobacterales bacterium; assembly: GCA_016789785.1. The sequence continues at coordinate 6,978 of JAEUQE010000025.1, forward strand.
TCGTTCTTTGCAAGTTACTCGACCTTGGAGGCCGAGATCGCCAATATTAACACCGAGGCGAGTAACATTCTGGGATTCTCGGCCCGCTCCGCTGCCGTCGCACAGGCATCCGCGAACATCGCCCTTGCCTGGATCGGTCTGCTCAGCGGTCCCGCCACAGTCGGGGTCAACATGACTGCGAAGCGCTTCATTCTCTACTCGGGCGAGGTCAGTTTCAAGTTCATCGGGCAGAAGCTGGGGGTCGGACTGGTTGCGTCGTTTGGAACGCAGATGGCCACGAACATGAATGAAGCGGTGAGCGCGAATTTCGCTATCGTCCAGGCGGTGAACAACGCGCCGGGGTTCGTTGACGATTCCTGGCAACTCTTCTTCGCCGCGCTCAACCAGTCCTGCGTGGCCAGGATGGAGAAGCAAATGGGGAACCAGGTGGCGGAGGTCGGCAAACAGACCAGTAAGTTGTACGAGTCCGGAATGAAAGCGTTGGGTGATACGCGAACGGAAGCCGCGGCGGCCCAGCGGACCGCTGCCGTGAGATCGGTGCAGCAGCAGGAGCAGGCGATTGCGAACTACGCGCCGCAGGGCGGCAGTTCTGGCATGCAACTGGCCAAGGCGGGTATGAAGTTTGCCGCCTGGGGGCTGACCTGCCAAGCCACCCTGGATAGCCTTACCACGCTTTACAAACAGTGGAACTACGAGTGAGTCGCCTGTGCTCGGCTTACACGTCAGGCAAGCGGGCTTGCCGTTTGATATCGTGTGCAGAAGCATATGTTCGATCCTTCCCATTCCCTGGAAGCTCCCAAACCCATTCCCTACGACACGGTGGAGCTGCGCGCTGGCCGCCTGCACAAGATCCGGCTGGCGTCGGCGCGGCAGGTGGATCCTGCGGATCAGATGTCGGATGTGGTGAAGTGCTATTGCCGGTCGCACGATGTTCTCACACCGGCCGACGCGGAGTTACAACGCCGCCCCACGTTTGTTTTCCCTGTCAGTTACTTCAAGGATCTTGAAGCCCTGATCGGCAAGGAAGTGGAGGGACGCATTTACTCCGACGAGTCCCGGCGGCGGGTCAAGTTCTATCTCGACCTGAAGGAACACGCCGGATTCCAACTCGAGCAGGACGACCGTGACCTGCACAGTCCTTGGTACGACGAAAGCGTTCTGAAGGAATAGTGGTGGAGTAGGACCACGCCCACACGGCCTTGGATACTGCTCTTCTTATTGCATTGCACGCGGTTCAAGGAGCCGGAACTCCGGGTTGTTCTTGTCAGGACGTCAGGACCAGGATGGTATCGGCGCTCGCACCCACAACAGCCTGCCAGGGAATGGATGCGTCGAAGGTGACTAACCGCGCCTGGTGACTATGCGCCAAGGCCGTAATGTAAAGATCGGTGATTTGACGCGGCCCGGCTATACGTGTGTCGTGAAACACCGAAGGGTCCGTGAGCGAACACTCATCCGCCCAGAAGTAGTGTTTCCACCGGGGAGCCTGTTTCATCCGGCGCAGAAGGTCAATCGCCTCGCAGGGTGACCGGGCACCGCCACGGTAGATCGGCTGTGAAACGACCCGGACGAAGCCGTTTTCGGTTAACGGGCAACTGGCCCACGCGCCGCCGCTTTGCCGCGATAGCCATTCGTGGATGGTGGTGTGATGGCTATGCTCCGAATCCGCAATTGCAATGAGGACGTTGACGTCGAAGAGGAACATCAGCGCTCGATTGCGTCTTCGGTAGCGTAGAGCAACGCTGCCACATGACTGGGCGTCACGGTGGAGGAACCCGGAACGGGCGAAAAGACTGGAAACCCCGATTTCTCGGAATAGCCGGATTCTGTGGGCCGAAGACCCTTCCAAGCGAGGTCACAGATGACGCGGGACAGACTTTGATGCCTGGCCGCAGCCAAGGATTTGGCGGTTCGCAGAAGTTCCTCGTCCAGGTCGATCGTCGTTCGCACGATTACATCATAGCATCAGATGTATTGATGCTGGCGCATGGTACAGTGTGACAGAACAGTGTCAGGCAAGTGTGTTGATGGAGCCGGCGCGCGCCGATTCGAAGGCCTGGATCGACGCTTCCTGTTGCAGGATGTATCCCAACTCGTCGATGCCTTCGAGCAAACAATGCCGCGAAAACGGGTCGACGGTGAAACTGACGGCGCGGCCATTGGGCAGCGTCACGGTCTGCGCGGCGAGGTCGATGGTCAGTTCCCAGTCCGGGTTCGCGAAGAGCTCCGCGTGGATGTCGCGCGCGACTACGATCGGGAGCAATCCGTTCTTGAGCGCGTTGCCCTTGAAGATGTCCGCGAACGAGGTCGAGATTACGGCGCGGAATCCGTACTGCGTGAGCGCCCACGGAGCATGCTCGCGCGAACTGCCGCAACCGAAGTTATCGCCGGCAAGCAGGATCTGCTTCGACTTACTCGCCGCCTGATTGAGGATAAAGCTGGGCTTGGGTGAGCCGTCAGCTTCATAGCGCCAGTCATAGAACAACTGATCGCCGAGCCCATCCTTGGAAATCGTCTTCAGAAACCGTGCCGGAATGATCTGATCGGTGTCGATGTTGTCGGTCGGCATCGGCACGTACTTACTCGTGAATGAACTGAATTTCGTCACAGCATGGTCCTCACATCGGTTACAACGCCGGTGATGGCGCTCGCGGCGGCGGTCAGCGGGCTGGCCAGGAGTGTGCGCCCGCCCTTGCCCTGACGGCCCTCGAAGTTACGATTACTCGTCGAAACACTATACTGGCCGGGTTGCAATTGATCGCCGTTCATCGCGATGCACATGGAGCAGCCGGCTTCGCGCCACTCGGCGCCGGCTTCGCGGAACACCTGATCCAGACCCTCCGCCTGCGCCTGGCGCTTGATCTCCATGGACCCGGGCACCACCATCACCCGCACATTCGGGCTCACCTTGCGGCCTTTCAAAATCGCCGCCGCCGACCGCAAATCACTCATGCGCGAATTCGTGCACGAGCCTATGAAGACCACGTCGATCTTGCGGCCCAGGAGCGGCTTGCCCGCTTCGAGGCCCATGTAGTGCAATGCCTTCGCCAGTGATTCCCGTTCGATGGCATCAGCCACCGCCGATGGGTCGGGCACGGGCTGCGAAATCGCGACGCCCATCCCCGGATTCGTGCCAAACGTAATCATCGGCTCGAGCGCCGCGCCGTCAATCGAGATACTATGATCGTAAGCCGCGCCGTCATCTGTGGGTAACTGCTTCCAGCGCGCGACCGCTGCATCCCAATCCGCACCCTTCGGCGAATAGCGGCGGCCCGCCAGAAACTCGAAGGTCTTATCATCAGGCGCGACCAGGCCGGCGCGCGCACCGCCCTCAATCGACATGTTACACACGGTCATGCGCTCTTCCATGGAAAGCGCACGAATGGTGGACCCGCAGTACTCGAAAACGCAGCCCGTACCGCCGCCGACACCAATCCGCGCGATGAGCGCGAGAATAATGTCCTTCGCGGTGACGCCCGGCTTCAGCGCGCCATCCACCTTCACCTGATAAGTGCGCGACTTGCGCTGTAACAAACACTGCGTCGCGAGCACGTGCTCCACTTCGCTGGTCCCGATGCCGAAAGCGAGCGCGCCGAACGCGCCGTGCGTCGCCGTATGGCTATCGCCGCAGACCACGGTCATGCCGGGCTGGGTGAGACCCTGTTCCGGTCCGATGACGTGGACAATGCCCTGGTTCTCGCTCTTGTACCCGAAGCACGGAATCCCGAATTCCTTGCAGTTGGCTTCGAGTTGCTCGACCTGCGCCGCTGCGATCTTATCGAGAATGGGCAGGGAGCGGTCCGTGGTGGGGACGCTGTGATCGGCGGTGGCGAAGGTAAGATCGGGACGGCGAACCTTCAGACCGCGCGCGCGCAGGCCGGAGAAAGCCTGGGGCGAGGTGACTTCGTGCACTAAGTGGAGGTCAATGAAGAGCAGCGCGGGGTTCCCCTGCTGTTCATGTACAACGTGCGAATCCCACAGTTTTTCAATGATCGTTCTTGGCATGTTTCTCAGCTTTCAGCTATCAGCCCTCAGCGGTCAGCTCCGGAACCGCGGCCCCCGGAGCAATTCGCATCAGGCGAGCATTTCGCAGACGGCTTCGCCAACTTGCGAACAGGTTAGCGGCGCGCCCTTCGGTTTCAGGTCGGCAGTTACGCGGCCGGCGTCGAGCACGGCTTCGACCGCGGCATTGACGGCGGCGGCCTCGGCGGTGAGACCGAAACTGTACTCGAGCATCGCGGCCACCGAGCCGATCGCGCCAAGCGGATTGGCTTTGTTCTGGCCTGCGATGTCCGGTGCTGATCCGTGGACAGGCTCATACAAGCCCACCCACGCGCCGGAAGGCTTCTTGCCGCCAATCGACGCCGAAGGCAGCATGCCGATGGATCCGGCCAGCACCGCACCTTCATCGGAAAGAATATCGCCGAACATGTTCTCCATCACCAGCACGTCAAACCGGCGGGGATTCAACACCAACTGCATCGCGCAGTTATCCACGAGGATATGTTCGAGTTCGACATCGGGAAACTCCGCTGCCACTTCGTTCACCACGCGGCGCCACAATTGCGAAGTTTCGAGCACATTGGACTTATCCACGCTCGCCAGCTTCTTCCGCCGCTGACGGGCCAGATTGAACGCCATCCGCGTCACCCGCGCGATTTCCGCTCGCGTGTAAGTCATCGTGTTCGTGCCGCGTTCCTCATCGCCGGATCCCGCGATACCGCGCGGCGTGCCGTAGTAAATGCCACCGTTCAATTCCCGGACAATGATCAGATCGGTTCCCTCGACTAACTCGTTCTTGAGGGGCGAGGAATTGATCAGCGCCTTGTAAGCACGGACGGGACGCAGGTTGGCATAGACGCCGAGCACCTTGCGAATCCCCAGCAGACCCTTCTCCGGGCGCTTCTCCGGCGGCCAGTTGTCGAATTCCGGCAGCCCCACCGCACCCATGAGGGTCGCATCCGCCTCGGTAGCCAGCTTCGCCGTCTCTTCCGGAAACGGCCCGCCGGTCTTGTGGATCGCCACACCGCCCAGCAATCCTTCGGTCAGCGTCAAGCCGTGGTTGTACTTGCGGCAAACGGTCTCCAGCACGCGCACGGCTTCGCGCGTCACTTCAATGCCGATCCCGTCGCCGGGCAGGGTAAGAACGTGTAAGTTCATCGAACCAGTGATCCCGTATTCTTTCTACAGTGTTTTGCGGGAAGGCTTAGTCGGCTGCCACGGGGTCGTGACGCCCGATCACGTTGCGCACCAGATCGGCGATCTCCTCGTTGCGCAGCCCCTTCTTGCGATCAGCCAGTTCCGTGAACTTCTGGTACACCGTGTCCAGTTCTTCCTTGGTCAGGCTGAAACCAAGTGCTTCGCAGCGGTTCTTCAGCGCATGGCGCCCGCTGTGTTTGCCGAGGACCAGCTTTGATTCCGGTACACCCACCGACTTCGGATCAATGATCTCATAAGTGGTGCGCTCCTTGAGATAGCCGTCCTGGTGGATGCCGGCCTCGTGCGCGAAGGCGTTTTCGCCCACGATGGCCTTGTTGGGTTGAGGGCCAAACGTAATGATGGAACTGAGCAGGCGGCTCGCGTCGTAGAGATGCTCCGTGGCGATGCCTGTCTGGTAGGGCAGGCGATCGTTGCGTACTTTAAACGCCATCACGACTTCTTCGAGTGAGCAATTACCTGCCCGCTCGCCGATGCCATTGATGGTGCACTCAATCTGCCGCGCGCCGGCCTGCACAGCCGCTATGGAATTAGCCACCGCCAGACCCAAATCGTCATGACAGTGGACACTTACAATTGCCTTGTCACCGAGCGCCTTGACCATGCGCCCAATTAACTCCGCGTGTTCGGAAGGTACCGAAAAGCCGACCGTGTCGGGTAAGTTCACGGTACGGGCTCCGGCTTCCACCACGGCGCGCGAAATCTGTTCCAGGTAGTCCCAGCAAGTGCGCGTCGCGTCTTCCGCGGAAAATTCGACATCTTCGGCATACCGCCGGGCCAGTTGTACCGCGGCGCATGCTTCGTCCAGCACCTGCTGACGGGATTTCTTCAGCTTGTACTGGAGGTGGATATCGCTGGTTGCGATAAACGTGTGAATCCGAGGCCGTTTGGCATGTTCCAGAGCCTTGGCCGCGCGCTCGATATCGAGCTTGTTGGCTCGCGCGAGCGCCGCCACCTGGACCCAACTGAACTCCCGCGCCACGGCGTCCACGGCCTCAAAGTCGCCCTCTGACGCGATCGGGAAGCCGGCCTCGAGGGTATCGACGCCTAACTCGCAAAGCTTGTGGGCCATGCGAAGCTTTTCCCCTACCGTCATGCTGCAGCCAGGTGATTGCTCACCGTCCCGCAACGTCGTGTCAAAGATATATACGCGAGAGTCCTGCGACATCCTGGTCCCCTGTCAAAACCCTGGAATCCACTCCAACGGGCTACGGCCAGTTTCTCCGGCCCGTGGAGATCGTACTGATTATGACCAAGGACGGGGGATTTGGCAAATTTATAATTGTCGCGGTGGGTATTAGTGCTGATGATTCCATAAGCGTCGCTTATCCTGGGCGCAAGCGACCCCCCGCCACACCCTCCAGAGCTGGCCGCTTACACCTTCGTCCCGACCGAATGGCGTTCCTGGAGCCACTTGATCCTGCAGCCAAGGACGTCGTGGAAGTCCATCAGCCGGTTCAATGGCTTCATCCGCCGCAGCCGGATCGGCGCGGGCACGGGCATCCAGCCGGCGTTGTTTTCGTTGAATCGCTCGAGAATGGCCTCGACCTATGCAGCGTTCATCTCTTCGTTACACACCCCCCTCATTCCTCTCCCTAGCTAGCTAGTTTCTGTCGCAAAAATGGGGTTCGGTGGCGGGAAGGTAGTTTGTTTTTGCGGTTTTTGTGGGACTTCAGCGATTGAATACTGCCGATGGGGAGAATAAATGGCGAAGTCTCCGTCGTCAGCCCGGCGGAACCGGCTGTCCAGACACAGCTCCGCCAAGCGAGACTGGCGGACGTCGAACGCAAGAGTGGATGCCGCGCTAGGTTGCGGCCGATGGCACACGGGATTTGGCGCGCACCGCCGCACTGTGTGTGAGTGGTTTGCTCTGCTGTAGTAACTGCGCGATGCGGAGGAGGTTGTTGGTGAGCACCGCGGCTGCGACCAGAACCTCAAACCGTAGTTGCCCTTTCCAGCGGCAGCGTTTCATCCCTCGTCCGCGAAACAAGACGGAGATGCGGCCCTCAATCCCCGCGCGAAAGCGTTGCCCCTGTTTGAAAGTGCGAGTGCGTTGCCGTTGTGCTTGTTCCGCACTGATCGCGCCACCGCGATAGGGGATGCAGATCTCGGCCACACCTGCGCGCTGGCAAGCGGCGAGATTTTCCGCGCTGTAGAAGCCACGATCGGTAGCATAGACCTCCGGCGCTGCGGAAAAGGTCTGCTGATGCCGCTCCAGCGAAGCTTCCACGTGTGTGCAATCGGCGGGATTGCCTTGCAGTACGCGGTAATCGGTAATCAAACCTTGTGCAGTTTCGGCCAGCAACACCTTATGCCCAAGTTCGATCGGCTTCAACGCCTTCCCTCGTTTGATCAAGTCCGTGTGCGGTTCGAAGATCGAATAGAGCTTCTCCTCGGCAGGCACACTTTCCTCTGCTTCCACACGGCGCTTGGTTTGATCGATCACTCGATCCGCCAGATCGGCATAGTGCCGGATTTGGCTGCTCAGCGCCGTCACCGCGATTCCGTCGAAATGCATCAGCGTGGGCTTGCGGCGCGCCATTGCCTTTTCCACGGCTTTGAGCAGTGTGCGTGCGTCGTTCACAACGGCTTGCGTGATTTTGATCAGTGCGCGGTACTTGGGCAATTGTTGCGTGGCCCGTTGCGACGCGCTCATGCGTTGAATCTCCTGCATGCGCCTGCGCGCGCTCAACGTGCGATTGGAGAAGCGCGGCAAGCGGCCAGGCACCGCATGGCGAAGCTGTTTGCCGAGCCGATGCAGAGTGCGCACCGCATCCCACAGCAGTGTCGAGTCGGTGGGGTGGTGGATATTGGTTTCCACCACGGTGGTGTCGACGCGCAACGTCTTGCCATCCTCCACGCCAAGGCCCACGGCGTCGGCAATGACCATTTCGTTGATCGCACGCATGGTTTTGGGACTGATGCGCCGGAAGGCACGGTTGAAGGCATCGTGCTTGGGCACGGAGTGGGAGTAGAATCCGGTGAAGCAACGCAGCGCCATGCCGTCATCAATGCGTTCGCGCAATTCGCGGTAATCCCAGTCTTTGATGCGCATCAGCACCAGTGAGCACAGCGTCTGGGATGCGTTGATACCGTGCCGTCCCTGCGTGGGCTTCTTCAATCCCTGCTCCAGGTCGCCGCGAATCTGTTGGACCAATTCGCCGTTCTGGTCGAGGAGCTTCTTCACCGCCCACAGCAGCCCATTGCGTTGCAGATGTTCTTGCTTTTCCAGGTCGGCAAAGCTCAACTGCGATAGTTGCGAGCGCATCAGTGGGAGTTCCTTTCAGCCAGCACCAGTTGCTGATTGATTTCGCAAATCTGTTCGAGCGAGTCTTTCAGATCGCGATAGTTTTGCAGCCACTGCTCGACGAGGGGCTTCTGCTCCGGGCGCAAGCTGATGTGCTTGACCCGGCCGCCGGCATACGAGACGGCGAGCACCCACACCAGGTGACCCTCTCCGTCGTTGGCGCAGACCGAACACCCGGAGCGGTGACGAATGCGGCGTTGCAGGAGGGAGCCGCGGAGGATGAGCGCAGTGGAAGGCAGGGCAGCAGCCAGTTTGGAGCGCGTGCGGAGGAGTGATGCGATTTTCATCTGTCTCCATGAAACAGAAATAATCGCCTTCAAGTCAATAGGGCCGAAACATTTTTATAAGAAAAATGTTTCCGGGCTGCCATCGGCGATTGCCGTTTGGAGCCAGCAACTCCATGTGGTCGACACATGCCCGGTACGTAAAAAGTCACACCGCACACCGCAAATGTCAGCCAAACGCATGATAAGGAGGCACTTATCTGTTTCGCGACAGAAACTAGATAGTGGAGGACGGGAGGAAGCGGAGAACGAAAACGAGACAGGGGGCTATACGAACCCTGCGAGTTCTCTGGCCTACTAATCGGGGCGCTGACCAGGGGCCGACAGGCTTCCGGGTGCACATCCCGCGATCGATCCGCAGGCTGAACCGGCCTGCGGTGACCACACACGAGTTTCCGTTTTTTGTTGAGGAGCCGGTTACCGCCACGCTCCGATGGGTTCCCTGCAGTTCCGGAATCACCGGAAGTGCAGGATCCAGTTCAGGATGAGCCCGACGCTCCCCGCAAGCAAAAAAACAATAGCCCACCGCAAGGCGGGTGAAATCATAGGGGAGTTGGGAGGCGCGGGCTGAGGGGGCGCAAGACTTTGCGACTGGAGCAGATCGCGGCCCTCTTCATTGGCGATGACGAGCGTATCGACCTGCGAAGTGCGCGCAATGCGGGTTAGCCGCTGGCGCAACTCCTCCGGAATCTCATCCAGGGAGCGGAAGACTTCCGTCTTATCTCCTGTCGCCAGGAAAATCACCGAGAACTTTTGTACAAGCCGTGCTTTCGAACTCATCCGACACTCGCCGAGGGCACGCGAGGAGCAGGTTCCGCGTGCTTCAAAATCGCGTCAATAAAACCTAGGGCTGCCTTGGACAACGCCTTGTCCTTCCGATAGATTAACGCCAAGCGGCGTACCATCTTATCAGGTCCCAACGAAACTCCGGCCAGACGCCCGGACCGGATTTCATCCGCGCAATTGGACGCAGCCAGGAACGACAAACCCAATCCCGCCATGACAAAACGCTTGATCATTTCGGTCGAGTCCAATTCCATTGAGATCTGTACTTTATCTTCGACCGGTTCGAGCCAAACGTTTAGCCGGTTCCGCGTGGTTCCCGATTTTGGGAGCATAAGCGAGTGTCCGGCGAGTTCGCGCGGGTGAACCATAGGCTTGGATGCCAGTTCGTGATCCGGCTTGCAGAGGAGACGGATTTCATCGGAGTGGATGCGGACGGTCTGGAGGCGTTTCTCCTCGACGGGAAGTTGCGCGATTCCAAAGTCGGCCTGACTTTCGAGGACGGCCTCGACGACGCGGGAGCCGTAGCGACGGTCGACGTGGAGTTGAACGTTCGGGAACTGCTGGCGGTAGTCGGAGAAGACTTCGGGGAGAACGTAGATGCAGGTGGACTCATTGGCGGCGATGACGAGTTCGCCTCTCGGAGTGCGTTCGAGTTCGTTGATGGAGTCCTGGGCGCGGCGGCGGAGGTCGAGGATCTGTTCGGCGTACTCGGCGAAGATCTTGCCCGCGGCGGTGAGGGCGATGCGCGTTCCGAGCCGGTCGAACAAGGGAGCGTTGACTTCCTGCTCGAGTTGGCGCACTTGCGCACTGATCGCGGGCTGAGTCCGAAAGCAGCTCTGGGCGGCTTTCGAGAAGCTCTTCAGCCTCACGATCTCGAGAAATGTATGCAGTTGGTCTAAGTCCATCCTAAGTGAGAGCCCCGGAAACGGAGGGGGCTTGCGGCCGGCAAACGGAACGCTGCGGAAACTTCAGGCGATCGTGGTTACTATGCCAACGGCGGGAAACCATCGCCGTGGCCTTCGTCTGTCGTGGTTGCCTTGCAGTAAACTAGTGTAGATTATAACATCACACGAAATGAGCCGATTTTCCCGATTCGTAGTCCCGGCGCCAGGCTTCCTTCTCTCTTTTTTCGCCTTTTCGGCTGAGAATCGCTCCGCATCCGGCAAATCTCTTACGCCGAACGATGCCGAGGCTGTGGTGGACTATCTGAAGACCCTCAAGTGACGCTCGCCACACGGAGTCTTTGCGGCACGATCCTGCTCAGTCTGTGGGCGTGGGCGCAGGGGCCTGAGAATGTCCTGGTCGTTGCGAATGGGCGGTCACCGCTTTCGAAGAACATCGCCGAGTATTACGCGCGCAAGCGGGGTGTTCCAGCGGGCAATATCTGCTATCTGCAGACGGCTCCCGAAGAGATCATCAGCCGCGATGTTTATGATCGTGACATCGCCGCGCCAGTGGCTGCGTGCCTGAAGGAGAAGGCGCTGACCGAGAAAGTGCTGTATCTGGTCACCACGATGGGAGTTCCGCTGGGGATTCGTGGATCGGGAGGGTTGAAGGGCGATGAGGCGTCGGTGGATTCGGAACTCACGCTGCTTTATGCGGTGATGCGAGGGCAGAAGTTTATTCTCTCGGGTACAGTGCCGAATCCGTTCTTTGGTGCGCGGGAGGCGCCGTTTCGCCGCCCTGCGCATCCGATCTACCTGGTGACGCGGCTGGCGGCTTACAGCTTCGAAGACGTCCGCGCGATGATTGACCGGTCATTGGCGGCGGTGAATCGGGGCAAGGTGGTGCTTGATCTGACGTCGCCCGAGGACACGCAGGGGAATGACTGGCTGCGGACAGCGGCCATTCTGCTGCCGGAAGACCGCGTGACGGTGGACGAAACGCCGGCTGTTCTCACGGGGCAGAAGAACGTGATTGGTTACGGCTCATGGGGATCGAATGATCCGAACCGCAAGACGCGGACAACGAAATTCCAGTGGCTGCCGGGCGGGATCATGACGGAGTACGTTTCAACCAATGGGCGCACGTTTGAGCGGCCTCCGGACAACTGGGCGCTGAGTACATTTCGTGTGGAGGACCGGTTGAAGTGGTTCAAGGGCAGTCCGCAGTCGCTCACGGCCGATTATCTGGCCGAGGGTGCGACGGGCGCTTCGGGACATGTGTTTGAGCCATATCTGCACTTGACGCCACGTCCGGATCATCTGTTTCCGGCATACCTTTCGGGGCGCACGCTGGCGGAGAGTTTCTATCTCGCAATTCCGGCGCTGAGTTGGAAGAACATCGTGGTCGGCGATCCGTTATGCCGCCTGCGGAAGCCGTAGCGGGGTGTCCGAAAAACAAGGATCACGCAAAGGGGCGAAGCCGCAAAGATGCTGAGAAGGTCAGCGCTCGTGGACGTCACCGTCGCCGAAGACTTCCTCGCGGATGATGCGATTGGTGGCTTCGGCGAGATACTCCTGGAGCGCTTTGGAGATCTCCTGATACTCGGGCCACAGGGTCTGGTCGACGAAGCTGCGGGGCGCACGAATGTTGATAGTGGTGCGACGCTGCCGGGAGTAGCGATAGGGCTCAATGCCATAGCGGCGGCACAAGGCGATGAACAGCCGCAGGGACCAGCCGTCGGCGAGCGAGAATTTGTATTCCACTGGCTGCTCGACCCGCTCAAACTCGGCAAGACGTTTGCGAATCCGCTCGATGGCGGCTTTGGCGGCGAGGCGTTCGCCTTCGGTGGTTGCGCCGGCGTAGAGTGCTTCAATGCGGCGCAACTTGTGGCGCAGTTCTTCTTCGGGAGTCATGCGCGGCCTAGCACGCTCCGGCGATCCTGATCATTCATCTTCTCCGCAGCATACCGAAGAACGAGGCGCGAGGTGCGGCCGGACCAATCGCGAAGCAGGCGAACCGTCGGCTGCGGAGAGGCTACGTAGTTCTCCTTGAGGAGCCAGCCGATGCCTTTCTGCACCATCTCATCGGGATCGGGCAACAGGCGCGGGGCAATGGCGAACACCGTGGTCTGCTCTTCGCCCTTCTTGGCAAGCGGAATCATGCTGACGGCGGCGGAACGGCGCACCCAGCGGCTCTTGGACGATGTCCAGGAGATGAGTTGCGGTGCGAGGTCACGTTGATTGGACACTGCGGCGCCGATCAGCCAGACTGAGATTCCATCGCAGGTGGACCAGTTGGAGACATAGCGCTCCATCCAACGGGCGAACAACTTGAACTCGCACTCGGCGCATGTCTTCGCGTAGCGCTTGTAGAGATAGGGTACGAGGTTGGCCTCTTCCAACTTGCCGGCAGAGAGGAGCGCGACGCAGAAACGGTTCCGATCAGCCGGTTTCCAGGTGCGGATTTCAGGGGCGATGCGCTTCTCGAGGTCCTTGAGTTGCGGGCTTGTGACGCCATAGCAATCGACCGGTTCCTTGAAGAACCGTTGCGCGGATTCGCTGGCCTTGGGTGTGCCGAGCCGGATGAATTCCGCGCGGGTGAAGGCGAGCATTTCATCGACGGTCATGAGGCGATTCTCAATGGTACACTCGGAAACATGACGAATGGGAACAGTTTGTTTCCGATCTATGGCGAAGGCCTGATTTCCTCCTCGTTGGGAACAACTCCGCGGATCACCAGTCTGCTGATCAAGCCGGCTTCGGCGGTCTGCAATCTTGATTGCGCCTACTGTTTCTATTTGGATCGGGAGGCGGATCCCTACAAGTCGCTTCCTGGCCGGCGCATGTCGGAAGAGACACTGGAACGGTTGGTGGACACCTTCCTCTTCTATTCTTTCCCGAACAGCGTGTTTGCGTTTCAGGGTGGTGAGCCGACGCTTGCCGGTCTGCCTTTTTTTGAGAAGCTGGTGAAACTCCAGAAGCAATATGGCCGCGACGGGCAGAACGTCAGCAACGCGCTGCAGACCAACGGCATGCTGCTGGATGAATCGTGGTGCCAGCTCTTCAAGGAGTACAACTGGCTGATTGGATTGTCGATGGACGGGCCGGAAGAGATCCACGATTCGTACCGCTTCAACAAGGCGGGACACGGAACCTGGAAGCGCGTGATGCAGAGCCTCCAGACCATGCAGAAGCACAAGGTGGATTTCAATATCCTCTGCGTGTTGAGCCAGGCGAATGTGCACAAGGCTCGTGAGGTGTATCAGTACTTTAAGGGGCTTGGCATCGACAACATTCAGTACATCCCGCTGTCTGAGTTTGATGATCAGGGCAAGCCGCTGCCGTTCACGATCAGCGCGGAGGAGTACGGGCGGTTCATGGTGGAGACGTTTGATCTATGGTGGCCGGACCGGCGCAAGATCCGCATCCGCTTTTTCGACAACATCGCCGAGGCCCTGGCGGGGCAGAAGCCGGGAAGCTGCACGATGCATGAGACGTGCGACAGCTACGTGGTGGTGGAGTACAACGGAGACATCTATCCCTGCGACTTCTTTGTATCGTCGGACTGGCGGCTGGGCAACATTAATCTGGACTCGTGGACGGAGATTGCGCGCAAGCAACGCCGGTACTCCTTTGCGAAGAACAAGACGATTCCCCATCCCGAGTGCCAGGTCTGCGAGTATCAGGCGATTTGTCATGGGGGATGCCCGAAGTCGCGGCATGCGATGAATCGGGACTTCGCGGATCTGGATCACTTCTGCCAAGCCTACAAGATGATCTTCAAGAAGTCGGTTGGTCCTTTGACGAAGGAAGTGGAGAAGATCCTCGGGCATGAGGTGGAGCCCTTGCACTTCCACTCGATCAGTCCCTACTGAGGATGGACTGGGCCGCCGCGAAGCCGTCGCAGGACGCCGCTACAGTACAATGAGAGTTTGTCCTCGCCGGACCGGCAAGCCCGGACTGGCAATCAAGGTAATCCGCATTGATCAATAAGCTCGTGATAGAGAACCTGAAGCACCGTTGGGTGCGCACCGTGCTGAGTGCGGCCGCGGTTGGCGTTCAGGTGACGATGATTCTCACGTTGGTGGGCGTGAGTTACGGGACGCTGGACGATGTCAGCCGCAGATCGCGTGGGGCGGGGGCGGATATTCTGATCCGTCCGCCCGGCAGTTCGATCATCAGCATGAGCACGGCGCCGATGCCGGAGAAGATCCTCGATTTCGTGCGGGGCATTCCACACGTGTCGGTGGCTACGGGTACCATTGTGCAGCCGATCGGCGGCACGAACTCGGTGACCGGGATTGACGCCGAGAGCTTTGCGAAGATGAGCGGCGGGTTCAAGTTCATCGAAGGCGGGGGGTTCCGGAATCCCGAAGACGTGATCGTGGATGAATACTGGGCGCGGCAGTTCGGCCTTAACGTCGGCTCTCCGATGCGCTTCATGGAGCGTGACTGGAAGGTGGCTGGGATTGTGGAGCCGGGGAAGCTTGCACGGATTTTTCTACCAATGAAGTTGGTGCAGGAACTGTCGGCGAACACGGGCAAGCTGACGATGATCTACGTGAAGCTGGATGATCCTCGAAGCCTGCCGGAAGCGATGGCGGCGTTGAAGAAGGAACTTCCCACGTATCAGATTTACTCGATCGAGGAGTTTGTCTCGCAGATCTCGGTGAACAACCTGCCGCAGTTGAAGACGTTCATCTATGTGGTGATCGGAGTGGCGGTGGTAGTGGGATTTCTGGTGGTGTTCCTGTCGATGTATACAGCGGTGCTGGAGCGCACGCGCGAGATCGGGATCCTGAAGTCGTTGGGTGCGACGCCGGCTCTGATTCTGGGGATTCTGATTCGCGAAACGGTGGTGCTCTCGTTAATCGGATCGTTGTTCGGCATTGTGTTCACGTACGGTACCCGCTGGGCGATCATGACATTCGTTCCCGGCTCTTTGAACCAGATCATTGTCCCGGTGTGGTGGCCGATCGCCTCGCTGGTGGCCTTAGTCGGGTCTTTGCTCGGGGCGCTGTACCCTGGCTGGATCGCCGCGAGGCAGGATGCGATTGAGGCGCTCAGCTATGAGTGACGCGTTGATTGAGATTCGCGGTCTGAAGAAGACGTACAAGATGGGTGACGTGGATGTGCACGCGTTGCGTGGGGTCGATCTCACGGTGGAGCGTGGCGAGTTCATTGCGATCTGCGGGCCGTCGGGTTCGGGGAAATCGACGCTGTTCTACATCCTGGGAGGGCTGGCGCAGGCGAGCGGTGGCCAGGTGCTGATTAACGGGCGCGATCTGGCGCGAATGAACGACACGCAACGTACCTCGATCCGGCGGGAGTTGGTGGGATTCGTATTCCAGCGCTACAATCTGTTGCCGACGCTATCGGCCGAGGACAACATCGAGATGGCGAAGTACATCTCGGGTGTGGCGCCGGGAACGACCGATGACGGCTGGTTCACCAAGACACTGGATCTGCTGGGAGTGGGGCACCGGCTGCACCACAAGCCGCGATCGCTATCGGGCGGGGAGCAGCAGCGAGTCGCGATTGCGCGGGCGATTGTGAATCATCCTGTTCTGCTTTTGGCCGATGAGCCGACGGGCAATCTGGACACGGAGAACTCGCAGATCGTGCTGAAGCTCCTTGCGGACTTGAACGAACGTCTGGGGCAGACGATCCTCATGATCACGCACAATCCGGAAGCGGCGGCGTATGCGCACCGGATCGTGAACATGAGGGACGGGCGGATCGTGTAGTCCGGCGGGTACTAGCTGTATCAAAAGGCCGGGTGAAGATAACCTTTTGGCCGACCCCATCGTCATTACAACTTGAGATAAAGTAGAGCGATAGCCCTACGTGTGTGTCTAACTCATTGGCACAACTGGAAAAACCAGGGAATTGGGCTACTTGAAGGATTTCGGTCATGCAACCGTACAGCACACCTGCTCCAACCACGCCGGCGCCGCCAGATCGAAAGCTTACACCTGTTGCTCCTGTGGAGCGCCCCAAGCGGGGATTCCCGTGGGGATGGGTGTTGCTTCTCGCGGTGATCGCGGCCGGCGCGTTTCTGTGGCAGCGGAAGGCCGCGGATCAGGCGGCGGGCCCAAAGACCGCGGCGGCGAGCGTTCGCAGTTCCAAAGTTGGAGGCGGGAAGGTATCTCACACCATCCGGTTGACCGGGACCACGGGGCCTGAGAAGTTCAGCACGATCCTCGGGCCGCAACTTCGGGGAAGCCGAAGCGTTATGGGTGGTGGAGGCCCGGTGATGGGCCGCGGCAGCAGTGGCCGTGGTGGCGGCAGTGGCGGACCGACTGTTTCCTCGAATTCGGGTGGTGGCTCATCGGGTGGAAGTGGTGGATCTTCAAGCGGCGGTTCTTCGGCGGGAGCAGGCCTTTCCAGTGCGATGTCGGCAGGTGGTGGCGGCGGTGGTTTGGCTGGCGGAGCATCCGGAGCTTCGATGGGTGGTGGTGCAGGTGTTCGGAGCGCATCGAGTGCGCTGCGTTCTTCCACAAGCCGGGAACGGACGTCGAGCCGGTCTTCTTCGAGTGGCGCGGGGCGGTCCACCGCGTCGGCAGCAGCCTCGACTTTGGGCTCCGAGGGTTTAGGATCCACGTCCAGCTCGCTCTATGGCGGCGGCGGAAGTAGCGGTGGTGGTGGCGGCGGCTCCAGCATGGGCGACTTCGGCGCGATTCTGCAGGATCTGATCAAGCCTGGCTCCTCGGTGAACAAAGGGACCCAGGTTGCGGAATTCGACCGCCAGTACATGCTCCAGCGTCTGGATGACTACAAGGCTGGTGTGGTTCAGCAGGAACTGAACATGAAGCGTCTGGAGTCCGACCTGGACGTCAGCCGCAAATCCCACGAGCAGTCGATCCTGATTGCCAAGGCCGATGTGGAGAAGGCCAAGCTGGACCTGCGAACAGTTCCGGTGCGCTCGGCGATTGACACAGAGCGCTTCAAGCTTGCTCTGGAAGAGGCCGAGGCCCGGTACAAGCAGCTTCTGCAAGAAGTCCCGTATGTGCGAGCCGGCGAAGCTGCGCAGGTGAAACTGTCGGAGATGGATCTGCAGCAATCGAAGATTGAACTGCGCCGTGCGGAAGCGAATGCCGACCGGATGGTTGTGAAGGCTCCGATTGACGGAATGGTGGTGATGCTGCAGATGTTCCGCGGGTCGGAGTTCGGGCAGGTGCAAGCAGGCGATCCCATCCCCCCAGGTATGCCATACCTTCAAATCGTGGACCCGAGTTCGATGATCGTGAACGCGACCGTGAACCAGGTGGATGTGGAGAAGATTCGCGTGGGTGCGAAGGCCCGCATCCGGTTCGACGCGTTTCCGGATCTTGAGCTGCCGGGGCGTGTGTACTCGCTGGCGGCGATGCCACGCAGTGGCATGAGTGCGCGGGCGAGTTATCTGAAGGAGATCCCTGTGCGGGTTCGGCTGGACCGGATGGATCCTCGGGTGATTCCGGATTTGTCGGTCAGCGTGGATGTGGTGATTGAAGAAGAAGAGGCGGCTGCGATCGTACCGCTTGGGTCGGTGTTCCGTGATGGTGACGCAGGCACTCCCTACGTTTTCGTCCGGGCGGGAGACCGATGGGAACGGCGCGGCGTGGAACTGGGTCTGGCCAGCAGCACAATGGTCGCGGTCCGGACCGGCGTGAAGGCCGGCGAGACGATCGCCGATCAGCGTCCGCCCACTCCGGCGCCCGAACAATCGAGTTGAGCACCCCGGTCGAATCGAGCGCGGCCGAGGCTGACTGGTTGAAGCTGAAGTTTGGAATTGGCAGGTCAAGTAAAGGAACATGTCCAAAGACGTTAAGCCAAAACAGAGAATCGGGCAGGCGAAGTCTGCGCGCCGCAGGATCATCACGTGGGCGGTTCTGCTGATTGGAGGCGCGGGCGGCGGGTATGCGGCCTATCACCGCTATCAGCAGAACGCGACGAAGGTCGAGGTGCCGGTGGTGAAAGTGCGCAAGGCCGAGTTCATCATCAGCGTCAAGACGCGGGGCGAGATTCGCAGCGTGCGTTCGGAGATTCTTGCGGCCCCCCAGGTTCCCGAAGTGCGGATTGTGAAACTTGCCGAGTCCGGGAAGCTGGTGAAGAAGGGCGACGTGATTGTCGAGTTCGACGCGGCTTCGCAAGAGCAACAGTTGCTCGAGCGCTCGACCAGTGTGCGCACTGTGGACAGCGAAATCGTCCAGACGAAGGCGTCGCATCGAATTACCGACGAAATGGACGGCATGAATCTGATGACCGCCGAGTACAACGTGCAGCGGTCCAAGCTGGAGGCGAGCAAGGCCGAGGTGGTGAGCGAGATCGAAGGCGCGAAGAACCGGATTGATGTCGGGATTTCCGAAGGTGAACTGGGCCAGGTGAAGACGACGATCAAGGCTCATGAGGTGGCGCAGAACGCCGATCTCGAAAGGCTGCAGCAGAAGAGGGATAAGACGGTTCGCGACATGGAGCGGGCTCGCAGCTATCTCTCGAAGATGGTTTTGCGGGCGCCTAATGACGGGTTGGTGAACCTGCTGCCGAACTTCCGCAGCCAGGGCTCGTTTGGCTCTTCGCCACCGGCCTTCAAGGAAGGCGACCGTGCCTGGACGGGTGCCGCGATCGCGGAGATTCCGGACCTTTCGCAGATGCGCATCGAGTTGAAACTGGATGAGGTCGATCGCGGCCGGCTCCAGCTGGGCCAGCAGCTTCGCATCAGTGTGGATGCGATTCCGGACAAAGAGTTTCTTGCGGAGTTGGACTGGATCAGCCCGATTGCCACAGTGGCGTATCGCGGGATGGGACTTTCCGAGAAGAGCTTCCCGGCGCGCGCGACGCTGAAGAATTTGGATCCGCGTTTGCGGCCTGGGATGAGCGCCTCGGCGGAGGTGGTGATCGAGAGCCAGTTGCAATCGCTGCTGATCCCGATTCGCGCCAGTTTCATGCACCAGGGCAAGCCCGCGGTCTACGTGCAGCGCGGGCAGGAGTTCCAGATCCGTCCGATTGAGGTTGGTAAGCGCAACGATACCGATATTGTGGTGGTGGGAGGCGTGAAAGAGGGCGAGATGATCGCGCTTGAGAATCCCACCGAAGCCGCCAAACGCGCCCGAAAACTATAGAGTTCGCTGTTTGTATTTGTAAGTTGGGACCGAATTCATGAAGAAGCTTCTCATCCGGTTAGTTCTCCTGGCGATTGTGGCTGGAGGCGCGTGGTATGCGTACCGCTACTTCCAGTCGCTTCCACAGCGTCAACAGCAGATCGCCAGTGCGCGTGTCCGAAAGGGCGACGTGGTGGTTCGCACATACTCTCGCGGTGAGTTGCGGGCGGTACGCTCCGTTACCTTGAATGCGCCGAATCTTTTCGGGACAGTGCAGGTGACGAAAATGGCCGCTCTCGGATCGCTGGCGCGGGAGAAGGACCTTGTGATTGAGTTTGACGACTCCGAATTGCTGTCGCGGCTGGAGGAGAAGCAGTTGGAACTCGATCAGGTGGATGAACAGATCAAGAAGGCGCGTGCCGATCTGAACATCCGCAACAATCAGGATCAGGTGCAGTTGCTCAACTCGCGGTACTCGGTGCGGCGGGCGGAACTGGAAGTGAAGCGCAACGAGCTTCTGTCCGAGATTGATGCCAAGAGGAACCTCCTGAATCTGGAGGAGGCCCGGCGCCGGTTGAAGCAGTTGGAGAGCGACATCAAGTCCCGGTTGGAGCAGGCCGAAGCGGAACTCGCGGTGTTGCAGGAGCGCAAGAACAAGGCTGTTCTCGAAATGCAGCGGGAGCGCCAGCGTTTGATGCAGGTGAAACTGCTTTCGCCGATTTCCGGTCTGGTGGCGGTGCGGCAGAACCGGTCGTCAGGGTTTTTCGTGCCCGGTATGCAGATTCCGGATATTCGCGAAGGCGATCAGGTGCAACCCGGGATGCCGGTGGCCGATGTTCTGGATCTGTCCGAGTTGGAAGTGATCAGCCGTGTGGGCGAGTTGGACCGCGCGAATCTGCAGGATGGGCAGGACGTGGTGATCCGCCTGGATGCCATCTCCGAGAAGCCGCTGCACGGCAAGATCAAAGCCATGAGCGGCACGGCAAGCGCGAGTGTTTTTTCGAGCGATCCCGCCAAGAAGTTCGATGTGATTTTCTCCGTCGATATGAAGGAGCTGTTGAGCGCGCTCGGGGCGACACCGGCGCAGATTGAAAAGGTCCTCGCCACTGCGGAGGCGAATCGTAAGAAGCCCGTGGCGACTTCGTCGTTCGCGTTTGGCGGCGGCATGGGCGGCATGGGCGGCGGCGCCATGATGATGGCCGGCGGCGGTGGAATGCCGGGTGGTGGTGCGATGGGCGGCGGTATGGCTGGCGCCGGCGGCATGGGCGGTGCGATGGCCGCGATGGGTGGCGGCGCAGGCGGTGGCGCACCCCGGATGGGCTTCACAATGGGGCCTGGCGGCGCGGGCGGAGGTGGCGGAGCGGCGGGTGCCGCAGGTGCCGCAGGCGGGATGTCCGATGAGATGCGCACGAAGATGCGCGACGCTTTCCGGAAAGCGTCCGGCGGCAAGAGCCCCACCGAGATGACCGAGGAAGAGCGCGCCGAGTTCCAGAAGAAACTTCAGGCGGAGATGGCCAAGGCTGGTGTTCAGTTGCCGGCAGGCATGTCGGGTGCGTTTGGCGGCCGGCGGCAGGGTGGCGCAGAAGGTGGCCAGCGTGCCGAGGGTGGTCAGCGTGGCGAAGGTGCCCAGCGCGGTGAGGGACGCCGCGGCGGCGAACAGGCGGCTGGCGGTCAGAGTGGTCCTGGCGGTGCGGCCGGCGCGGGCCAGGGCGGTGAAGGCGGTGGCGGCCGGCGCCGTGGTGGCCAGGGCGGACCCGGAGGCGCTGGCGGATTTCCCGCAGGCTTCGGCATGGGCGGTGGCTCGCAATTCACACAGCAAGAGATGGACAACGCCAAGCTTCCCCCTCCTCCCGAAGAAGACTCGCAGATCGATGTACTTCTGCGGCCGGGAATGCTGGCGGATGTCGAAATCATCGTGGAGAAAATCCCGAACGCGATCCATGTTCCGACGCAGGCGCTGTTTGAGCGCGACAACAAGCCATTTGTCTACTTACGGCAGAAGGACCAGTGGGTGGAGCGTCCAGTGAAGATCGGCAAGCGCACGGAGTCGACCGTGGTGCTGATGGAAGGCGTGAACCCAGGGGATCTGGTGGCGATGGCTGATCCGTTCGCCAAGCCTGGCGACAAGAAAAAGAAATCGGAATCGAAGGGCGGCGCCATGGGCGCGATGCCGGTTGGCGGAGGTGCGAAGTAGATGTTCTCCGGAATGCTTCCCGAAATCTACATGGGGCTATCGAGCCTACTGGTGCACAAGCTGCGAAGCTTGCTCACGATGCTCGGTATGATCTTCGGCGTGGGCGCTGTGGTCGCGATGCTCGCGATCACCGCCGGTGTCGAGAAGGAGATGATCAGTTACATTGATCTACTCGGCGTCAATAACATCATTATCGAAGCCAAGGAAGCCGTGGACCGCAATGAGTTGCAGGCGCGGCGGCAGATTTCTCCCGGGCTGACGTTCCGCGATTTTCGCGCCATTTCGGAGAACGTACAGGGGTTGGATGCGCTGACCCCGAGGAAGCGGTTCAAGCCCTCAAAGGTGCTGCCGAAGACCGCGCAGGAGCCGCCTTTGTTGATCGGTGTGGAGTCGAACTATCTGCAAATCAACAGTTTGAAGGTGGTGGAAGGCCGGTTTTTCAACGATGAAGACAACGCGAAGTCGGCGCCGGTGTGCGTGCTTGGCGAAAGCGCGAAAGTGAACTTACTCGGCTACGACAACGCGGTAGGCAAGTATGTGAAGGTCAACGAAATCTGGCTTCAGGTGGTTGGAGTTCTGGCGCAGCAGGCGACGGCGGACTCCGAGGTTGAGGGTTTGGAGGTTGTCAACCGGAATAACCTTGTCATTGCGCCGCTGAATACGGTGATGCGGCGTTTCGAGGACAACAACAGCTACCTGAAGGATGAGATCGACGGCATCTATATCAAAGTCAAGAGCGACACGGACTCGGTGGAGACGGCGAATGTGGTGAGCGCGATTCTGGCCGCGACGCACAAGGACGCCGGCGACTTCACGGTGACGGTGCCGGCGGGACTGCTGGAACAGCGGCGCCGGACGCAACAAATCTTCAGCATCGTCATGATCTGTATCGCAGGGATTTCGCTGCTGGTGGGTGGAATCGGAATCATGAACATCATGCTGGCGACGGTGCTGGAACGTACCCGCGAGATCGGGATCCGGCGCGCGATCGGTGCACGGCAGGCGGACATTGTGCGTCAGTTTCTGACGGAAGCCGTGATGATTTCGATTCTCGGCGGGCTGATTGGAATTGCGTTTGGCTTCACGCTGTCACGTGTGATTGCGACGGCCGCCGGATGGTCGACGGTGGTAACCACCGGGTCGATTGCAGTGGCGTTTGGAGTTTCCGTGGGCATTGGGCTGCTGTTCGGGATTTACCCGGCCGTACAGGCCGCCAAACTGGACCCGATTGAGGCGATCCGGTACGAATAGCTTGTCTGGAATTGATAGCTTGTTAGAGGACTAATACGAATGCGTGTAACGCTCGCGTGCACTTTGTTTCTTGGTGCACTTTCCTTATTCGGTCAACAGGCCCTGGTGGAGGCGCCTCGCTTTCCCCAATCCAGCTATTTTGAGCAGGTGCTGAATCCTCGCGTTCCCCGGGTGGAACTGCGGGATCCGGTTCGCCTTCACGAATTCGTGGTGAATGGCAAGCTGGAGTTGTCGCTGAAGAACTACGTGGAGTTAGTGCTGGCGAATAATACGGATATCGAGATCCAACGGCTGGCCGTGGAAATCCCCAAGAATCAGACTCTGCGGGCGGCGGGCATCTTTGATCCGCAGTTCCAGGGCCGGTTTGCAGCCACGAGGTCGAATTCGCAGACCATTGACGTGTTGGCCGGAGCGGCCACGTTGAGCCAACTGAATCAGCCGTGGAACTTCAACTATGTGCAGACCCTTTCCACCGGTACTCAGATTCAGGCGGGTTTCAATGGTGCGAAACTCTCCACGAATAACCAGTTCCAGACGTTCAACCCATCTTTCACGACTAACATGGCGCTGAGCTTCACTCAGCCCTTGTTGCGCGGAAGAGGAAGCGAGATCACGAAACTCCCGGTCAGCATCGCGCGGAGCCGCGTCCGTCAGACCCAGTACAACGTCCAGGATCAGATTCTGCGTTTATTGGTGCAGGCGGAAACGACGTATTGGAATGTGATCGAGGCGCGTGAGAACCTACGGGTTCAGGAGCAGGCGCTGGCACTGAACGATGCTGCCTTGAAACGGGCGCAACGCGAACTGGAACTGGGCGCGACGTCGCCACTCGAGATCTTTCAACCGCAGGCGCAATACGCAAACGCCGAAATCTTTGTCACCCAGGCCCGGTACCGGCTGGCTCAGGTCGAGGATGGGTTGCGGCGCCAGATTGCCGCTGACCTGGATCCGGAGATCCGCAGGCTTCCGATCGTGCTTACGGAGCCTGTAACCGCGCCGCCCAACGGCGACGAAATCGACAAGGAGTCCACGGTTCAGAAGGCGATGAATTTGCGTCCGGACTTGAAAGCCGCGATGCAACTCCTCGACATCGACGAACTCAACTTGAAGGGAGCACGGAACGGGCTGCTTCCCCAACTCGCACTGGGCGGTGGGTATACGTCGACGGGCCGTGGCGGTGTGTTCTTTCCGCGCACGAATTTCGGCGGGGTTCAGCAAGTGCTTGCGCCAGTTCCCGGCGGGCTCGGCGACGCGTTCAACCAGTTATTCAATTTCGGATTCCCTATCTACAATTTCAGCCTGACGCTGAACCTTCCACTTCGTGACCGGCGCGCGGCTGCCGACTATGCGGATGCCAACATACAGCGCAAGCGGGATATGCTGCAGCTTCGCACGACCGAGCAACAGATCCGGTTGGAAGTACTGAACGCGATTAATCAAGTGGAATTGAGTAAGGCGAGCCTGAAGCTGGCTCAAATTGCGCGCGATCTGGCTCAGAAGCGGGTGGAAGCTGAGCAGAAGAAGTATGAACTCGGCACGACTGTGATCTTCTTTGTTCTCGCGGCGCAGAGTGACTTGACCACGGCGGAGGCGGCGCTTGTGACGCAGACGGTCGGTTACCGGCGAAATCTGCTGACGCTGCTGCAGCGTACAGGTGAGTTGCTTCAGGAGCGCGGCGTCGTACTGCCGTAGGAGGGCGGACTGGCAGGTATCGCTGTGGAGGATTCAAGCCCCGTGGCGGCCAGCCCTGGAGACGAGAGATTAAAGAGTAGCAGAAGAACTGTCGATGTGATACACAGAATGTGGAGAGAGTGCATGCCTGCTAGCGCCGCAAAACCTGCGAAAATCGACTCCTCACTGCCAACCGCCACTGAAGACGAGCCCTATGTGCCTATCCGGTTGGTGAAGCGATTGTCGTACAGCCCCTCCGTTCCAGTCTCGGAAATCCGCAGGATCGTGAAGAAGGTCGTTTTGGAGCGTCGCGCCGCCGAGGCGGCAGCACAGACCAATGGGGTCAAGTAACCGGAAAGTCTTCATCAACTGTCCGTTCGACCCAGCCTATCAACCGATTTTTCGTGCGATCTGCTTCACCATTCATGTGTGCGGCTTCGAGCCGAAGTGTGCACTTGAACGTATCGACTCCGGCGAATCCCGTCTGGACAAGATTTGTGAGTTAGTTCTCCAGAGTGACTTAGGAATCCACGATATCTCCCGTACGGAACCTACCCCGGAGACCGGATTGCCCCGATTCAACATGCCATTTGAGCTTGGACTGTTCCTGGGAGCAAAGCGGTTCGGCCCGAGGAGACAGCGCGGAAAGCGCATCCTGGTGTTGGATCGCGAACCGTACCGGTATCAAAAGTTCCTTTCCGATCTTGCCGGGCAGGACATAGAGACGCACTCAGGGCGGCCAGAGGAGGCGATGCGGGTGATCCGGGCATGGCTGCAGAACGCCGCAGGGGAACAGGTGGTTGGGCCTGTATGGCTTGGCAGGTTCTGGTCCGAGTTTAACGCCGATCTGGAGAAACTGGCCTTCGAAAGAGGCTGTTCGCCGGAACAACTCTCCTTCGAAGACCTTAGCTATTTGATGAGAGAATGGCTTCGGCTGCGGAACGAAGCGAGTCCACAAATGGGACTTACTCTCGCACGAGCTTCGACGATCGATCCCCGGTAGACCTCAAGCGCCTCGTAGTCCTCTTCTCATTCCGCCTTGGAACCACGGAGCTACTTCTGTTCGGGCTTCGGGGCCTTCTCTTTTTCGATAAGCGCGACGATCTCATCGGGAAGCTTGAAGGTGTCCGGGTCGAGCTTGGGGTTAGTGGTCACGCTCTGCACCGTGACTTCCACCTTTTGACCCGCCACGGTCTGGGTCATCTTGTGGGGTACCTTCACGCCTTCGATTTCACGGTACTCGCTGACGCTGGTCACCATCGGGATCTCGCCCATCTGCGTCTTGAGCGTGAGCTTCATCTGCACCATGAGGCCGCTTTCCTTGTCATAGCAGGCAAGTTCGGGCCGGCCTTCGGAAGGTGTGAGGGTGAGGGCGTAGCACGGCTTGCCTTCCACGGCATCGACACCTGTGGTCTCCACTTTGGTATAGAGTGTGCGCCAGTGAATCGGGGCGTTCATGGTTGCCTGCCGGCGTGCTTGCGGCAGTTCGTCGCCCTTGCGAATGCGCGCTCCCTGTACGGCCGACTTCTCCCAATAGACCTGCCCATCGGAGCCGCCTTCGATCTTGCCGATGCCCGGAAACTCAGTGACAATGCGCTGTCTGTTGTCTCTGGCCGTGTGCGTGGTGAGCGATGCCTCAATGCCCTGCGCGGGCATCGACATCTTGGCCACGATGGTCTCGCTTGTGCGCGACTCGTAGGCCTTCCTTCCTCCTGTCACCTCAATGAAGCGCTCCAGAACGCTTTCGGCCGAGGGCAGCTTCTCGGGTTCTTTCTTCGCGTCCTTCTCGTCCTGGCCCCAGGCGGCGCAGGCCACAAGCATGAACACACTAAGCAGTTTTCGCATTCGTCTTATTCCCTTCCTTCTGAATCCACTCGATTGCGGCTTCCAGCGCATTGTCGCGCCCTTTCAACAGGGCTTCTCGCGTGGGGGGTGCGTGCACGTGCGGCATCACGCCATTCGCTTCCAGCGGCACGCCCGAAGCCGATACATAATTGGCAAACGCAAACTGCAGAACATCTCCGTTCGGCAGCTTCTGAAAATTCGATGGCAAGGCAAGGCCCGCAGTCTTCTCGCCGAAAATACGGGCGCGGCCGATGTCCTTCATGCCTCCGGCGAAGATCTCCGAGGTGGATGCCGAAAGCGGGTCGATCAGCATCGCAAGCGGCCCTTCGAAATGCGGCAGGCGCGGATTGACGACGAAGCGGAGCTTGGAGTCGCGGAGGATCATGGTGCCGAGATGCAGGTCTTCCTTGTTGACGAACCATCCCGCCATTCCCATAGCCATGATGCCGAGGCCGCCGGGATTGCCGCGCAGGTCGATCACGATGCCGTTCGACCTATGGAACTTGCGAATGGCAGCTTCGAAGTTGGCCATGAGGCGTGGCGGGTCGAGGAACATGTTGAATCGAATGTAGCCGATTCCGGGCTTTGGCTCCTTGGTCTCAAACCACACCGGAGTCGGGGGCAGGAGGCCAAAGGAGGCGCGTGTGCCCTGCTCCTCGGCCAGCCGGAGTTTTGTCTGGACCGTGCCGCCTTGGCCATCCAGGCATTCGACGGCCCGTTCGGAACCCACTTCACCTTTGAGACGGCGGCGGATCATCCCTGCTTCGACGAAGGCTCGCGTCACGGGGTCCTGGATCGACTTTGCGATCTCACGAAGGGCGGGATTCACTTCCCAGTCACCGATGCGCTTCAACGTCCATCCGGTGCGAACATCCTCGGAATCGCGCACTTCGGTGATGACAGCATCTCCCGCGATTACGCGCACGCTGATTCCTGGAGTTGCGTCGCTACGCGAGCCCGACCCGGCCTGTACCTGGTTGTAGACTTCGGCGGGCAGGAGGCCGAAGTGGCTCTGCTTCAGACGATCCAGCATCTGACTGATGGTCCGGCGCGTTTCGTTGCGATTGGGGGCTTGTTCCAGTTTGGGGCGGAGTTCACGCTTGACCGCATCCCAATCGACGCCATTCAACTGCGGATCCCAGTGCCGGTCGCGGACCACTTGCCAGGCCATGTCGAAGGACTCGAGATCGGCGTTGGCCTGCGCACGGATCGAGCACGGGGCGAGGGCCGCAAGCGCCGTCGCCATTCGTCTTGTGATTTGCATCTTCATTCCTTTCGGCAGATCACCGGTTCAGGCAGAGGCCTGGCGGACAACTTCGCGCAAGAGATCACGGGTGAGAAAGCAGGCCCCGGAGGAGGGCTCCTTCCAACGGTCCAGGGCCGACTGTGCCGTGCGGCCGGCTTCGACGCGCTCTCCTTTGCTGAGAAGGCTGGTGGCTCGCGCGAGTTCGAGATCGACCGGCTGGGCGAAAAGCGGCTTGGCGCCGGGCGGCTCGACTGGCGCGCCCCGGAACAGACCGTGGAAAACCGCGAGGTCGAGCGAGAGCAGATCGGAGGTGATTTTCGGTAGTTGCCCGCGACGGGCGTCCACGTAGTCAATGGCGGAAGCGGCACGGCCGAGTTCGCCACGGTCGAGGGCGGCTTTGTGTTCGAGCCATGCCGCGGCGACGTCGTCAGCCGAGTCGTCCGGCAACGCTCTGGCGGCAGTGAGCACTTCCTCCGGCCAATCGCGCGGCCGGACCATGGCGAGACTCAGTGAGGACAGCATGGCCAGCGCGGTCCATCGCTTCGCTTTCACTGGCTCACGCAGAAACATCAGCATGCGGCCTCCGTCGGAGAGGAAGCCGCCCGTCTGCATGGGCACGAGCGTGACCAAGCCGATGAGCAGCGAGAACAGGCTCGCTGTGCGTGCCGCAAGCAAGTCAACGGGCCACAGCGCCGCGGCGAAGAAGAAGGAAGTGAGTGGGCCGAACGCGGTAAAGACGAACATTCCACGGGTGATGTCCGTGAAGGTCACCGGCAACGCCGAGGCGATGCCGCCCCACAGCGACAAAGCACGGTTGAACTTCACGCGAATTCTCTCATTCTCCCGGACGATCAGCAGCGGCCCGGCGGCGAACATGCAGAACCGGAATCCCATGAGTCTTCCTCCGAGGAGGTGGCCAAGTTCGTGGACTGCCAGCACCGTTAGGAGAAGGAACGGAAGAAGGTAGAGCAAAGTTCGCGCATCTTGCCTGGGGACGTCCAGAAGCCCGAACCTGGCGATGGCGGATCCGGTCAGCATGCCGAATGCGGCCGGAAGTCCGACGCGCAGCAGGATCTTGAACACCGTCTTCATACTTCTCTTCTCTCCACCCACAGGGAAGCCGCGTAGATCAAGGCCAAGCCCGCGACAGTCCAGAGGCAGGCCGCGAGCAACGGCCATTCCTGGCCACGGAGGATACTCAGCCCGCGCATCAGGGAAGTAACTTCACCAATGCGGGCCTTGTCGCCGCCGGAATATCCGGCAAGAAACCCGATGATCAGGAAACCGGCCATGCCACCCCAGAATTCATCAAGTACGGCGCTGAGTAGTACGGCCAAGCCGTAGAAGAAGGCGCTGCCGGCAAACAAGCCGGGCAGGAAGCGAACCAGGTTCGCGGGAGAGACCGGAACGCCACAGAGAGGATAGGCGACGCCGATGAGAGCCACACAGAGAATCAGGCTGACCCCATAGCAGGCCGCGCCCAGTCCGGCACGAGTCCATAGGAGCTGACGCCGGGTTACGGGAAGCGAGAGCGTGTATAGCATGGAGCCGTGGAATCCCGGTGTCATTCCGTAGTTGGTTTGCGTGTTCATGCCGCCGCCGGCGAGCATCAGCGACATTACCGGAGCGATTACGGCGGCCACCAGGAACATGGCGGAGGCGATGGCGGCGGTCTCCACCGGGGAAATGCCGGAGTGATTGACGCCCCCGCCAATGGCGCTGACTAGCCGTTGGACGCGCGATTCGTTCGATGCGAACCCGCTCGCCGAAAAAGTGATGAAGGCCGCCAGGCAGAAAAGAATGAACAGCGTGCACAATACGCGGAACCGCAATTCAAGCCACGACTTGTACCAGAGCATCCAGATATCTCCTTACTTACTCTTGACCGTGCGCAGAAAAATCTCCTTGAGGGTCACCGGCTGTGCATCCAGCGACTTCGCGCCGAGCGTGCGCGCCTCCTCCGCCGCCGTTTCCCAGTCCTGCTTCACCAGAAGCGATACGCTGCGGCCCTCCCGGAGCATCGGCCCATAGGACCGCAGGCGAACCTCGGCGTGGGCGGCGTCCTGATCGAAGACGAAGTTGAGACGCCGGTAGCCTTCGCGGAGGTCATCCAGCGAATCCTCAATCACCGTGCGTCCCTGTTCGATGATGACGACGCGGTCGGCGATCTGCTCCACTTCGTGCAGTTGATGCGAGGAGAAGAAAATCGTGGTGCCGAATTCCGCGTTCACATTCACCAGCGCCTGAAGCACGTCTTCCACCATGGCCGGGTCCAGACCGTCGGTCGGCTCATCGAGAATGAGGAGGTCCGCCTGACGGCACAAGGACAATAGAAGATTCAGCTTCGTAAGGTTACCTTTGGAGAGCTTCGGGACTTTCTTTTTCATGTCGATTTCGAAGCGCTCAAGGTAAGTGCGTTCGAGCTGGTGATTCCACTTGGGGAAGAAGGGGCGCGTAAACCGCAAGACCTCTTCCACGTTCATGTACGGGTAGAGACATTTCTGCTCGCTGACGAAGCCGATCCGGCGGCGGATCTCAAGCGACTCCCGGCGGTCATGGCAGGACAGCCCGAAGACGCGGGCGTAGCCGGCATCGGGCCTGGCGGCGCCAAGCAGAATCTTCAGAGTGGTGGTCTTGCCCGCACCATTGCGGCCCAGAAATCCGCAGATGGAGCCTTTTGGGACGGTCAGGTCGAGACCATCCAAGGCGGTTTGCTGGCCGAAGTTTTTCCGCACGCCGCGCACTTCAATCGCAGTCTCGCCGTGCATGGTTACTTCTTCGCCTCCACATTCTTTGAGAAGCTGCAAAATTCGGTCAGTGCCGCTTCGACGAGTCTGCGAATCTCTTCTTCGGTCAGCCCCGACTCCAACAGATGGCGGACCAGATCCTTGGCCATTTGCTCGGCCCTCCTCATGGCTTCCATGCTGGTCGACGCCACGGCACGTTCGGTAATGAACGCTCCGGAGCCGTGACGCAATTCGATGACGCCTTCGTGTTCCAACTCGCGGTAAGCTTTTGCCACCGTGTTGGGATTGATCACTAGCGACTCGGCTAACTTTCGCAGACCGGGGAGTTGATCGCCGGCCCGCAGGGCTCCCGTGGCTACGGCGTGTTTCACCTGCTCCATGAGTTGGAGGTAGACGGGCACGCCGGAGTTGGGATTCAGATTCAGGATCATTTCGAGTGACGCCCAGAAAGTGTGCTACTGAGATAGCACACTATGATTGTGAGACTCTCGGCGTCGGTTGTCAAGAGCGTTCCGTGAAAAAAGAAAGACGGGGCGCTACATGGAGTCACGCCCCGCCGTAAGGATCGGGATCGATCAACAGCTATTGCTGGGAATCGTGGTCGGCAGCTTCGCGATGAGCGGGCTCCGGCTCGGTGCGGGAACCGGGGGAACCATGAGAGCCGGCGCCATGGGATGCATGGTCACGTTTTCGAACCGTGCGGCCGGTGAGCCATGCGGTGTCCATCGGATAGACTTCGGGGTCGAAGATGACCGTGTAGAAGTGCCAGATCACAATCGCGAGGCAGGCGAGAACGGCTTCATAGTAATGGACGGCATTGGCGACATCGAGCCAGACCTTCGGGAACTGCTGAAGCGACCAGTTGTTGAACCAGAGCAGTGCGCCGCTGATCCCCATCACGACCGCGCCCCAGACCACTGCCCAATACTCGACCTTCTCCATATATCCATGTGCGGAAACGGTTGGCTTGGTCTTGCGGAGCCCGAGATTGTAAGCCATCATCGCGACGCCTTCGCGGATGTCGCGGAGGCCGGGAATCAACGTCATCCAGTGTTCACGCAGGCGCTTGCTGGTGATCAGCGAGATCATGTGGATCACGCCGCAAAGGACGAAGATCACGGCTGCAGTGCGGTGGACGGTGCCGCGTACCGGCCAAACCGATTCCCAGGCGACCAGCGGCCAGGCCCACCACGCGTCGGGCCACTTGAGGGCGAACCCGGTCCAGCCGAGAACGATGAAGGAGACGGCGAGGAGTGCGTGCTGGACACGTTCGAAGGCGTACATGCGGAGTTCGCCGGGCATGCCGGAATGCCGCGTCAACGCCGCGCCAACGGGCCGAAGGCGCATTTGAATGAACTTCCGGATCCAGTCGCCGAGGTGGTGCAGGAACATGAGGCCGACAGTGAGCGGGATCAGTCCCCAATAGGCGAGGCGGACCCAGCGCACAGGACCCGGCTCGTTGCCGCCTTCGGTGAAGTGAATCGTGCCGAGAGAGAAACGGGTGCCCGCGCCGGGGTGGCATTGTCCGCACGTCTTCGGCAGGTTGCTCTGGTGAGTCATCGACTTGGCGTCGGTTGACGGAAGGATATTGTGGAAGCCGTGGCAGGAGGCGCAGTTTGCAACGGACTGTGCGCCACCTTTGGCGGCGAGGCCGTGGAAGGAGGAGTCGAAGCTGGTTACCCGATCGAGGGGGAGGCCGAAACGGCTGGCAAGGCGGACATCGCCGTGGCACCGTCCGCAGGTTTCGCGAACATTGTTCTTGTTTGCCGGGCTGCCCGCCTGATCCGTACTGAGAATCGTGTGCTCGCCGTGGCAATCCGTACAAGTCGGCGCGCCCTTCAGGCCGTTCGCCACCGCCTGGCCGTGCACGCTGGCCTTAAATTGCTCGGCCGGCTCGGTGTGGCACATTCCACATGTGTCGGCGAGAGTTTTGCGGAACTCGGGCACCGACGCCTTTGCGACCTCATGACCGCCGCCGTGACAACTTGCACACTCAGGTGCGCCCGTATTGCCCGCCTTCAGCGCGAGACCGTGAACATTCTTGGCGGTCGCCTCCGCCGCCTCCGGATGGCAGGTGGAGCAAGCGGGTTTCTCCACTCCTTTGGGATGCGGATAAGCCGTGTGCTGATCGTGGCAGGTATCGCAGGAGAGAGAGGCGTGGGAGGAGGCGGCGACTTTCGCCTCGGAATCGTGGCACGACTTACACTCCGCAGGTTTGGCCTGTGCCCAGAGAGTGCAGCTAGAAACCACAAAAGTGATGAGAAACACAACAGCGCGAGCGGTCATAGTCTATTCTTCTACCTTGCAGATCGTCAGCCAAAGAAGGCGTGAAAGAAAAAGCGTTGTGGATCGCAACGGCGGACGTTGAAAATCGCCACACACGTAAGTGATTGAAAATGCGAGCGATCGCGGGATTCGCATCAACTGTTGTGAAAAACCTCAACAATGACAACCGCGATACGATTCGTAACCAGTTGATTTCAATAGCCTTCTCTCGCGGCCCTCAAGATGCACTTTACAGGGTGTGACCACGGATTTCAACCGGGTCCGGGAGGTTTGATATGACAGTCCTACTTGTTCTCTCACTTTTCCTCGTGTTCGCGTTCCTCGATTGGGTGCTCTCACGCGGAAGGCAAGAAGTGCCTGCGGGAGTTGCCGCAGTTGCACCCCCGACTTCTGGTGATTTCGTCTACGGATTCCACACTCCGGAAGCGCTCCGCTACCACCCCGGCCATGGCTGGGCGATGCGGGAACGCAAGAACGTCGTGCGGATCGGAGTGGATGATCTTGCGGCTCGGATCGCGGGCAAGATTGATGGTATTGAGTTGCCCAAACCAGGCCAGTGGCTGCGTCAGGGGCAACGGGCGTGGAAGCTTTTGCGCAACGGCCAGGCGGCGGAGATGGTGTCGCCGATCGAGGGCGAAGTCCTTGAAGTGAATGAAGATGTGATCAAGAATCCGGCGCTGCTGCGGAAGGATCCCTACGGCGCTGGCTGGCTGATGACTCTGCACGTTCCCGACGAAGAGGGCACCGCCCGGAACTTCATTCCCAAAGATCTGGTGGCACGCTGGATGGAGTCGGCGGTGGAGAAACTGTATGCCCGTCAGCCGGAACTGGCTGGTGTGGTGGCCGCCGACGCCG
Source organism: Bryobacterales bacterium (assembly GCA_016789785.1). The sequence continues at coordinate 40,631 of JAEUQE010000025.1, forward strand.
GCGAGCCGGTGGAGGATTTGGCTGAAGCATTGCAGGTAACTAACTGGCGCGAGTTCACGGCCGAGTTCTACCTCTAAGCGGAGCGGCTACTGGAAAGGACAGCGCAACATGGCATTCGCGATTTTGTTTGACAGTACGAAGTGCGTAGGTTGCCGGCAGTGTGAAGGCGCCTGTGCGGAGAAATGGAAGAACCCATACAACGATCAGATTGCGGCGGAAGAGAAGATCTCCTCCCACAAGCTAACGGCAGTGGTTACCAAGGGCGAGAAGTATGTCCGCCGCCTGTGCATGCATTGCATCGAGCCGGCTTGCGTTTCGGCCTGCCCGGTTGGGGCGTTGCAGAAGACTCCGCAAGGGCCGGTGGTGTACGACGCCGATAAGTGCATGGGATGCCGCTATTGCATGACGGCCTGTGCGTTCGGCGCGCCGGCCTACGAGTGGAACGCCCGGCTGCCGAAGCTGGCGAAGTGCAACATGTGCCTCGAGCGGCAGGTGCAGGGGAAGCCGACCGCGTGTACCGAGGCTTGTCCCGCGGAGGCGACGGTCTCCGGAGACCGGGATGCGATGATCGCGCTGGCGCGTAAGCGCATGGCCGAGAGCCCCGGCACCTATCAGCCGCATATCTATGGAACCGAGGAAGTGGGTGGGACTTCGGTGTTGATGATCTCCGATGTGCCTTTCTCGCAACTCGGGCTGCCAACGAATTTGCCCAAGGAAAACCTGCCAGGACTTACCTGGCGAGCGCTCGAAACAATCCCGAGCGTGGTTACGGTGGGCAGCGTTCTGCTCAGCGGGATTTACTGGATTACGCATCGCCGGATGGAAGTGGCGAAGGCGGAAGGGAGGAAGGCATGACCTCGATACCACGGCCCCGGTTTACGATCTGGAAACTGGTTTTTTACGCGCTGATGGCAGCGGGCGCCTATGCCACGTGGGTACGATTCGCGCACGGTTTGGGAGCAGTTACCAACTTGAGTGACGAATTTCCGTGGGGCATCTGGATTGGATTTGACGTTCTGTGCGGGGTGGGTCTGGCGGCCGGCGGCTTCACGCTGGTAGCCACCGTCCATATCTTCAATATCGAGAAATACAAGCCGATCCTGCGTCCGGCTGTACTGACGGCGTTTCTCGGCTACCTCCTGGTGATCTTCGCGCTGATGTTCGACCTTGGAAGGCCGGACCGCATCTGGCATCCGCTGATCATGTGGAATCCCCGGTCGGTGATGTTCGAAGTAGGCTGGTGCGTCACGCTGTACACCACGGTTCTGTTCCTTGAGTTTTCGCCGGCGGTGTTCGAGAAGCTCAAGTGGAATGCTCCGCTCAAGTGGTTCCGCATCATTTCGGTTCCGTTGATGATCGCAGGCGTGATTCTCTCTACGCTGCACCAATCCTCGCTTGGAAGCTTGTACCTGTTGGTTCCTCATAAGTTGGACAAGCTGTGGTACACGCCTTACATGCCGCTGTTCTTCTTCACGTCGGCGATTGCGGTGGGACTGGCGATGACGATCTTCGAATCGTGGCATTCCAGCCGGGCGTTCGGACGCCAGTTGGAGGCTCCGTTACTGGAGAGTCTGGCGAGCGTGCTGGTGGTGGTTCAGGGCACTTACGTGGCGATGCGGCTGATGGATCTGACAAACCGCCATGCGTGGGGGCTGCTGACGCAGGCCCGTCCCGAGACCTATCTCTTCGCATTGGAGATGGTGCTGATGGCGCTGCCACTGGCGTTTCTTGTGCGAAAGAGCGTGCGGGCGAACCCGTCCCAACTCTACTGGACCGCATTGATGGTGATCTTCGGATTCATCACGAACCGCCTCAACATCAGCGTAACTGGCATTGAGCGCGCCTCCGGTGTGACTTACATTCCGAAGTGGACGGAGATCGCGGTCACTTTGGCGATCATCGCGCTTGGATTTGGACTGTTCCGCCTGGCCGCGAAGCACCTTCCGGTTTTCGAGGAACCGGAGGCGCACGGCGGCGAGGATAACGTCCGCTCGATCACTTCCCGGCTGCATCACGCAGCGTAGTTCGGTTCGTCATTGTTCCATTCGTATGAGACTGGCTGTCAAACTCGCTCTTGGACTGATGCTCGCGACGGCGCTGGTGTTCAGCCTATTTGCCTGGCAATTGCGGCGGATTCAACGCGCGAATGCCGAGCAACTGGTGACTGCCAGCGCCGAGCGCATTAGCGACATCATCCGCCGCAGCACGCGTTACCAGATGTTGCGAAACGACCGCGACGCGCTTTATCAGATGATTCGCGACATGGGCACTGAGCCGGGAATCCGGCGGATCCGCATCTTCAGCAAGACCGGCGAAATCCGCTTTTCGACGGCGCAGGAGGAGATCCATCACACCGTGGATAAGAGTGCCGAGGCGTGCTACGGCTGCCATGCCCAGGCGGCGCCCCTGGAGAAACTCAATCGCGCCGACCGGGCGCGGGTTTTCCTGGCGGAGAACGGCGAGCGGGTGCTGGGCGTAATTCTGCCCATCGAGAATCAACCGGACTGTTCGAGTGCGCAGTGCCATGTGCATCCGGAGAAACAGAAGGTGCTGGGTGTGATTGACGCGCACCTGTCGCTGGCCGGGATTGACGCGCAACTGGCGGAGCAGGATCAACTGGTTCTGCGTTTCACGATGCTGGCGGCGGTGCTGGTGTGTCTGCTCGGCGTGGCATTTATCTGGGCGCTGGTCTACCGGCCCTTGCGGCTGCTTTCGCACGGGGTGCGGAGAGTGGCGGCCGGCGACCTGGAAGGCACGATTCCGGTGCGTTCGCGCGATGAAATCGGGCAGTTCGCCGCCGAATTGAACCACATGACGGGAGAATTGAAGGCGGCGCGGAACGAAATCACTGATTGGACGCGGACGCTTGAGCAGCGTGTGGAGCGCAAGACGCGGGAGCTGGAACAGGCGCACCATTCGCTGCTGCAGAGCGAGAAACTCGCGTCGGTGGGCAAACTCGCGGCGACGGTGGCTCACGAGATCAACAACCCGCTGTTCGGAATCCTGACCAATGCGCGGCTGGCCCGCAGGAACGTCGACCAGGTGGTCTCGCAGGATGAGAGCCGCGAGAAGATTCAGAGCAAACTGACGATCATCGAGCGCGAGAGCCAGCGGTGCGGAGACATTGTCAAAAACCTGCTTAGCTTTTCGCGTCAGGCTCCGCTCCATTTGGAGTTTGTGCCAATTCATATTTTTATCGATCGTGCTGTCAGCCTGGTGAAGCACTCCTACCAGTTACAGAACATCCACTTATCCGTGAATCTACCCGCGGAGACCGTTCCGGTGAAGGGCGACCCCGGGCAGTTACAGCAGGTGGTGCTCGCGTTACTGGTGAACGCGGGAGACGCGATGCCCCAGGGCGGCGAGGTGGTGATCTCGGCGCGCAAGGTGGACCCTCCGGCGGGAAACAAGCCAGGCCGAGTGGAAATCAGCGTGCAAGACAATGGACCAGGAATCCCCGAAGAGATTCGTGACCGGATCTTCGAGCCGTTCTTTTCAACCAAGGAAGATGGCTTGCGGACGGGTCTTGGATTGGCGATCGCGGCTGGGATTCTGGAACAACACGAAGGCAGCATCCGCGTCCAGTCCGAACCGGGACGCGGCACTGAGTTCCGGATCGAGTTGCCTTTGGCGCAGTTACCGGTGGAAAGCTTGGCGGAATGAGCAATGACCGTGGAAGTATCCTGATTGTCGACGATGAAGCGGTTGTTCGTGAGTCCCTGGAACAGTGGTTTGCGGATGAAGGGTACTTCGTGCGAACGGCTGCTGGCGGGAAGGAAGCGTTGACGCTGCTGGGCCGCCAGCGGTTCGATATCGCTCTGCTCGATATCAAGATGCCAGGCATGGACGGCATGGAGTTACAGCAGGGCATTCGATCCCTGGATCCGGACCTGCCCATCATCATCATGACGGGCTATGCTTCCGTGGAAACGGCGGTCCGTGCATTGAAGCAAGGCGCCTACGATTACATCACCAAGCCTGTTGATCCGGACATACTCTCGCATGCCGTGGCGAAGTGCATTGAGCACACCAAGGCCCAGCGCGAAATCACCCAATTGCGCGAAAGCATGCAGGAGATGCTTCCCGCAACCGACCTGATCGGCAACAGCGCGGCGATGGCCCGCGTGCGCGAATTCGTCGAGATGGCGGCGCCAACGGATTCCACGGTGCTGATTACTGGAGAGAGCGGCACCGGGAAGGAAGTGGTGGCGCGGGCGATTCACCAGCGGAGTAACCGGCGTGGTATGCCGATGGTGGTGATTCACTGCGGCGCACTTACTGACACGTTGCTCGAAAGTGAACTCTTCGGCCACGAACGCGGGGCATTTACCGGAGCACAGTACCGGAAGAAAGGTAAGTTTGAGGCGGCGGATGGCGGCACGGTGTTTCTGGATGAGATTGCCGACATCAGTCTGCGCATGCAGACCGATCTGTTACGAGTGCTCCAACAGAAAGAAATCGTGCGTGTCGGCGGGAATCAGACAATCAAGGTGGATTTCCGTTGTATCGCCGCCACGAACAAGCGCCTGGAGGATCTGGTTCAGGCGGGGACTTTCCGGCCCGACCTATACTACCGGCTGCATGTGCTTTGCGTGGAACTTCCGCCCCTGCGCGAACGGCGCGAGGACATCCCGGCCTTGGCGGGGTTCTTCATCCGGCGTCTCTGTGCGAATACCAACCGGCCCAACCTCCCTGAATTGAGTCCCCGCGCGGCTGACTTACTCGCCGCCTATCACTGGCCGGGCAATGTCCGGGAGTTGGAGAATGCCATTGAGCGGGCACTGGTGGTGAACCGGGGCTCGATCCTGGATGAGAGTGCCTTCTCGTATCTTTCCCACCGGGAGACGGCGCTGGCCAGCAACGGGCAGAGCCTGGAAGACGTGGAGCGCGCGCACATCCTCGCGACGCTGCAACAGTGCTCGGGCAACCATTCAAAGACGGCGCGCATCCTTGGAATCGACCGCACCACGCTCTATGCAAAACTGAGACGCTACGGCAATTCGAAGTGATCCGTATTGTTGGCATCGGTGACGACATCTCCATGGAGGCGCTGGATCTGCTGGCAGCGCGGCTTGCTGTTGAGTTGCGGCTCGCCTGTCACGTGGATCCGCAACGAATCGATCCGAACTTCGCCTACGACGCGGTTCGCAACCAGCATCATGCAACGGCGATTCTCCGGCGCCTCTCGCACTTCGGCAAAGAAGGACGAGTGCTTGGCGTGGCCACCGTGGATCTGTATGTGCCGATCTTCACTTTCGTATTCGGCGAGGCCCAGCTTGCCGGCCCCGCGGCTTTGATCTCACGCTACCGCTTGCTGCAGCAGCATTACGGGCTCCCGCACGACCCAGAACTCACCGCGGACCGGTTGCTGAAGGAAGCGCTGCATGAACTTGGGCACACGTTTGGTTTGCGGCATTGTCACGACTGGAGTTGTCCGATGGCGTCGAGCACGAGCGTGGAACGGCTTGATCTGAAGAAGAGTTCGCTTTGCGCCGCATGCCGCGATGTGGTGAGGGCGTGACCGCTCACACCTCTTTCAGCTTCGCCAGCGCCTTCGGCGGATCTCAACCTTCAGTTCGCCGGCGTGCTTGACGAGATGAACCCGTGCGATCGGCTCTCTGCGACCGCAGGGGAGACTCCATCTCCACTGGGACAGAGCAAGTTCCATAGAGAAAGCGGACCGGCTGCCTCTGTTGCCCGCGAGTCCTCGTAGCAGGAGCCCTCCCCGAAGGGAGGGAGTCAGTCCTTCACGAACGTGCGCCCCGCTATTCCTTGTCGGCGGCCTCTTTGTCGTTGTCAAGTCCCATCTGCGACAGGCGGTATCGCAACGCGTTGCGGGTCAAGCCGAGCAACCGGGCAGCCTGGCTCTTATTGCCGTCCGCCCGGCGCAACGCTTCGCGAATGATGGACTGCTCGTGCTCTTCCAGCGACATGCCTTCAGGAAGAAACGAATCGCTTGCGGCGGTTCGCGGACGCGGAGCCGCATCCAGCCGGACGTCAGCGGCTTCCAGTGTCCGCCGTGAACACATCACCAGGCTGCGCTCGATCACGTTCTCCAACTCGCGCACGTTGCCTGGCCAGTAGTAGTCCATCAACTTGGCGATCCCAGCTTCGTGAATCGACTCGACGGGACTGCCGAGGTCCGGCGCATGCTTGGCTATGAACTGGCGTGCGAGTGCGGGGATATCGCCCTTGCGCTCACGCAGGGGCGGAATGTTCATCGGCACGACGTTGAGCCGGTAGTAGAGGTCTTCGCGAAACGTACCCTGTTCGAGCGCGGCGCGCAGATCCACGTTGGTGGCGGCAATCACGCGCACATCGATCTTCAGGGTCTTGTTACTGCCCAGCCGTTCGAACTCGCGCTCCTGGAGCACACGCAGGAGCTTCACTTGAATGGAGGCGGGGACATCGCCGATTTCGTCGAGAAACGCAGTGCCGCTGTCGGCCAGTTCGAACTTGCCGGGCTTGCTCACGTTCGCCCCGGTGAACGCGCCCTTCTCGTAACCGAAGAGTTCGCTCTCCATCAGGTTCTCCGGGATCGCCGTGCAGTTGATCTTGACGAAGGGCCGGTCGCGGCGCGGAGAGTGATAGTGAATCGCGCGCGCGATCATGTCCTTGCCCACGCCGCTTTCACCGCACAGCAGCACGGTGGCGCGCGTCGGCGCGACTCGAGCCACAGTGGCGAAGATCTCCTGCATCGCGCCAGAGCTGCCCACGATGTTGTCGAACTGGTAGCGGCGTCCGAGTTCTTCCTTGAGCTTGCGATTCTCATCGCGAAGCGCCCCGACTTCGAGCGCCTTCTCGACAACGCGCGTGAGATGGTCGAGTGAGAACGGTTTGAGAATGAAGTCATAGGCGCCGGTCTTCATCGCTTCGACGGCGGTTTCCACGGTTCCGAATGCTGTCATCAAAATGACAGGAATGTTCGCGTTCTGGCGGTGGAGCAACAGCAGCAGGTCCTGCCCGCTCAGGCCGGGGAGTTTCAGATCCGTGAGCACGAGATCGGCGCGATCGGTGACAGACATCGCCTCCTCCACCGAACCGGCGAGATCCACTTCATAGCCCGATGAGACGAGATGAAGCTGAAGGACGCGCCGCAGCTTCTCTTCATCCTCGACAACGAGAATACGCTTCTTCATTGAGGGGTTTCCGGAGCATCCACGGGAAGCAGGACGCGGAAGACGCTGCCGACGCCGGGATCGCTTTCAAGCGAGATGCGCCCGCCATGCTCGTCCACTATCTTCGCAACAATCGGCAGGCCGAGGCCAACGCCATCGCGCTTGGTGGTGAAGAACGGATTGAAGATGCTCTCGCGATGGGCAGGATCGACGCCGCTTCCGCGATCGATGACTGCGATCTCGGCGAAGTTTTCTGCCTGCCTTGTCTTGAGCGTGATGGCCGCGCCCGCGGGACTCGCCTGGGCGGCATTCAGCAACAGGTTGTAGGCGACGCGTTCCACCAACTGTGAATCGAAGGGGAAGGGTCGTATGTCGGGCGAGTAGTTCTTGTAGACCGTTACGGGGAATGGCGGCACATGTCTGGCAAGCTGGTCCACGGCACGATCGAGCGCGTCGCTCAAGTCGGCAACGCGGCGTTGCGTGCGAAGGGGCCGGGCGAAGTCGAGGAACTTCGTGACGAGGGAATTCGCGCGGTCCACTTCGCTGGTAATGAACCCGGCGAGTTCGCGCGAGACATCGTCGCCCTGTGACAGGTTGCGTTCGAGCATTTCGGCGGACGCCTTTACAGTGCCAAGCGGATTGCGGAGTTCATGCGCGAGGCCGGCGCTCAACTGTCCGAGAGCGGCGAGACGCTCGGTTCGCCGCATGGCGTCAGTGGCTTCCTGCAGGCTCTTGTTCGCCGCGGCGAGTTCGGCGGCGGTGGCCTGATAGCGCTTCGCCGCTTCGCGATTGGCGCGCGCGAGCTCGTTGGTGAGGAAGGCGACCACGGGAAGAAAGATCACGCGCAGGCTGAGCACTCCGATGCCTTCCCGAGTCAGTTCCCATCGCTGAGGATCGAGAAAAACGGGGTGCATGAAGACGAGGTAGCTGGCGCAGGCAAGCCCTGTACACAGCATGGAGCCAAGCAGCCCGAGAGAGGTTGCCGCGGACACGACGGGCAGAAGCAGGATCAGATGATAGCTGCTGGTGATGCCACCAGTGAAGCCGATGAGAAGGAAGCCGGCGGCGAGTTTCAATAGGATGAGAACCACCATGCCGCGATTGGTACTGAAGTAGGGGACCCGCGGTTCCACGAGTTGAAGCGCCGCCAGTGCGATCAGAAGTTCGATCTCATAGGCCGAGCGGTCCGGGCTCGCGATGGCCAATCCGCCAAACAGCAGGAGCCATACGAAGTCCTGCGGTCTCACCCACGGTCGTGCGGTTTCCGACATGTCCACCATGATTGTGCCAAAATGAAGGTTTACTTTCCCCATGAGTCTCGCAAATACAACGGATCCCGCGCGCGAGGAACAGGCTCAGACTCCTGAGTCGACCTTCGGCGATATCCTCTCGCAGTTTGAACAGGAGCATAAGAGCGAAGGCCAGAGCGAAACGCTTCAAGGCACCGTGATCAGTGTGAACGACGAGCATATCGTCGTGGACATTGGCCGGAAGATGGAAGGCGTGCTACCGGTGAATCGCTTCCAGGAACTGACTGGGCGCTCGGAAGTGAAGAAGGGAGATGTTTTTCCCGTCATCGTGACCGGCCGCAACGAAGAGGGTTACTACGAACTCTCGACGTTGAAGGTGAAGCGCGTCATCGACTGGTCGGGGCTCGAGAAGGCCTTCGAGGAGAAGGCGGCGATTGCGGGCCAAGTGGTCGAGGTGGTGAAGGGCGGACTGCGCGTGGATGTCGGCGTACGCGCTTTCCTTCCGGCTTCCCGGAGCGGCGCGCGCGATCCCATCGAAATGGAAAAGCTGGTTGGCCAGGAGATCCGCTGCCGGATCACCAAGCTCGATACGGCCAGCGAAGACGTGGTAGTGGACCGCCGGTCGCTTCTTGAAGAGGAAACGGCGGAAGCCAAGCAGCGCGCCTTTGCGAACGTGACCGAGGGCGCGGTGTTGCACGGTACAGTGCGCACGGTGACCGAGTATGGTGCCTTTGTGGATCTAGGCGGTGTGGATGGCCTGCTGCACGTTGGAGACATGTCTTGGAACCGCGTGGCGAAGGCGGGCGATCTGGTGTCGGTCGGCGACTCGGTGGAAGTGAAGGTGCTGAAGGTCGACGCGGCGTCGCGGCGCATTTCGCTCGGCATGAAGCAGTTGACCCCCGATCCGTGGACTGTTGCCACGCAGAGCCTGAAGATCGGTGAACGGATTCAGGGCAAGGTGGTGCGGCTTGCGGATTTCGGAGCATTTGTCGAGATCCAGCCGGGGGTGGACGGGCTGATTCATCTGTCCTCGCTGGCGTGGGGCAAGCGCATCAAGAAGCCTTCGGAAGTGGTGAAGGTCGGCGACGCGGTGGAAGCCGTGGTGCTGGACATCAAGCCGGCCGACAAGCGCATTTCGTTGGGGCTGAAGGAAGCCCTCGGCGATCCTTGGGAGGACGCCGAGAAGCGTTTCCCGGTGGGCAGCATCGTGGAAGATGTGGTGATCACGAACATCGCGAAGTTCGGCGCGTTTGTCGATCTGACGGGCGGGCTGGAAGGCATGATCCACATTGCCGACATCACGCGCGAAAAGCGGCTGGATCACCCGAAGGACGTGTTGTCCCCGGGGCAGAAGGTGCGGGCACTGGTTCTCGAGGTCGACAAGGACAAGCGCCGCATCCGGCTCGGCATGAAGCAACTGGAGCCGACGGTGCTGGATGAGTTCATGACCGGTCACCAGGTGGGCGAAACGATGAGCGGACGGATCGTGTCCGTGGATGCGGTGATGGCCAAGGTGGAACTGGCTGAGGGCGTGACCGGGTTCTACCGGTTCCCTAAAGCAGAGCCTGTGGCGGCGCCTGCGGCTGATCCGAATGCGCCGAAGGTGGATGTCGCGTCGTTGACTGCCATGCTGAGCGCGCGCTGGAAGCAAGGCGCTGGCGAACCGAAGGCACAGGACGGTCCGAAGTTGCGGCCCGGCGAAGTGAGGGCCTTCAAGATCACCAAGTTGGACCCTGCGCGCAAGGCCGTGGAACTGACGCTGGAAGGCTGATCTGCCGCCCGCCCACCGATTTTTCTCGCGTTCCGGTTCGGATGTTGGAAAAATCTCGCGTCCTCCGATGTGACCTTTTTTCGAGACGCACGTCTGAACCGGAGAGTGAGCGGAAAGGGCGAAGCAATTACGGTTTTCGCGCAGGCAGAAGCGGCTTCCATGGACGAAGCGGATCTGATCCGCGCGGCGCAACGCGGCGACCAGTCAGCGTTCGAGTCGCTGGTACAGGCCCACGATCAGGGTGTCCTGCGGCTGGCGTGCAACCTGCTGCGCAGCGAGCAGGACTCCTTCGATGTCTACCAGGAGACCTTCCTCCGCGTCCACAAGAACCTCCACAACTTCCGCTTCGATTGCAGCTTCCGCACTTGGCTCTACCGGATTGTGACCAATCTGTGCCTGGATCACCTGCGCAAGCGCAAGGTCCGCAAAGAAGAGCCCACCACGGTGGACACGCCCGACGGCCAAGTGGATCGGGCGGCCGTGTTGCCGGCAAGCAATCCGCTGAGTGATCCGCAACGTAACCTGACCAGCCAGGAACTTCGCAACCGGATCAACCGCGTGCTTTCCGAATTGACCCCGAGAGAGCGCATGGTGTTCGAAATGCGCCACTATCAGGGCATGCGGCTCCGGGCGATCGGCGAGACGCTGGGGACCACCGAAGAAGCCGCGAAAAACTGTTTGTTCCGCGCCACGCAGAAGATGCGGGTGGCGCTGGGGGATTTTGTATGAACTGCGAATCGGCCCGCCAGGATTTTGGCCTGTATCTCTACGGCGAACTGGACTTCAATCACGAAGAGGCCCTGGAGCAGCACCTGGAGAGTTGTGCGGCATGCCGCTCGGCACTCGAAAAAGAAAAGGCGATCTTCCACGTTCTGGATGATGCACACCATGAGCCGTCGCCGGAACTGTTGTACGCCTGCCGCCGTGAACTGCGCTCGCGCATTGGTGTGCCAGCCGCGCACGCGGCGAAGGCTGGTCTGTGGCAACGGCTGGGCGGTTGGTTGCACAAGGCACTTCCCGCGCCAGCGATTCTGCGGCCCGCCGGCGCGCTTGCCCTGCTGGTCCTGGGATTCGTGGGAGGCAAGGCATGGGATTCGAAGATTGCCTGGTCTGAGCCGTCAGTGATGCGGGTTCGGAATCTGAGTTCGAATCAGGACGGTGTGCATCTGGTGGTGGAGGAAGTCCGGCAGCGGACGATGAAGGGTCAACTGGACGACGACAACATCCACCGAATGCTGCTGGCTGCTGCGAGCGATCCTTCGGATCCGGGTCTGCGGGCGCGGACCTTGGATGTGTTGAAGGAACGTGGCGAGCGGGCCGATATCCGGAAGGCGTTGCTGCAGGCTTTGCAGTCGGATACGAATCCGGGCGTCCGGCTGAAGGCGATGGAAGCACTCCGCCCGTTCGCGTCTGATCCGGAGACACGGCGCACCTTGTCGCAGATTCTGCTCACCGACGACAATCCCGGTGTGCGGACCCAAGCCATCGACCTGTTGGTCCAGCACATGAATCCTGATGCGATTGGCACGCTGCAGGAATTGATCATGCGTGAAGAGAATCCGTACATCCGTCAGAAGAGCGCCAAGGCGCTTCGCGAGATGAATGCTTCCGTGGAGACCTTCTGAGGCAGCGCTATCCGCGCGGCATGCGCCTCCGGCGAAGTGGCAGCACAGCAGGGAAGGTGATCCATTGTTCGCCGAGACGCACCGCGGCACGATTCAGCGCGACCGGCACGAGATCAGCAAAGGGAGTATCGCTGGAATGCGGATCTGGCTCGCGATTGCGTTTCTGAGTTCGATTGCGGAAGCGCAGCAGCCTTACCGTATCGTGCGGGAGGGCCCTTACTTCGTGCGCATGGAACAGGGCATATTGCCCGCTCCGCGCGCAGGGTCGATTCGAATCCTCACCACCGGCAAAGTCCACGCTCAAGGCGAGGCGCGCCACGACATCCTCTACCAGTTCAAACAGCGTGTGCGTGCGCGCAACTACGATGAAGCCATCCGTCTGTTCTCGGGCGCAACTGTTCAGATGACTGGTCAAAGCCAGCTTCCCGTTTTGCAGTTTCGCGGCGGCTCTCCAGCGGTCACCTCGGAAGTGGTGCTGCGAGTTCCGAAGCATCTGCCCGACGTGCATCTGGAGGTGGACGATGGCATGGTGTCGGCACTGGATCTGGATGGCTTCGTGACGGCCACCGCGAAGTCGGGGCCGATTGTTCTGGATCGAATTGCGAAGTCAGTGATTGCGAGCACGGGTGGCGGTGAAATGCGGCTGGGACGGATCGGCGGGCGGATCCGCTGCACGTCGGGGGGAGGTGGCATCTTTATCGAAACGGCCGGCGCGGAAAGTACGCTGCAGACCGCGGGTGGCGAGGTGGTCATTCGCGAAGCGTTAGGCCCAGTGTCGATTTCATCGGGAGGCGGCAACGTCCAGGTGGAACGGGCGGCGTCGGTGGTGACGGCTCATACCAATGGCGGGCTGGTGGAGATTGGGAGAGCGCTGGGAGTTGTGCAGGCGCAGACACTGGGCGGCGCGATCGAGGTCGGTGCGGCCAACGGCGCCAATTGTCAATCTGCCGCCGGTGCGATCCGGTTGCGCGACGTCACGGGCCCAGTGCGTGCGTCCGCATTGATGGGCAGTATCCTCGCCGAACTGGGCGGCCACAATTTCTCGGATTCATTTCTTGATGCGAAGTCGGGTGACATTACGGTTTGGATTCCGTCTACATTAGCGGTGACGGTTCAGGCGGAAAGTGATGCCGCTGGCCGGGTGGGAAAGATCCTTTCGGACTTCCCGGAGATCGGCGCCAGGACTGCGATTTGGGCCTTTGGTTCCCCAGTGCGCGCGGGAGGAGCCATCAATGGCGGTGGCCCGTTGCTCCGGCTGTCGGCGACCGGCGGTGTCATCTACCTCAAACGTCAAGAGTGAAATTGAAGGATGGATGTCATGAGAACGATTCTTTTCCGATGCGCGCCCGTTGTGCCAGCAGTCATGATGATGGTTGGCGGACTGCCGGTGGCCCAGGCTCAGCCGAGCCCGGAGTCCCAGGCCAAGCGCGAAGTGATGATGAGCATCGCCGGGAGCCGTAGTTTCCTCGGTGTTGGCGTGGCCGAGATCACGACCGAACGGGCGAAGGCGCTGAAGTTGAAGGAAGAGCGCGGAGTGGAAGTGACCCGCGTGGAGGACGAAAGTCCCGCGGCGAAGGCTGGTCTGAAGAAGGAAGACGTAGTGATCGAGTATAACGGCCAGCGCGTGGAAGGGGCCGAGCAGTTCGTGCGCTACGTGCGCGAAACCCCGGCGGGCCGTGAGGTCAAGCTTCAGGTGATCCGCAGTGGGCAGAGCATGGTCGTGCCGGCGACCATCGCGTCGCGCAAGATGCGGGTGATTGAAGCTGGTGACATGCAGTTCGCGATTCCCCGAATCGAGATTCCGGAGGTCCGGATTCCACCCATGCCTCCAATGCCACGCGCGAACTTCGCATGGACGTACCCGGTGCTGGGTGTCGAGGCGGAATCGCTGTCGGCGCAGTTGGCGGAGTTCTTCGGCGTGAAGGAAGGCGTGCTGGTGCGGTCGGTGACGAAGGGGTCGGTTGCGGAGAAGGCGGGTATCAAGGCCGGTGACGTGATTGTGAAGGTGGATGACACCAAGGTGAATTCGCCCTCCGAGGTGACCCGGGCGCTGCGTGACAAGGAGAAGTCGACGCATTCGGTGGCGCTGGTCCGCGAGAAGAAGGAAATGAACGTGACAGTTACGGTGGAAGAAGAGCGTGAGCGCCCGCGCGGCCGGATGGTGCGTGCGCCTGAGTACGATTTCTAAGCACGGCGTCACGTTTCGAGTTGATAGAAAGCCCCGGCGCAAGGACGCTTCGGGGCTTTTTTGGTCTTGCAGTCGTTGGTGGCCGCTCCGGCTCGCTCCGGCTTCTGGAAATGGATTTCGGACGCCGGTTTTGCTAAACTGAATCAAGTTGGCCAGGTAGCTCAGTTGGTAGAGCGCAGCCCTGAAAAGGCTGGCGTCGGCGGTTCAATTCCGTCCCTGGCCACCACATCCCTCCTCTGCTTCGCATCATCCCTGTAGATTTGCCCTTGTGCGGCTTACCACCTCAGTTGAACAACCCCTCAGAGCGGTTGGCTGGCTACAAGCGGCCCATGGTAGCCTGAAAACGGGTATGCGACTATGTGCGTATCCGACGAGGAAAACCCCATGCCCGCCGCTTCCTTCACTCGCCTGACCATCACCTGGTCCAAAGAGACTGACCTCGCTCTGCGTTCATATCTGGGTTCCCAGGGCCTCAAGAAGGGCGCGCTCTCCCGATTCGTCGAGGACCCGGTGAAGTGGCGCTTGTTCGATGGAACAGTCGAGCAGGCGCGCGCCGGTTTCGTCGGCCTGCCCCCGGAAGAAGCCGAAGCGCTGGTCGATGAAGCGGTCACAGCCGCCCGCCAGGAGATGCGCAAGGAGCGGCTCCGCAAGAAGCCCTGAGCCGATTCCCCTTCCTCGCAAGTGCTCGCGCTTTGGCGGGCGCGCCGATTCAATCTTCTGACTTCAGCCCAACAGCTTGAGGAATTCGCGCGGGCCACGCACTCGGCGACGGACATTGCTGCCCCCCTCGCGAGCGGTGGACCTTGCGGTGTCTCTGCTTGCCTCAGAAGCGCCATTTCATGCGTAAGGAGTCG
>JAEUQE010000260.1 GCA_016789785.1 Bryobacterales bacterium
TGGCACAAAGCTGTATGTGGGCAACTCAAAAGGGATGGGCTCGTACTCCAACGTTCGCGGCCCGAACAGTCCGTTGAAGGATGCCGGCGAAGGCCGGGGCAGCGTGAAGAGCCTGCAAAAGGGCAGCGTGAACATTGTGGATCTCGCCAATTTGAAAACGCAGATCAAGAAATACACGCAGCAGGTTTACGCGAACGTTCCTTACAAGGATGAGTACCTGACGAAGGCGAAGGCGCCGAAGGAAGTATCGGTGGTGCCGCAGAATGTGGGGGCGGGCTCGCCCATTCAACATGTGATCTACATCATCAAGGAGAACCGCACCTACGATCAGGTGTTCGGCGATATCCCGAAGGGCAACGGCGATTCCCGCCTGGCGATCTTTGGACGGAAGATCACACCGAATCAACACGCGCTGGCGGAGCAGTTTGTGCTCTTCGATAACCTGTTCTGCGATGGCGAGGTGAGCGTGGACGGGCACTCCTGGTCCAACTCGGCATACGCTACCGACTTCAATGAGAAGTATTGGCCCCTAAACTACGGGGGACACAGCCGTTCGGGTCCGTCGCTGGCCACCGTACCGAAGGGCGGCCACATGTGGGACCTCGCGAAGGCGAAGGGCCTCACGTATCGGAGCTACGGCGAGTACGCCGCACGCTCCAG
Organism: Bryobacterales bacterium; assembly: GCA_016789785.1. The sequence goes on from JAEUQE010000260.1 coordinate 661, forward strand.
TGATGGCACCACGATGGAGGCGTCGCCAGCCGCGGTTGCCCTCTTCGGGCACGTGTCGCCGAACTTTAAAAAGCCCGGCATGCGCGATACCGACAATGTTCGTGTGTTCATTGAGGAACTCGATGAGTATGAGCGCAACTTCGACAATCCCGACCGCAACAAGCGCTTGCCGAACTTCATCGTGATGAGCCTCCCGGAGAACCACACCGCGGGTACGCGTCCCGGCGCATACACACCACGGGCCATGGTCGCGAACAACGACCTCGCTGTCGGCCAGTTGGTGGAGCGCGTGACGCAGAGCAAGTACTGGCCGAAGACGGCGATCTTCATCATTGAAGACGACGCGCAGGATGGCGCCGATCACGTGGATGCGCGCCGCACCGTTGGCCTCGTGATCAGCCCGTATGTGAAGCGCGGCATCGTGGATAGCACGCTGTACACCACCAGTTCCATGCTGCGGACCATGCAACTGCTGCTCGGTCTGCCGCCAATGAGCCAGTACGATGCGGCAGCCACGCCGATGTATGCGGCGTTCGGCACGAAGCCGGAATTGAGCGGCTACAAGCATCTGCCCGCCGAATGGGACTTGAACGAGCGCAACCTGGAGACCGCGTGGGGAGCGCAGAAATCGCTTGAGATGAATCTCGACGAGATTGATCAGGCGCCGATGTTCGCCTTCAACGAGATCATCTGGAAGAGCGTGATGGGAGCGGATTCCGAGATGCCGTTGCCGGTGCACCGCTTCCATTTCAAGCGCTGAAAAAATAGCCGTCAGCGGTCAGCCTTCAGCACCCGAGCGGGCGCGATCCTGCTCATGGAACCTGAAACTTGATCCGGGCGGAGCGATGTGTCATCAAATCGGCTGGCGCAGGCGGCAAGCCATGGTCGAAATCCGGCAACTCCGAGGCGGATGTTTCTGGAGAGCCTTCAGCCTTCAGCCCCCGAGCGGGGCGAACCCTGAAACTTGATCTGGGCGAGAGCGTCATCGAACGGAGTGACGCGGCAACCTCTGGTCGAAATCCGGCAACTCCGAGGCGGAAGTTTCTGGAGAGCGATTCGCTCCTGCGGGCCGCACTCGCCGGTGATGGCGGTCTCTGCGGGCTGGCAGTGATGCGTTTGGGCTGATAGCTGACGGCTGATGGCTCAGTTCGGCGGCTGACTACTCAAACCAGGAGCGCTTGCAAGCGCTCGATCAGCGCCTGAAGAAACGGGGGCGCGCTGCGCCGTCCAGACGCCTTCAGATCGTGACCCGCGCCCTCGACAGGCAACACATCGATCTTCGCAGGCGATACCCGCAACGCGGCGCGCAGTTCCTCCACGGAACCGAAGGGATCGCGCGTGCCGTGCACGAAAAGGCTCGGCGTTCGCAAGGATGGCAGGTGGGCGACGCGAAGTTGCTCGGGTTTGCGGGGCGGGTGAAGCGGATAGCTGAGCAGGAGCAGCGCATCGGCCACGATGGCGTCTTCCGCGGCGAGCATGGTCGCCTGCCTCCCGCCGTAGGAATGTCCACCCAGAACAATTTGCCCTGTACATGTTTCGCGCAACAACGACACGGCATCGCGCAAGCCTTCGCGGTCGCGTGCGGCCGTCGCGGGAAAAGGCGGTCCTGTGGGGCGCTCGCGCCGGAATGGAAGATCGATGCGCAGCACCGTAAATCCGGCCTCCGCGAGCGATCCCGACAGCGTTACGAGCAGTTGCGCGTTGCAGTTCGAACCTGCTCCGTGCGCAAGCACCACCCCATCTGCAACCATGCCCGAGGGCCGGTGCAGAAAGCCGCGCACCTTGGGCGTATCCACCGTCTCAAGACTTACTTCGGAAATGGCCACACGCGCTCCACGGTTTTCGATAGCATCCAGCTTCTGTCTTCTTCGTTGAGGAATTTCATTTCATCGCGAACCACCGCGAGTGTCTGCTCATACCTGGCGTGGCGTTCGCTCACCGGCCAATCGGTGCCCCACATGAGACGCTTCGGCCCAAACGCGCCGTAGAGCCGCTTGACCTGGTCATGCGTATCGGCCCACGGATAGGCATGCTTGGAGAGCGACCATGTGTGCGAGATCTTCACGAACACCTTCGGATAGCGGCGCAGCGCGATCAACTTCTCCAACTCCTCAGGCTTATCGATGGGACTGTCGGCCATGTGATCAATTACCACCGTGAGGTCCGGATGCTTCTCGATCAGCGCAGCCGCATCCGGCATGCGTGATACTGGCGCGAGCAGCGTCATCGGCACCTTGTGCGACTCGCATCGTTTCCACAACGGCGGCATCAGAGGTCCGCGAGTCCAGTCGCCGGAGGCGTTCGCCGCTGGGCTGAGCCGGATGCCTCGAAAGCCCTGTTCGGTGAGCTTGGAAAGATGATCGGGAGCGGCGGGATCTTCCGGATTTACGCGCGCCACGCCATGGAACATGTTGCGATACTGCTTCAGCACATCGGCGAGATAGCTGTTGTCCCAACGGTAGTGGATCACTTGAATGATCACCGTCTTCGCCACGCCGTTCTTCTTCATCAAGTCAAGTAGCATCTCCGCGGACGCATCTTGCGCGGGCGGATTCGTGGTTTCCTTCGCCCACGGATAACGCGGATCTTTCTTCCACACGTGCGTGTGCGAATCGACGATGCGGTAATCGGTTTTCGCCGCACACAGCGCGGGTGCGGACAGCATTGCGGGGATGAATTCGCGGCGGCGCATGAGAAGGGTTCCAGTGTTTAGCCATAATACAACTTGGTCTCTCTACCTGTGGATGCGTTGCTTCCGGAGATTCTCGCAACGCTCAAACAATCGAACGCGCTGGTGCTGGAAGCGCCTCCGGGCGCGGGCAAGACGACGCGGGTGCCGCCAGCGCTGCTGGAGCTCGGCATGGGCGAAGTGTGGGTGCTGGAGCCAAGGCGTCTTGCGGCGCGTTTGGCCGCGCGGAGAGTGGCCGAAGAGTTGGGTGAACCGCTCGGGCGCACGGTTGGCTATCAGGTGCGATTCGAACAGGTGGCCAGCGCATCCACACGCCTTCGATTCCTCACTGAGGGTGTGCTGACACGGCGCATGATTTCGGACCCCGAACTGCGCGGCGCCGGCATCATTGTGCTGGATGAGTTTCATGAGAGACATCTCGATAGCGATCTCGCGCTCGCGTGGCTGAAGCGTTTGCAGCGCACGTCGCGGCCCGGTCTGCGCGTGGTGGTGATGTCAGCGACGTTGCACGCCGCGCCGATCGCGCAGTTTCTCGGTGAGTGCCCGGTGCTTCGCAGCGAAGGGCGATTGTTCGAGATGAGCGTTCGCTACCGGCCGCATTCGGCGGAGCCGCTCGAAGAGCAAGTTCGGTCGGCCACTGAGCAATTACTCACTGAGCAGCCACTCACCAAACAGGCAAAAGGCGACATTCTCGTGTTCCTTCCAGGAGCCGCCGAGATTCAGCGCGCGTCGCGAGCATTGGAAGCCACAGCGCGCCGTTTCGATCTGTTGGTGACGCCGCTTCATGGCGATCTTTCGCCGGAAGAGCAGGATCGCGCAGTGCAGCCGTCTTCGCGGCGCAAGGTGATTCTCTCCACCAATGTCGCGGAGAGTTCGGTCACGATCGAAGGCGTTACGGCGGTGGTGGACAGTGGACTGGCGCGGATCGCGTCGCATTCGCCGTGGAGCGGGCTGCCGGTATTGCAGACCGGACGGATCAGCCAGGCATCGGCGACGCAACGCGCGGGCCGTTCCGCGCGGACCGCGCCGGGGCGGGTGATCCGTCTGTATCCCGAGGAAGACTTCTTGCGCCGGCCGCACCACGATCTCCCGGAGATCCTGCGCATGGATCTTGCGGAGATCGCGTTGACGCTGGAGGCGCTGGGTCTGCGGCACTTCAACGAACTGGAATGGCTGGACACACCGCCGGCGCCGGCCGTGGAAGCCGCGGAACAACTGCTGCAACGGCTCGGTGCGTTGGATGAAGATGGCCGGCTCAACACGACAGGCCGCGCGATGCTTGCATGCCCCTTACCACCGCGTCTGGCGCGCATGGTGATCGAGGCGGACCGGCGCGGCGCCGGCGATGATGGTGCACTTGCGGCCGCACTGCTGAGTCTCGGGGCGCGGCTTCCGAATCAGCCCCGTCACAAGACACCATCCGATGTGTTCGCGCTGATGGAAGGCGATCATCCGCCGAGTGCGCGCAGACTTGCAAGCTCCGTGCGAAACGCGTTGCGGATCAAACAGACCGGCCGGCCGGATGACGATGCGCTGCGCATGTCGATCCTCGCGGCGTTCCCGGATCGCGTGGCGCGCCGCCGGCCCAATGACGAGTTATTGCTCAGTGGTGGTGGCTCGGCGATCCTCGCAAAGTCCAGTACAGTCCGCGATGGTGCGTACCTGGTGGCGATCGACATTGAGGACCGGAAAGAGCGAGGGCTGCCGCTGGTGCGGCTGGCGAGTTCGATCGAGCCTGACTGGCTGCTGGACCTTTTTCCGGATCGCATCACCGAGCGCAACGGTGTGGAGTGGAATCGCACGGGTGAGCGCGTGGAAGCAGTGAGCGCGATGCTCTATGAAAGTCTGGTGATCGACGAAAGCAGAGGCGGCACGGTGGACCCCGGGCTTGCATCGCAGATGCTGTCCGCCAAGGCTCGCGAGCAGGCGCTTCATCGTTTCATTCCCGAGGAGGAGCGTCTCGCCTTTCTCGCGCGCACAGGCTTCGCATCGCAGTGGTCATCCATCCCGAAGTGGACTGACGAAGATCTGTGGAGTGCGCTCGATCAGTTGTGCGTGGGTAAGCGCAGTTTCACAGAACTTCTCGCGTCCACGCGCGATGGCGGACTGGCGGCGCATCTCATCAGTACGCTGCCGCACGCGCAGCAGAGAGCACTCGAAGAACTCGCGCCGCTGCGATGGAAACTGCCGAGCGGACGCACGGGCCGCATCGAATACAGCGATGGCCAAACGCCGAAACTGTCGGCGCGGCTCCAGGAGTTTTTTGGCATGAAGGAAACTCCACGGATCGGCGGTGGGAAGGTGGCACTAGTACTTGAGCTTCTTGCCCCGAACCAACGTCCGGTACAAACCACCACAGATCTGGCGGGGTTCTGGAACCGCTGGTACCCAACTGTGCGCAAAGAACTAATGCGGCGGTACCCCAAGCACGCGTGGCCCGAAAAACCAGAGTAATTGCTTAGTACCTGGTACGAACTCAGTTCCAATGACAGGCTCAGAATGCCCGAAAACCGTGCATTATCGGGTCACGAGCTATGAGGAACACAGAAGACCGGAGACAGAAGACAAGGGACAGAAGGCACACGGCGCGGATTGCGTCACTCGCGATTCTGTTGACCGTGTGGACTCCCTTGCAGGCACAACAGCGGCCTCAGTATGAGCCGCCAACCGAGCGGAACATGCAGAGTGAGCGGTCGCGAGGGTTCACGCGGCTTTGGAAGGTAAGCGTTGCACTGCTTGCCGCGTCGAGCGTGGTGGACGTGCATTCTTCGTGGGGACGGCTGGAAGCGAATCCCGTGCTGCGAGGGCCAAATGGCCGCTTCGGAATGCAGGGCGTGGTGCTGAAGACGATGATTGCTTCGGGCGTGCTCGGAGCGCAGTATCTGATCCTGCGCAATCATCCGAAGGCGGCGAAGTATGGCGCGGTGACGAACATGGTGATGGCCGGTGTGATCACAGCGGCCGCGATGAGCAACTATCACCGCAACGCGGGTGTGCCGCGCGGAGGAGCCGTTGTTCCGAAGCCAGCGTCGGTTCAGCCGGTTTCGTTCGAGACGCCGGTTCGCCCGGTGAGTCCCTTCTGATCTCGAACGCGCCGCTAGTCGACCCAATCGGCGAGAAAGATATTGAATTCGTAGCGGGACTTGGCGCCTTTGTCCGAACTGAAGACGAGTTTCTTGCCATCCGGAGAGAATTCCGGGAACGAGCTGAAACCGCCGAAACTGGTCACCTGCTCCAACCCGGAGCCATCCACATTCATCAGATAGATCTCGAACTTGCGGCCGTCGCATTCGTGCTTGTTCGACGAGAAGATGATCTTCTTTCCATCAGGAGTGAATGAGGGGGCGAAGCTCGCGCAGCCGAAGTTGGTGAGTTGCTTCAGGTTCCTGCCGTTCGCATCCGCGATGAAGATCTCCATCTTCATGGGAGTGGTAAGGTTGTCCTTCAGCAGGTCCTTGTAACGAGTCATCGCCTCGCCGGAGGGATGATTCGCGCGCCACACCATCTTCTTGCCATCGCGTGAATAGAACGCGCCGCCATCATAGCCGGGAGTGCGAGTGAGTTGCTTCTTCCTTGAACCATCCAGCGCCATCTCCCACATGTCGAGATCGCCCGAGGCCATGGACGTGTAGAGGATCTTCTTCGTCTTGAAGTTGATGGTCGCCTCGGCATCGTAACCGGGAGCATCCGTCAGCTTCTTCACCAGCTTGCCTTCGTCGGTGACGAGGAAGATGTCGTAGGTTGGGTAGACAGCCCACACATAGCCTTTGCTGCGATCGGGCGATGCGGGACAGGCATCGCCGCCCTCATGCGTGGATGCGTAGACGATGTGCTTGTTGTCCGGCATAAAGTAGCCGCAAGTGGTGCGGCCCTTGCCTGTCGAAACCATGCGCTGATCCGACCCATCCGCAGTCATCACGAAGATCTGATCGCACTGCAGTTTGTCGCGGGTGGATTGGAACACAATCCGCTTGCCGTCGGGCGCCCAGTAGGCTTCCGCGTTCTGTCCGCCGTTGGTCAACTGCGTCAGGTTCTTGAGGTGCTTGCCGGCATCTTCCGCGAGGCAGACCGGCACAATGAGCAACATCGTCCACAGCCAGCGCATCGGTGGCTAATTCCTTCCTTCGAAAAGATTCCGGCCCGCCACCAGTGCGCGCATCTTGCCATCGGCGACACTTCGCTGCAACATCCAGAATCCGCAATCGGGATGAATGTAAGGGATGCGCCCGATGCCGAGCACCTTCGTTGCATGTTCGAGCCGTTGCGCAATCAGGTCAGCGCTCTCAATGCCGTTGTCCTTGATGTCGACGACGCCGAGTCCGAGACCGATCTTCGGATCAAGGTCGCGGAACGCTTCAAGTTCGCCATAGCCGCGGCGCGCGAATTCGAGGACGAGATGATCCACGTGCAGACCATTCAGGAACGGCATCAAATCCTTCCAGAAGCCTTTCTGGACCGACTGTCCGCCGTAGTTGCCGAAGCAGATGTGCACCGCGCGGGTGTTCTTGATGCCGTCCAGCACATGGTTGATGGCGGTCAGCGCCCATTCACGATCTTCCGGGTGTCCGCTGATGTTCGCTTCATCAATCTGGATGATCTTCGCGTCGATCCGCTCCATCTGCTTGCGAAGGACTTCCGCGATCGCCATGGCGACCTTCTCGCGGCTGCCATAGTGGCGGTCCGTAAGCACTTTGGTCAACATGTGCGGGCCAGTGCAGGTGAACTTCAACTGGCTGTGTGTGAGGCCCTTGGTGAACTGATAGTCGCGAGGCAGATTCAGCACGCCTTCCGTGATGGGACCGTGGACGATACCCGCGGGATCCGTGCGATAGGTCATGCCGGCGTCCCTGCGAAACTCGTCGATATCGGTGACAGAGAAGCGCGACCGAATCCCGTCCATCCGGGTGACAAAGTAGTCGATCATACCGTTGGTTTCCGGGTGCGAGGGATCAAAGCGATTCAACTCGCCGTCGGCAACCACGTCGATGCCCGCGAGTTCCTGCGTTTTGAGAACCACCATGATGGCGTCGCGCAACGCACCGCGGCTTGCATCGCCGAGCAGCCAGTGCGGCGTGGGATAGCTGCCCACGACTGTTGTGTGAATGGACATAACCCTCTATTCTCTCCCATCGGGGATTGGAAGCGCTTATCGGCGCTCAGGCGGTCACCCCGGCAGGTAGTAGGTACAAGGCCGAGGTAAAAACTACCTTGCCGCCGTGCCCGCCGTGCCCGCGACGTGCCGCTCTAAGTGGTTCGAATCACGGCACGAACCCCTTCGGCGGCGAGGTTGGCATGCTGCCTGCATAAGAGAAGGCAAGCGACGCGCGGGCTGATCTTCGCCGCTGGAGGAGACAATGCTGGGCCGGCGCGCACCCAAACAACTACAAGCAAACGAGAGGAGAGACTCGAAATGCGTATTCTGACCACTTGCTGCCTGGCTGCGAGCATGCTCGCAGGACAGACGACATCCACTCCCATCACACCGGCCAACGCGGGCGAAACATTACCGGTGTTTCGCGTGAACGTGGTAGCTCGCACCATTCCCGCGATCAACTATCACCATCGCAACGGCGCCACCATGGTCGATCTCAAGGGCACCAACCTGATGCCGCAAGCAAAGGGCGAGGCCCGCGTGGAAAGCCGCGTCGGCTCCACGAAGATCGAATCGCGGTTCTCCAAGCTGGAGGCGCCAACGAAGTTTGGGCCAGAGTACCTCACCTACGTCCTGTGGGCAATCACACCCGAAGGCCGGGCGATGAACCTGGGCGAAGTGTTCCTGAATGACAACGACGACGACAATGCAAAGCTCCTTTCGACATCGGACATGCAGGCTTTCGGGTTGATTGTCACTGCAGAGCCATACTTCGCAGTGACACAGCCAAGTGACGTGGTGGTGATGGAGAACGTGATCCGCCGCGATACCACGGGCACGATTCAAGCGGTGAACGCGAAGTACGAATTGCTCCCGAAGGGTCAGTATGTTTCCAACGTGAAGCCATCGGGCGTGATTGCGATGCGGCGCGATGACCGCGTGCCCTTGCAGTTGCAGGAGGCGCAGAACGCCATCGAGATCGCGCGCTCGCAGGGCGCGGACAAATACGCCGCCGAAACATTTCAGCGCGCTCTTGTCGGATTGAAAAACGCGGAAGGCTACTTGCGCGGCAATGGCAACCGCAAGTCGCTGGATACGGTAGCTCGCGAAGCGACGCAGATGGCGGAAGACGCGCGCATTATCACCATTCGCCGCATTGAAGAAGAACGCCTGGCGGAGGAGCGGCGCCTCTCGGAAGAACGTCAGGCGAAGTCCGCCGCCGAGGCCGCGGAAGCCAAGCGCCGCAGCGAGATCGCGGCCGCGGAGGCGGAAGCCGCACGCAAGGCGAGTGAACAGGCGGAAGCGGAACGGCGCGCCGAAGCCGCTCGCCGCGCGCAGGCCGAAGCTGCGCAGAGAGAGGCGGATCGCATCCGGCAGGAAGCGGAAGCGGCCCGGCAGGCGGCGCTGGTGGAAGCCGATCGCGTGAAGCGGGAAGCGGAAGCCGCAAGGCAGGCAGCGCTGGCGGAACAGCAGAAAGCACAGGCGGAAGCCGAACTTGCGCGAAAGGAAGTGGAGAAGGCCAATCAACTTCGCGCGGAAGCAGAGCAGCGCCACACGCAGCTTCGCCAACAGTTGTTAAGCCAGTTGAATCTGATTCTCGAAACGCGCGACACCGCGCGCGGGCTCATCGTCAACATGTCCGATGTGTTGTTCGACACAGGCCGCTACACGCTGAAGCCGGGTGCGAGGGAGAAACTCGCTAAGATCTCGGGCATTTTGCTCGCTCATCCGGGACTCCGCATGGAGGTGGAAGGCCACACCGACAGCGTGGGAAGCGATGACTATAACCAGAAACTCTCCGAGCAGCGCGCTTCCAGTGTCCGCGACTACCTGACGGCGCAGGGTGTCCCGGCCGCATCGATCTCGTCACGCGGATTCGGCGAATCGCGGCCCGTGGCAGGAAATGAGACGGCGGCCGGACGCCAGCAGAACCGCCGGGTGGAACTGGTTCTATCAGGTGACGTGATTGGCACGCCGGTACAGACTTCGCAGTTGCGTTAATTGGTTTCCCTAACCGATCTGTGGCTTTCGCTCGCGCAAGCCTCCTTCGCGGGGGACGTCCAAAACGTCTCCCGCTCTTTTTGTTTGAAGGCGCGTGTTCGCTAACATAGTTCCGATGAACCTTCATGAACTCGCCTCACGCGTGCGGCTTCTGCTGATGGATGTCGACGGCGTGATGACCGACGCCAAGCTATACAACGTCCCCGGTCCCGACGGAAAGATGTATGAGACCAAGGGCTTCGACGCGCAGGACGGTATCAGCTTGCAGTGGCTGAGCTGGTATGGAATCAAGACGGGGCTGATCAGCGGCCGCGTTTCGCCGGCAACGGAAGAGCGCGCCAGGCAATGCAAGTTCAGCTATATCTACCAGGGTCACATTGAGAAGATTCCGATTCTCGAAGAGATTCTCGCCGATGCGAAGATTGACCGTTCGCAGGTTGCCTATATCGGCGATGATCTGACCGATGTGGTGGTGATGCGTCGCGTGGGACTCACGGTTGCGACGGCGAACGCGCGGCCGGAAGTGAAGAAGGTTGCCCATATGGTGACTGCACAACCGGGCGGAAACGGTGCGGTGCGCGAAGTGGCCGAGTTGATCCTGAAAGCGCAGGGTCACTGGGCGGAGTTGCTGAAGAAGTACGAAATCGAAGGCTAGGGCATTGCTGGAACTGGGGCGGGTGGTCGCAGGAGCGGTGCTGCCGGTTGCGGCCGCATGGTCGCTCGGACGCTGGCTGCTGCGGCGATTCGCCCCGCCGGGATTGATACTGCCGGGAGTGATGCACTTCGTCTGTGGATCGGCGCTGCTGAGTGCAATGATCTTCGGACTGGCGGTGATGGGCATCGCGCGTCCTGCCGTGCTGACCGGCGTTGCGATGTTGTGTCTGACACCGCTTTGGTTTGACCGGCCTCGATTCGCGAAACCAGCGTTGCCGCCTTTGTGGAGCGCGATTCCCATGGTGGCATTCGGCGCGCTCTACCTGATTCATGCGCTGGCGCCCGAAATACAGACGGATGCACTGAACTATCACCTGATGCTGCCGGTGGAAGCGGGGCGAACCGGCGGCTTTCCGCAGTCCATCAGCTTCTACAACCTGATTCCGCAGGGCATGGAGACGCTGTTTGCGCTCGCCTACGCAGTGGG
>JAEUQE010000261.1 GCA_016789785.1 Bryobacterales bacterium
CCCGGGTGCGGGCTTCAGAGCCGAAACGGCCCGCGTGGGCGCATGCGCGGCGCGGTAGGCGCTCATGAGATGGCTAAGTCGAAGGCTTTGTTTGTGGGCCGCTCACCGCGGCTGGCGGGCGCTTCGCGCTCCAGGTGAAGATCCGCCTTGCTGGCAGGCCGCTTCCACGGTTCGCAGTGCCCCTGACGTTCCCGGTCATGCTGCGACAGCGAAGCAGGGTTTGCGTTGGCAGCGGCCCTGACGCAGCAACGCGGCGAACTCATGCACGGCAATCCCGAGGTCCATCGGGCAATTTACGAACCGGGAAGCTGACGGCGTTGCGTGTGTGATGGACTCCGGGAAACGTCCAACTGCTACCGCCACCCCGCTGGCTAGCCCGCATTTGCGAAATAGTATCCAGCACCGCCGTCCACCTTGTGTCACGGGCATCACAAGGCGCTGGCGGACTCCCGGCGTCCTGCTGGAAGCCCGCCGCCGCGCAGCGATAGAATAGCTTTGACCGGGGCTTCCGCCGGGTCCACGAGAACCTCTACCGGACGGTGTGTGCTGCGTGGCAAACCCCTGTCACTCCCACCCCGCTTCCAGGCTGACCAAGGCGCCCGCGCGCGGCCTTGGTGACGGCGCAACTCCGTGGCCTTTCTTGGATCTGGCCCTTGTGGATTCCCGGCCGGTCCGGCGAGATACGGTGAAGGAGACATGCAATGACCGATACGTTGGCCACCCAGCACTTGCAGCGCGGGTTCGAGAAGTGGGAAACCGATCTGCATTTCCTGCTGGAACGCTTCGGCTGTGTTCTACAGTCGATCGGTGAACCCGAACTCGCGAGCCTGCTCCAACAATGCTTCGTGGAAGGGGAACGCGCGCCCGGAGCGCTGCCCGCGCGAGCCGCGCAAGCCCTGTCGATCGGGTTTCAACTGCTGAACATGGTGGAAGAGAACACCGCCAATCAAATGCAGCGGCTGCGCGAACAGTCGAGAGGTCCAGCGGTGACGGCGGGCGCCTGGCCGCATTACTTCCTATGGCTGCGGCAGAGCGGGTTCCTTCCGGAGGAGATCGCCTCCCGGCTGAAGGGCGCACATGTGCAGCCCGTGCTGACCGCTCATCCCACCGAAGCGAAACGGGCCACAGTTCTCGAACAACACCGGGACATTTACGTCTTGTTACTCGAACGCGAGCACGGCAACTGGTCTCCGCTGGAGCAGAAAGCGCTGACCGAACGCTTTGATGCTGTAATTGAACGGCTTTGGCGGACGGGGGAGATCTTTCTCGAACGGCCCGATGTGGACAGCGAAGTACGCAACATTTTGCATTATTTCACCACTGTTTTTCCGGAGGCGGTGCACTTACTGACCGAGCGATTCCGGGAATCGTGGGCCTGGGCGTTTGGCGCGCTGCCGGTGCCGGAAGAGCCGCGGCTGAGTTTCGGGACGTGGGTCGGGGGCGACCGGGACGGCCATCCTTTTGTAACTCCGGAAGTGACCGCCACAACGCTTGACCGGTTGGGTGTGGCGGCTCGCGATCTGTTGCGCCGCTATCTGCGCCAGCTTGCGACACAACTGAGTCTCTCGGAATTACTGCAACCGCCTCCCGAGATGCTTCGATCGTGGATCGATGCCCATGCCGCGGTGTCGGGCGAAGCGGGGCGCGAGGCCATCGCGCGCAACCGGGAGGAGCCGTGGAGGCAGATGCTCAATCTGATGGTGCTGCGGCTGAATCCTTCGGCGCCGAACTCGTACCTGAGGGCGGAGGAACTGGAAGAGGATCTGCGGCTGATTTCCCGATCCCTGCAAGCCGCCGGCGCGGAGCGTGTGGCCAAGGTGAATGTGGTGCCGGTGCTGCGGATCGTGGAGACGTTTGGGTTTCACATGGCAGCGCTCGACTACCGGCAGAACAGCGCCTACCATGACCGCGCGATCGGGCAACTGCTGGGAGTGGCGGGGCTGGATGGCAACGGCTATTCGAACTGGTCTTTCGACCGCCGGATGGAGCTTCTGGATGCCGAGTTGCAATCGCCGAGGCCATTTGCAGGCGTTGCCGCCGATCTGCCTGATGAGGCCGCAGCCACCGTCAGCGTGCTGGAGGTCATTCGCCGCCACATCGCGCAGCATGGACCGCGAGGCATCGGCACCTTGATTGTCAGCATGACGCGAGATGAGGCCGATCTGTTGAATGTCTACCTGTTGGGCCGCGAGGCGGGCCTGGTGCGGCACACGCCCGATGGGCTGATCAGCGATGTGGCGGTGACTCCGTTGTTCGAAACGATCGACGATCTCAGGCGGAGCACGGAGGTGCTTGCGTCGTTTCTCGATCATCCGATTACGCGGCGGACGCTCGAACATCTGCGGCGTCGCGATGGGCGGGAGCGCCCGGTGCAGGATGTCATGATCGGCTACAGCGACAGCAACAAGGACGGCGGGATTCTGGCGAGCCACTGGTGCCTGCGAACTGCGCAACGGGGCATGTCGGCACTGGCGCGGCAGCGGGGCATCGACCTGCGATTCTTTCATGGACGCGGCGGGACGCTTGGCCGCGGCGCGGGTCCCACGCATGTGTTTCTGGAAGCGCAGCCAGTGGGGACGCTGCACGGTGAGATGCGCGTCACGGAACAAGGCGAGGTCATTTCGCAGAAGTATGCAAACCGGGTGACCGCGACGAACCATCTGGAACGGCTGCTGGCCGGTGTCAGCGCGTGGTCCCTGGTTCATGAACGCCGCAGTGAGGAACCTCCGCACGCGTTTGAAGAGCAGTTTGGCCACATCGCCGAGTGGAGCCGCGAGACTTACCGGGCGCTGGTGGAGGAACCGGGATTTGTGGAGTTCTTCGCGCAGGCGACGCCGATTGACGCGATTGAGCAGAACCGGATCGGCTCGCGGCCGCCACGGCGTAGCGGAGAGCGGACGTTGAAGGATCTGCGGGCGATTCCGTGGGTCTTCTCGTGGAGCCAGGCACGGTTCAACCTTCCGGGCTGGTATGGAGTTGGCAGCGCATTGGAACGCGTGCGGCGGAATCCGGATCAGTGGCGCGGACTGAGCACGTCGGTCGGCGATTGGCCATATCTCCGGTATGTGCTCCACAACGTGGAGGCATCCGTGATGACTGCGCACGAAGCGCTGATGGGCGAGTACTCCGCGCTTGTGGAAGATCCGGAGTTGCGAGAGCGGGTGCTTGGCCGGATTCTCGACGAACTGGCGAAGACCAGGGAGGCACTCAACGGGCTTTTCGGCGATACTTTCCAATCGCGGCGGCCGCGGTTGTGGAAGACGGTTGAGTTGCGGCGTGCCGCGCTCGAGCAGTTGCATCGTGAGCAGATCCGGCTGCTGCGGCAGTGGCGCGGTGGTGATGACGCGAAGTTGCTGCCGGTGTTGGAAACCGTCAATGCGATCGCGGGCGGTTTGAAGACGACAGGCTGAGGTTTCGCTGGTCTCGCGCCCGCCGGAGGGGCCGCACTCTGTTCGATCGTTTCTACACTGCAAAAAGTGTTGAAAAGTGTTGAAAAGTGTTGAATGGAAAATCGTGGACTGCTGTTTCATCGGGATAGGATGATAGGTTCGTAGACTTATTGGGTAGCCGCGGCAACTTTGCGGTTGAGACAACATTTCTTGAATTTGAGGCCGCTGCCGCAGGGGCATTTCTGGTTGCGTGGCGTGCGGGGAGCGGGTGGTGGCGGGGCTTCGGCAGTTGGTGTGGTCGCGGTGGTGGCGCGAGGGCTGGGTTCTGGCTCGGAGGATGGCAGGGGTTCAGGCTGCGCCGGTGGCTTCGGCGGGAGGGGTGTGTCGATCGCAAGCATATCGTCCGATGGAGGGATGTCGAGTAACATGCGTTGGACGCGGGTGAGATCTTCCTCGGTAACCACGGCGGTATCGATGTTGTAACTGGATGCATACTTGACGACGCTGAGTGCCGCACGGAGGCGGAGAGAGGGCGGGAGTTGCGGGTCATTGAGGGTTTCACGCATGACTTGGATGGCACTGGGAGTAAGGGTGTCGAGATCTTCCTGGACCCGGGACATGCGCTCGTAGCGGGCGTTGCGGAGGGTGGCTGCGAACTTGGGATGACAGCGGCACCAATGGTGGACGGTGGTGCGATGGACACCGGCGGCGGCAGCGGCCTCGGTGACGGAGACGCCCGCGGCGAGGGCGTGGAGTACCTGCATGTGGATCGGCTTGAGTTCGGACAGGCTGTCGGATGGCATGACTTTGGTTTCCCGGCTTCAGGATATCGGGCGGGGAAGTGAAGGGTTTGTGAAGTTGTGGGTAAGTGGTTGAAAGAATGGGTCGTTATTTTTTCAGTTGACGTGAAATGGCGGCCCGCGAGCGGTGAGCGTACTGGAGGTCAGCGCGGTCGCCGCTGCTGCGCCCCGCCGCGCGCGATACTATGAGGAGGCACCTTTCTGTTTGCACAGTGCCGGTTTTTGGTGTAGGGTGATGGTGACGAAGGAGGCGCAACTTGACGATCGAAATTCTTAGACCCGAGCTTGAAAGGCTCATTCGGGAGCGGATGGAACGGGGCGGATTCGAGACCGTTGAGGATGCCCTTCTGGACGCACTGAAGCCGCCACCCGCCCAACAACCGCGCCGGCCCAAAAAGCCGCTCGGCCAGTTTCTTCTTGAATCGCCGCTCTCCGGCTCCGGATTGAATTTGGAGCGCAAGCGCGACTATCCGCGGCCCGTCAGCCTGTGAATGGATTCCTCGTTGACACCAACGTTATCTCCGAGTTCGTCAAACCTCAGCCGGACTCGCGCGTCATCCAATGGCTCGATGCCGTCGATTCCCAGTTACTCTTCGCAAGTGTGGTGACCTTCGGAGAAATCCGTCTGGGGATTGAAGACCTGCCCCCTGGCAAGCGCCGCTCGCAATTGGAGCGGTGGGTCGAGCATGGCCTGCCGGACTGGTTTGAGGAAAACCTCCTACCGGTTAACAAGCACATCGCGTTTCAGTGGGCACGACTCACCATACAGGCCAAGAGAAAAGGCGTCGCGGTGACAACTGCCGACGGTCTGATCGCGGCCACCGCGATCGCGCACGACCTGACGATC
This sequence comes from Bryobacterales bacterium, assembly GCA_016789785.1. The sequence continues at coordinate 5,037 of JAEUQE010000261.1, forward strand.
GTTACCCGCAATGTCAAGGATTTCGCGGTGCTGACGGTTCCCATTTTGAATCCTTGGGAGAACGCCGATGTCCAACAGTGACGCTGCCCGGCAGGACGCTACGGCGGATGTCGCGAGGTAGGCGGACGGACGGCTCGTAAAAACACTTACCGTTCCGAGTTGTCGATAAGTCAGGGCAATCATTACCTCGCGTTGTGTCACGCTTTGGGGCATGTTCGAATGGGCTCTGATTTACGGTCTGTCGAGCGTTGCGGCGGCTGGTCTGAAGGCGCTCACCGCGAGTGACGCTCCCGGTGGTGGGGGCGGTGATGACTTCGGCGCCGGTGGAGTTCCGGGGAACCGGCTGGACGCGGCGGCGGTTCAGGCGATGGCGGGGCTGCGGGAGCGGTTCACGCTGCACCGGCCGGAGCGCAATCACGAGATCCAGCAGGCAGTTCGCAAGGCTTACTTTCAATCTCTGCTGCATGTCGCTGTGCCGTATGCGGAACTGCAGGGCGCGCAACCGCGGGCATGGCTGACTGCGGCGGGTCTTCCCAATTGGGCGATCGAGGCATGGGACGCGCTCGGGGATCATACGCGGGCTGGGGTACTGGTGCAAGCCGATCAGGAAGCGGTGCGCCGGCTTCTGAATGAGGTGCTGCCGCGCATTCGCAACGCCGAATCGGATGTCGAGGAAGTGGAGATCCGGGAACTCAATCTTCCGTTCGACAGATTGGAGCAGGTGCTCGGTGCGCAGCCGACGGAGGAGGATATCCGGAAGCCGCTGGTCGAGCGGGTGAGGACCGAGTTGGCCACTTACTGGAGCGGCGGGCTGCCTGAGGGGTTGTCGGACCTGATTGACCGGCATTGGTACACCGCCTTCCGTGCGTGCTTTCTCCATTTCGTGAGCCGCGACCCGACGGTTAAGGCGAAGGTGGCAGTGTTGATGGACGTCAAGATCCTTGACGTGGTGAACCGGTTGGAGAAGAAGTTCGACCAGGCGCTTCCACAGATGGTAGTGCGGCACGAGAGTGTCATCAATCCGCCGAGGCTTGATGACCCGGTGATCGGGCGTGATGCCGAGGCGCAGTTGCTGCTGAAGCATCTGCGGAAGGAGAAGGCTGTTGCCATTGTGGCGCCGTCGTTCTTTGGGAAGACTTCGATCATTCGACGGGCGCTGCGTGAAGTGACTGATGGTGTGCGGATTACGGATGAGTCTGTAAAGGCGATTCTTTACTTTGAGGGCGAGTTACGGCTTTCCGGTCTTTTTGGCGAGACCGGGAGGTTGACGGGTGAATCGGACGGATGGACGGAGTTCGCGGGATCGAACGAAGAGCTTGCGAAGAAGGTGTCCGCTTACTGGAGTTATCTCGATCGTTGCGGGCCGGTGTGGCTGATTCTCGACTCTTTCGAAGCCAACCTGAGCACGCCGGAGAACCCGGTACTGAAGGATGACGCCATCCGGCAATGGCTGGAGGCGTTTCTGCGGCGTCAAAGTGCTCACCGTCTGATTATGGCGAGCCGTTTTGACCCACGGCTGCGTGGCGTGCTGAACCTGCCGGCGATCAGCAGGGCGCTGACCGAAGGGTTACCGGAAGAGGATTGCGTCGAATTGTGGCGTAGGGTGCTGACGGTGGAGGATGGCGCGTCCGACGCCGTGCTACGGGAGTTATCTCAAAGACTGCACCGGATGCCGGCGGCGATTCGCGGCGCTGCGGAGTATGTAAACTACCGCAGTTCGGAAGCCACTCCTGAAGACCTGTTGCGGAACTCGAAGTTCTTTGCCAAGTTCGATCGAGGCGATATCGAGGGCGGCTTTCAGTACGTGCTGCGCGAGTTGATTGGGCAGTTACAGCCGGGAACGCGGCGCTTACTCCGCTATTTGGCGGAACTGCCGGAGCCCGTTCCACGGCGTGCGCTCACTGTACTTGCGGACGAGGTTGAGCTGATCGATTTGCTGGAGATGATCCAAACCTCGGTGATCGTGGCAAACCAGGCCAAGGATGTGTTCGGGGATCGTTGGTACCGGCTGCACGGGACGGCGCGAAAGGTGTTGGCGGAGGAGTCGGCGGTGTCGACGCGAGAGCACGCGCATCACTGCATCCGGGAGGGGAACGCGGCGCAGAAGGGAAAGCGTTTCGTATTGGCCGAATCGCTTCAGGAGTGTGCTCGGGTAATTGCGCAGCGTTTGGTGGATGCCGGCGAGGTCGACGCGCTGGCGGATGTCGCGACGGCGCTGATGAACAAGGGCGTCGCGCTGATGGAGCAGAAGAGGTATGGCGAGGCTGTGGCAAGCAACGACCGTGCGGTGGTGAGCTATGAAGAACTGGTGAAAGGGGGCCGGAGCGATCTGCGGGAGCATCTCGCGACGGCGCTGATGAACAAGGGAGTCGTGCTGCAGTTGCAGAAGAGCTATGGGGAGGCGATGGTGAGCTACGACCGTGCGGTGGTGAGCTATGAAGAACTGGTGAGAGGGGGCCGGAGCGACCTGCGGGAGGATGTTGCGAAGGCGCTGATGAACAGGGGTGTGGCGCTGACGAATCAGAAGAGGTATGAGGAGGCGCTGGCGAGCTGTGACCGGGCACTGGCGAGCTATCGAGAACTGGTGAAAGGGGGCCGGAGCGATCTCCGGGAGAGTGTCGCGAAGGGGCTGATGAACAAGGCGAACGTGCTGGCAGGCCAAAAGAGGCATGAGGAGGCCGTGGAGAGCTACGACCTTGCGCTGGAGAGTTATGAAGAACTGGTGAGAGCCGGCCGGAGCGATCTGCGTGAGAATCTGGCGATGGCGATGATGAACAAGGCGAGCGTGTTGCAGTTGCAGAAGCGGTATCAGGAAGGTGTCGCGAGTTACATCCAGGCGATCGAGAGCTATGGAGAACTCGTGAGCGAGGGTCGGAGCGATCTGCGGGAGCATGTGGCGGCGGCGCTGATGAACAAGGGCGTCGCACTGATGGAGCAGAAGAGGTATGGGGAGGCGGTGGCGAGCTACGATCGGGCGCTGGAGACGTACGAAGAACTGATGAGAGGTGGCCGGGCCGATCTGCGGGAGGATGTCGCGACGGCGCTGACGAACAAGCACGTCCTGATCGAGTCGCAAGGGGATCTCGCCGCAGCTCTGCTTCTCATCGAACGGGCCGTGGACATCCGCCGGCAACTGCACGCCCAGGGGTATCGCCACCAGACAGAAGAGTTCCTGCGAGGTTTGGAATGGCAGGCGCAGACGCTCGACTCGATGGGCCGACCCGCTGACGCGGATGCCTGCCGGACGGAGGCGGAGCGGATTCGCACGGGTGGGGAATAGGACCGGGCAGTTACTCGAACGTCGCGTTTGCCAAGTTGCTACTAACTTGGCTTTGGCCGGATTCTGTTTCAGCGGTAGAATGAAGCGAGATGACCATCCACGTCGAGTTGCGGGACGAACAGGCTGCTCGCCTGGAACGGTTCGCGACGGGCTTGCGCAAGACGCGGGACGAGGCTACGGCGCCGTTGATTGAAGAGGGCTTGCGGCGCGCCGAGTTCCCGGCTGTCGAGTTTCGCGATTCCGCCGCAGGCCGTCAAGCCTATGTCGTGGGTACCGGGCTGGCAGTCTGGGAAGTGCTCATGGTCGCTGAAGGGTACGCCTTGGACGTCGGCGAGACATCGAAACACCTCCGTTTGGATCGCGACGTCGTATCAGAAGTGCTTCGCTATGCCGCCGCGTTCGAATCCGAGGTTCGCGCGGCGCTCAATGAGAACCGCGCGCTGACGGCCGAAACACTGCGCGCCGCGTTGCCTGCCGGCAGTTGGGTCGATGTTCGATAGATGTTGAGCTTCCTCCTGGACGAGCACATCTGTCCGGATGTGTGTGCGAGCGTCCGCAGCCAGCGGAGTTCCGTTGCCATTGAGTCACTGCTGGAATGGCGGGACGGCAGCCTGCGTGGTAAGGACGATGACGTTGTGCTCAGGGCGGCGGCGGAATCGGGATTCGCGCTGGTGACGTACGACTTGCGAACGATTCCGGCCCTTCTTCCGGACTGGGGGGCGAGAGGGTACGGTCACTGCGGGGTGATCTTTGTTGATGAGCGGACCTGCCTGCCCAGGACGTTGGAGGAATCGCAGCAGCTCTCATCCGGCTGTGGGACCGCATGTCGGAGTTTGACTGGACCGACCGGGTGGCGTTTGTCTCCCGCAACGAAGCGCTGTAGCCTCGGCGCTCCCGATGACCAAATCTGCGCAGGGTGTGGCGGCGCTGCGCTGTATAATGCGGTTGGATGGCCGACGATATCCTCCGAGCAATCAACCGCTGCAAGCCCAATGAACCGTTGGAGCCGGGCGACGACCGGTTTGTCGATTTCGACGGGGTTCGAGGGGTCGCCGTGCAGTCGCGGATGCTGCGCTTTCTGGAAGCGGCGAATGCGGACCGCAGTTACGCGCACATCGCGTTTGCCGGTCACCGCGGCGGTGGCAAATCGACCGAGTTATACCGGGTGGTCGAGAGTGTTGAGAAACACGGCCACATTACTCTCTTCGCCAAAGTTACTGACGAGGCGGATTCGAAAGAGGTATCGTTCAGCGATGTCTTCCGGCTGATGATCCGGAAACTCGAGGAGCGGTTCGGTCATTTGGCTGCGACGCATGCTGGGGTCGAGGCGGCTTTTCACACCGTGGCTCGTTGGTTTGAAGAGACCACGGAACTGAAACAGGAACAGGTGGAGCGAACCTTACAACTCGGCCTGGACATTGCGGCTGGCGGAAATGTAGACGCCGAAGGGGAAGCTGGCGCCCCCGGCGCGAAAGTCAAGTTCAAGACGGGTCTGGGGCGGATCCTTGCGGCGATCGGGATTCAGCGGCAAAGCCGGACCACCGAACGCCAGGAGATCCGCCGCAAAATCGAGCAGTACCCCGACGCGTTGCTCGAGAATCTGAATCTGTTACTGAGCGAGATCCGCGCGACCGGAGAGGTCCAGCGGCTTCTGTTCGTGCTCGACAATGTCGACCGCTACGTCCCGGAGGTGGTCAATGATGTGTTCCTGCGGAACGCCGGCCTGTTCACCGCCGTCGAGGCCCATCTGATTTTCACGGTCCCGATCTCACTGCTCTACAATCCTGTGGAAGATGCGGTGTCCGAGCGCTATCAAACGTTGACACTGCCCATGCTCCCCGTGTTTCTCAGTAAGACGAGAACCGTCAATGCGGATGTTGTCGATCGTATCGAGGAGGCGGTTTACCGGCGGGTGGCAGAAACCCTGTTCGTCAGCCGCGAGGTGGTGCGCGGGTTGATTGTGGCATCCGGCGGTTGCTGGCGCGACTTACTCCGGTTGATCCAGTCGGCGCTCATGGAGACCATCACGCGTGTTGGCGAGGCGGAGGCGTCGCGAGCGGTTCGCGTCGTGCGAGGCGAGTTCACGCGGCCGATTACGCGTGCGCACTACGGAGTGCTGGCCTCGGTTCATCTGGATAAGAGGATTGATCCGACGCGGAATAACCAATGGCTGTTGTTTCACCGTGTGGTGCTTGAGTACAACGGCGACGGCTGGGTGGATGTGCACCCGCTGGTCGAGGCTACGGATGAGTTCGCCGAGGCGCTGGCGAACGAACGCAGGGCAAGAAGCTTGCCCGGTGGATCCACGCAGTGACACCTAGTCTCCCACGCACGGAGCTTTCCCGAATCATCCGCTTTCTTCAGGCGAATCAGGGGCAGTTTGCCTTCGCTTTCGTGCGCGTGAACAGTTGGGAATTGCGCGATCGCGTGATTGAGGAACTCGCCGGGGCGGTGCGGCCTGACTTGCGCGTGCACGTGGTGGATTATGCGGATGAGGATCCGCCGTCGCTGCTGGCGGACCTGCAACGGCGGGGCGATTCGGTGGACCCGCGGGGCGTGCTGTGTCTTATCGGACTGGAGCGGCATTTCCTGGGTTCTTCGGGCTTCGTGCGTTCGATGAATCACGACCGGGATGGTTTCCCGGAGGCGGTGCTGTGTCCGATGTTGCTGTGGCTTTCGGACGCGGCCGCGGACAAGCTGTATGCCGATGCTCCGGACTTCGCGGACTGGCATTCGTTCGCCTTTCGCCTGGACGAGGAAGAGGATGTGGCCGGGGTGGAGTTGGGGCCGAGTCTGCCGGTGGTGGAATCGGAGCGGAGCCCGTTCAGCGAGTCCTTTCTTCGGGAACGAGTTCAGCTTTTGCGGACGGCGCTGGGCCGGGATGAGAGGGAGCACGGCGCGGACCATCCTGCCGTGGCGCTGCGCCTGGAGCAATTGGCGGCTGCACTGGAGCGGTTGCAGCAGTACCCAGAGGCACTGTCCGCGATCGTACGGGCGCTGGAGATTCGAGCGAAGGCCGTTGGTCAGCCTGGAGGTCGCGAGCAGTTGGCGGGTGTTCTATTGCTGAAGGGGAACATCGAGAGGCGGCTGCGGATGTTAGCGGCAGCGGAGGCGAGCTACGACCAGGCGCTGGAGATTTACGACGAACTGGTGAGAGGGGGCCGGAGCGATCTGCGGGAGCATGTTG
>JAEUQE010000262.1 GCA_016789785.1 Bryobacterales bacterium
GCCGGACGCATGACCTACTTCAAGGTGATCTCCGGCGTGGTGAAGAACGATGCCAATCTGATCAACTCGCGAACCAGCGGCAGTGAGCGTCTGGCCCATCTCAGCATTCTGCGCGGCAAGACAATGGATGCCGTAACGGAACTCCATGCCGGCGATATCGGCGTGGTGGCAAAGCTACGCGAAACCCTTACGTCGGACACGCTGTACGACAAGCCCAGCCCGATCGCCTTCCCCGCGGTGGAGTTGCCTGAGCCTTCCATCGCGTTCGCTGTCTCCGCGAAGAGCCGCAACGATGAAGACCGCATGGGCAACGCGATTCAGAAGATCCTGGAAGAGGATCTGCTGCTGCGTTTCTATCGCGACCCGCAGACGCGGGAGTTCCTGGTGGCAGGCACGGGACAGCAGCACGTGGAAATCGTGGTGAGCAAGCTGAAGAAGCGCTACGGCGTGGATGTGGCGCTGCATGCTCCGAAGATTCCGTATCGCGAGACCATTCGCGGGTTTGCCGACGTGCAGGGCCGCCACAAGAAACAGACGGGCGGCCACGGGCAGTTCGGCGATTGCAAGATCAAGATGGAGCCGCTTCCGCGCGGTGAGAAGTTCGAGTTCGTCAATGCGATTTTCGGCGGCGCGATTCCGAAGACTTTCATTCCCGCGATCGAGAAGGGCATCCTGGAGGCGGCAGAGAAGGGCTATCTTGCCGGATATCCGGTGGTGGACTTCAAGGTGACGCTCTACGACGGTTCCTATCACGATGTGGACAGTTCGGAAATGTCGTTCAAGCTCGCCGGCCGTAAAGCCTTCAAGGCGGCGATGGCCGTGGCCAAGCCGGCGTTGCTTGAGCCGATTGTGAAGGTGGAAGTGCAGGCGCCGGTGGAATACGCGGGCGATCTGATGGGCGATATGAACGGCCGGCGTGGACGAATTTCAGGCATGGACACCAAAGGCGGAACGCAGATCATTCGCGCACAGGTTCCGATGGCGGAGATGCTCAGCTATCAGAATGACCTGATCTCGATGACGCAAGGCCGCGCCTCCTTCTCCATGGAATTCGACCACTACGACTACGTGCCGGCGATGCAGGCCGACAAGATTATCGCGGCGGCCAAAGCGGCGATGGCTGGGGTCGAAGAAGAAGAGGAGTGAGAAAACGTTTCGGAGCGGGAGGTGGGTTGCGATTGTCAGCCATCTCCCGAAACACGTTCTGGCGTGGGTTCTGTTACGTTTTCGCTACAAAACGACCCTGCCAGACAGCCGGGACCCAGCCCCAGGGGGGATTGACCTGGTACTAGCCGACGGTGTAGAGTCAAAAAGTTCCGATGTAAATCTCGATATAACCAGACCTTATACAAAGAGCAATCGACGGATGACACAAAGCCAAAACCCGCGTCAGGCTATCATCGTTCTGCTTCCGATTTTGGGACTTGCCGGATGTACCGCTTCTACACGTCCAGAAGCTTTCCGGTCGTCCTTCCTTCCGCCCGCGCCGAAAACGACTACAACTCAACAGATGAATACGGCGCCTGTGCGGTTTCATGAAGCTTCGGAAGCTCCGCTAGTGATGAGTGCCGCTCCTCCGAAAGAGGCGCCGAATTTCCTGAAGTTCGAACCGCGACTGCCGGCCAGGGAGAGACCCGATAGCAGGATGCGCCGTGCGGAACAAGCGTTCGAAAAAGGAAAGCGAGCCTACCTGGAAGGTGATTTCCTGACGGCCCGCACGGAGTTCGACTCGGCGATCGATATCCTCCTCTCAGCCTCGGAAAACAACCCGAATCGAGCGGAGTTGGTTCGGCGGCTGGAAGAACTCATCGACCGTATCCATCGCTACGACATTGAGGGTTTGGGCGCCGGGGATGATCCCGATGTCGCGGGCTACGAAAAGTCGCCTCTGCAGGAGATCCTGGAGATGACCTTCCCCGTGGATCCCACGCTGAAGAGCAAGGTTCACGATCAGCTTCGTGCAACCTCCTCGGAACTTCCGCTGGAAGAGAACGATGAAGTACTTCGCTACATCAACTTCTTCTCAAGCGACAAGGGCCGCCGGACATTGTTGGCCGGTCTCCGCAGGGCTGGCCGCTACAAGAGCATGATCAGTTCGATTCTGGCCGAGGAAGGCGTGCCGCAGGAATTGATTTATCTGGCGCAGGCCGAGTCGGGCTTCATGCCGCGAGCAATCTCGCACAAGGCTGCGGCGGGCATGTGGCAATTCGTGCAATGGCGCGGCCGGGAGTACGGGTTGAACCAGACCACGCACAGCGATGACCGTTTGGACCCCGAGAAGGCTACCCGTGCGGGCGCGAAGCACCTGAAGGATCTCTACAATCAGTTTGGCGATTGGTATCTTGCGATGGCGGCTTACAACTGCGGACCGGGATGTGTGCAGAACGCAGTGCGGCGCACCGGCTACGCGGACTTCTGGACGCTGCGGCGCATCGGCGTACTGCCCCGTGAGACCACGAACTATGTGCCTCTGATTGTCGCGATGACGATCATGGTGAAGAACGCGAAGGACTACGGAATCGATCTCGAGAATCTCGACCCTGATCCGGCGCTAGTGTACGACACCGTGAAGGTGGCTTCGCCGACGAGCCTCTCCTTGATGGCGGATGTGCTGGATGTGCCGGCAAGCCAACTGCGCGATTTGAATCCAGCCATTCTTGGCAACGTCGCTCCGGCGGGTTATGAAGTTCATATTCCGAAAGGCGCCATGGAGCCGCTGGAAGCCGGTCTGGCCGCGATCCCGGCGGAGAAGCGCGCATCGTGGCGTTCGCACCGTCTGGCGGATGGTGAGACCCTGGCATCGGTGGCTGCGCGGTTCCGCGTGACCCCGAGCCGGATCGTCGCAGTGGGCCGGGAATCGGGCGCGGAGTTGCAGGCGGGCGACCTGCTGATCATCCCAGCCGAGTATGTCGCGCCGGCAAAGCGAACGGTGGCGAAACGGTGGACGGCGAAGCGTGGCGCGGCGGGCCGGAGCACGGTTGCTTCGAAAGCCGTTGCCTCGAAGAGCGTGGCTTCGAAGAGCGCTTCTTCGAAGGCTGTTGCCTCAAGGACCACCGCATCGAAGGCACCGTCGCGAAAGCCGGCGGGCGCCACCGCTTCCCGCTATCCGCGCGGCGCGCGAGTCGCATCGCGGTAACGTGATTCTTTCCGGGAGCGCAGTCTGGAACGGCTGCGCTCTTCGTGTTTCTGGACGCGCCCAAGGCCAGCGGCTGGGCTTGGGCCCCCAAGTTGTGCACTCTCAGCGTATTTGCATCATTCTCCTCTTGCACTCGTGACAAAAGGGTGTATTCTGATGATGATCATGCCCGAACAATTCGCTCTGGACATGTTCGATCTCGCCCCTGTTGATGATGACATGGATGATTTCGACTACGATGAAGAGCACGTGGAGCTCATTTCCGAGATCAAAGAGTATAGTTACGGAGAGGACGACGAAGAACTGATGGAAGAGGAAATCACCAGCGTAACCGTGACGGAAGCAACCGTGTCCGCGCCCGCGGAGCCAGCCCCTGCCGAGCCCGAGCCTGCAGCATCGGAGCCAGCGGCGGCGACACCCGCGGAACCTGCCGCTCCCGCCAAAAAGCCCGCGGCGAAGGCCAAGAAAGCCGCCAAGAAGACAGTGAAGAAAGCTCCGGCGAAGAAGGCAGCCAAAAAAGCTCCTGCAAAGGCGGCGAAAAAGGCAGCCAAGAAAGCCCCGGCTAAGAAAGCTCCGGCAAAGAAAGTAGTAAAGAAGGCTGCAAAGAAAGCGCCCGCCAAGAAAGCAGTGAAAAAAGCTGCGAAAAAGGCTCCGGCGAAGAAAGCAGCCAAGAAGCCGGTAAAGAAGGCGCCCGCCAAGAAAGGCGGCAAGAAGAAATAGGTCTGTTTCCCGATTCTCCCGAATCGCGTGTCAGGGCGCGGCTCCGCATTGGCGGCCGCGCCCTAACTGTCTGTATCCTTTCGTCAGCGGCCTTTCTTGACCACTTCGCGGCATCGTTCAAATAATTCGAGCAGCGCATCGGCATGCTCTTCGGCGCCCGACTTCGCGGACTTGGTGGCTCCGAAACCGGCGCCGGCCGTACCCGGCTTTCCATACCCGGTTGTGAGTGCGATGAATTTCATCATCTCCAGCGCCACTTCGTCCATGCTCGCCTTTCCGTCGGCGGCGGGCGCTTTGCTTTGTGTGGATTCGTCAGCCATAGTGTTTAGTGTAGCTGAGCATGCCGGTTGAAGCCCTCCGCTGGGTCCGCAAAATGCGCGGCGGTTCCCAAGCCCACCTCATCACCGCCGCTGACGGGCATCACTACGTGGTGAAATTCAAACAGAACGCGCAGCACCGGCGCATCCTGGTGAATGAGATGGTGGCGGCGGTTTTGTTGAACTATCTCGAAATCCCCACGGCGCCGGTGGAAATCGTCAATCTCTCGGAGTCCTTCCTGGCGGCGCATCCAGAAATCGCGATCACGATCGGATCGCGGACGCAGCCGGTGCTGCCGGGATGGCACTTTGGGTCGCGCATGCCGGTGGATCCGGACCGCTTTGCGATCTACGACTATCTGCCGGACGCGCTGTTGCGGCAGGTTGCGAACTTACGCGATTTTCCCGGTGTGCTGGTCTTCGACAAATGGGTGTCGAATGTGGATTCGCGGCAGTGTGTGCTGTTCCGGGCACAGGTTCGCGACTGGCTTGCGGGGGATCACGGGCCGAAGAAAGTCGCCTTCGTCGCGATGATGATGGATCACGGCTATATCTTCGGGGGGCCGTATTGGAACCTGGAAGATACGCCTTTAGCCGGGCTCTACGCGCGTCCCCTGGTGTATGAGGGTATCCGGGGCCTGGAGTCGTTTGAACCGTGGCTGACGCGCGTGGTGAACTTCCCGGAGGAGATCCTGGACAAGGCGTTCCGGCAGGTCCCGGAATGGTGGCTTAACGGCGATCGTGAGGATTTCGAGAAGCTTCTGGAGAAGTTGTACCGGCGGCGTACACGAGTGCCTTATCTGCTGGAGGATTGCCGGGCGGCGCGCACGAATCCCTTCCCGAACTGGGGAAAGTCATGAGGCGAGGATGCGCGGATCAGGCTCAGGGGCGCCAGGTGATCAAAGCCCGGTGCGACGAGTCGCTATCGCCCAGGACCTGCACGTGTGGAGTTGCGTCCGGAGGCGGGAGCGCCAGCGGTTGACGCTGCTCGCTCTTCTTGGAGCGCTGGCCTCCGAGCAGCAGTCCTCGCACGGTGGACCAGATGCTGGACGGGGTTTCCTGTTTCGGAGTGGAGTTCCGCACTCCGAGTATCGCGTTGGCCATATCGTTGAATGCGCGGCCAAGCGGCGTGGCGACATCCACGGGACGGCCATTGGTCAGCGCGGTCTGCAGCGATGCGTAGTCATTGGCGATGACGTAGGACACTTCGGCGCCCAGCACGTCTTCCACAGTGTCTCTGCGCAGCACCGCCTTCTGGCTATAACGGTTGAGGACGATCTTGACTCGATCGCTCAAGCCGCGAACCTTCAGGTCTTCCAGCCTGCGGCGCGCGAGATGGAGCGCGGAAAGCTCCGGCGTGCACAAGAGAAGGATATGGCTCGATTGGGCCATCACAGAGGCTGCGAGGTCACCGCCGGGGCCTGGCAGATCGACACAGACCACGTCGTATTTGCGGCGCGAGAAGTCGAGGACATGCTCGGCCTGGGCGGCCGACACGCGTTCGCCCAAAGGCAGTTGCCCGGAGCGAAGGACATCCAGGTTGCCGTACTTCGAGACGATGCGGTTCCAGATGGTCTCATCCATGTGGGCGCCGTACTCGATGATGTCGGTGAGACCGAGTCCGAACGGCAGCTTCAGCATGAAGTCGATCACACCGCAGTCGAAGTCGAGATCGAGCAGGGCGGTGCGTCCCTTGCCGAAGCGGGAGATCGCGAAAGCGGTCTGCAGTGCGGCGGTGGAAGCGCCACAGCCTGCCTTTGCGGGAAGGAAACTGACGATGTGCTGGCCGGACCCTGGCAGATACGGATTGTCGCTCAGCAGACGAAACACGCGGTCCAGAACGTTGCGGATCTCATCCTGAGCGAAGGGGCTGCATAGGATGTCGCGCATGCCGCCACGGACGATGGTCATGAGCGCCTCGCGGCTCGTCTCGCGGCCAAAGCCGATAATCTGCGCATGGCGGGCGGTGGAGTGAACCAGGGCCGCGGCTTCGAGCGCATAGTCGGGGTGGGTAAGGTCGACAAAGACGATGGAGGGCGTCTGTGCCTGCAACTGCGCTTCGATGACGCTGGGCTCGCCACAAGCGACCACTGTCCGTAGATACAACGAGCCACCCAACTTGTGCAGCGCCTTCTCAAGCTGGCCTGCGAACTGCTGGTCGGTGGCGATGATCATCCCCCGGAAACAACGCACTGAAAGTTCCTCCTCATTGGTCTTGGGCTTCTTCTAATGCAGACTCCGCTGCCCTTTCAAGAAGGTATCGCGTTGCGCCTGCCGGGAAAATCGCCAAATGGTACGGGTGGAGGAAACGTAGGTTCGAGTACAGAATCAAGGCCGGGTACTGCGAGGAATAGAACTGTCAGGTACCAGAGGTGATTCCGTACAAGACATCCATGAACAATAAGGCCGCGAGGGTGCCCTTCGCGGAGCACATGCGCGGCCCTTGGCGTGGATGTTAGCGGGGTCTGCGAAGGGACGTCTCTTCGCGAATCACACCGTTCATTGCTGCCAGGCGAACCGGCTTCGGGACGTCCGGCGCGCTGAGCCATGCGTACACGGCCATGGCCGCATCGCGCTTACCGTCGGCGAGCATCCGTTCGGCACACACCAGGGAGGCGTCGCCAACGGCCATGCGGACCAAGCCCTTCGTTTTGCCCAAAGCGGCGCGAAGCTCTTTGGCCGAGATCTCGCCGCCAATGCCACCCAGCGCCGCGGCGGCCGCGCGCGCGAGCTCGGCGTCGGGGGAGTAAAGCATCTTCGACAGAGCGGGCACGGCCTTCGCGTCACGGCGCTTGGCGATCGAGTTAATCACTCCGATCTGAAGATTGCCTTTCAGTTTTCCCATCGCCGTCCGCAGCGCTTCGCTGGCGCTTTCATCGGCGATCGGCTCCAGGCCGTAGCGCGCATAGATGGCGAGATGCTCGTCGCTGAGAAGCGCGGCGAGTGCCGGAACGGCTTCCTTGGCAGCGAGTTCGCCGGCTCGCATACACGCTTTCGACTTCTGAAACTCGGAGGACTTGGGATCCTTGAGGATCGCGTTCAGCGCGGCCGCGTCCATGGCCGCGATGGAACCTTCCATGAACTCGGGGGGCGCCTTCGGCGGCGCGGGCTTCGGCTTTGCGGCCTGTGGGGCGGGAGCTTGTGGAGTCTGTTGCATGGTCGTCTCCTATCTTCAAATGCGCCACGGTTCACGCAGTGCGCGGGACCTCATGTTGTTCGCGACTTCATCGTTGGTGAACGCGGCCTTCTTCACATCCCATGTCAGAGTCTTGCCGCGTTGGTAGGCGATAAAGGCGGCGTGGCAAGTGACGTGGGAGTTGGCGGCGGCAGCGGCATTGGCGCTGGGCTGGCGGCGCGCCGGAATGCATCGCACGAACTCCTTCATGTGATTCTCGAGCGCGAGACTGGCGGCTTCGGTGGGCCGCAACAACGGCTTGATGTTGTCCGAGCATTCGATGCGGGTCTGATCGCCCGTCTCCACCCAACCGAGATCGCCTTCCAGGCGGAAGCTGCAGGATCCGGTCTTCAGCGCACCGTCCCAACCGTTGTCTCGCATGACGAGTTTCACGCCGTTCTCGTACTCGCAGTTGACGAAGTAGGGGCCGATGTTGGTGCCCACCGGCTCATACTTGACGGGCTGCGTTTCATCAAGACCCGCGGCCCAATGACAGAGGTCCACGGTATGCGAGCCCCATTCGAGAATTCCGCCGCCGTGGAAGTCGTAGAAGTTGCGCCATCCGCCGCGCACGTAGGAAGAATGATACGGACGCCAGGGGGCCGGACCAAGCCAGCGATCCCAATCGAGCACCTGCTTCGGCGGCAGCTCTTCGGCGGCGAGCCAGTCGCGGCTGGGCAGCGGCGGCCAATTCACCGACGGGCCGACGTTCGCATAGAGCGTCTTCAATTTGCCCAATGCGCCCGAGGCTAGCAGATCCTTGCAGAGTTGGAAGTTCGCGCCGTTGCGCCGCTGGCAGCCAGCCTGATAGAGGCGGCCATAGCGCTGGAAGGCCGCCGCAAGCGCCCAGCTTTCTTCAATCGACATGGAGCATGGCTTCTCGCAATACACATCCTTGCCGTGTTGCGCGGCGATGATGGAGAGAGGCGTATGCCAGCGGTCGCCTGTGGCAATCAACACGGCGTCGATATCCTGTCTGGCCAGCAGTTCGTATTGATCGCTGTACATCTTGCAGTCGCGATCGCCATAGGCCTGGTCCGCCATCGACTTGATGGTTTCGCGGCGTTCATTGCGCACGTCACAGATGGCGATGAACTTCGCGGCCTCGATTTTGAGAATCTTGCTGAGATCGTGCTGGCCTCGTGAGCCGATGCCGATCCCACCAAAGAGGATCCGGTCGCTCGGCGCAACCGCTCCGGCTCTTTGTCCCAACACACAACTCGGGACGATCATCGGCGCGACGGCCGCTTTCAAAACATCACGTCTGGTTTTCATAGCCTTTCATCCTGGAGTCTACACCTATTGAAATTCAGTTGCTGGCTAACGGCGCGGGCCGGGCGCCTCATCGAAACACAGTACTTGACTTCCGCCTTGCGGCTCGCCATACCTTAAGGTGGAGAACGATGGCGACTGCAAAACCATTTCAAGACCGCGTAGTGCTGGTCACCGGCGCCGGACGTGGGATCGGGAAGCGCATCGCGATTGGTTTCGCGAACGCGGGTGCCCGTGTCGGACTGCTTGCCAGGAGCAAGGCGGAGCTTGATCTGGCGCATCTCGAAATCGAGCACGCCGGCGGGTCGAGCCTTCGTCTTCGTGCCGACGTGCGCGACTACGAACAAGTGCATGCCGCCGCGGACCGGCTGCGTACGCACTTCGGCGACTTGCATGCGGTGGTGTGCGCCGCCGCGATTCAGGGCCCAATTGGCCCGCTGGCGGAGGTGCAGCCGAAGCATTGGGAAGAGGCAGTGCAGACGAATCTGTTCGGCGTGATGAACGTGTGCCGCGCGGTGCTGCCGGGGATGATCGCCAAGCGCAGAGGCAAGATCGTGGTGATGAGCGGAGGCGGCGCGGGCGTGGCGCGGCCCAATTTCTCGGCATACGCGACATCGAAGGCCGCGCTGGTCCGCATGGTGGAAACACTAGCCGAGGAAGTGCGCCATGACAATGTGCAGATCAACTGCATGGCGCCCGGAGGCACGTATACCAGCATGACGGACGAAATCCTCCGTGCCGGCGATCGCGCTGGCGAGAAGGAAATCGACGATGCCCGGCAGATCCGGCTGACGGGCGGCGTGTCCCCGGAGCGTCAGATCGGGCTCGCGCTCTTCCTTG
The DNA here is from genome assembly GCA_016789785.1 of Bryobacterales bacterium. Next base: position 9,461 of record JAEUQE010000262.1, read on the forward strand.
CGTCCGAGAGATCGAATCACATCAGTGGCAAGATGATTCACGTCAACGATGAGTGGAAGAAGCTGGAAAGCTCAACCGTTCATCCGGAGATCTACACGTTGCGGCGTGTGCAGAAGGTGTAGCGCATTCGTTGATACGATAGCGCCATGAAACGCCGTGATTTTCTTCAGGCCGCCGGTGTGACGCCGGCGCTTGCCGCGCAGACTTCGCAACCGAACCAGACTTCGCCCTCCGCGAGTTCGAAGTGGAACATTCTGGTGATGGTTTCGGACACGATGCGCAAGGACTATCTGGAACCCTACGGCAACCGCTGGGTGAAGACGCCGAACTTCACGCGTCTTGCGAGTGAGAGCGCGGTTTTCGAGAATGCGCATCCCGAATGTCTGCCGACGATTCCCACGCGCCGCACGTTGCACTCGGGACGCCGCGCGTTTCCATTCCGCAACTATCAGGCGCTGCCTTGGGACAACGTGTATCTCCCGGGTTGGATGCCGATGCCTGCGCAGGAGGACACGGTTGCCGAAGCGCTGGGACGCGCGGGCTATCATTGCGGGTTCGTCAGCGACGTGCCGCACTACTTTGTGCCTGGCATGAACTTCACCCGCGGCTTTCATCAGTGGGACTTCGTGCGCGGCAACTCCGAGGATCGATACCGAAGCCCCGTGCCTTACGATCAGGCTCGCATCGCATCGAAGTATGTGGGGCGCGGCGGGATGCACGTGGCGAACCTCGGTGGCTTCGAGCCTGATGAGATGGCGTTCGCGACGCCACGCACAATGATGTCCGCGATGCGGTTCCTGGAAGAGAATCGTGAGAGCAAGCAGCCCTTCTATCTTTACGTGGATACTTTCCATCCGCACGAGAGCTGGGAAGCGCCGCGCAAATACTACGATCTGTATCGGGACCCTTCATTCAAAGGCAAGACGTACTTGAGCCTGCCTTACAACACACTGTTTCAGACGCCCGTTCCGGAGGACTCACTGAAGAACGCGCAGGCGCAGTACGCGGGGCTCATCACGATGGTGGATCACTGGATCGGCCGGTTGTTGTCGAAGCTGGAGGAGACGGGGAAGGACAGGTCGACATTGGTGCTGATGGTGAGCGATCACGGCACGAACTTCGGCGACAATCTGGAGCGCGTGACCGGAAAGCCCGCGGGCGCGATGTATCCGGGAACGATGAACGTTCCGCTCTTTGTGCGCCATCCGGAGCGAAAAGGCGCGGGGAAGCGTTTTCGCGAGTTCGTCTACACGCTGGATGTGCCGGCGACCGTGTGTGCCGCGGCGGGCACGGCGCCACGAGAAGGTGCGCACGGGCAGAGTCTGCTGCCGCTGCTGGAAGGAGGCGCTTTCTCAGGGCGTGAGTATCAGACATGCCGCTACAGCAACTGCGTCTGGTACGCGGATTCGCGCAATTGGTATTTTTCCAACATTCACTGGCAGAACGTGCGCCTCTTCGATCTCGAGGCAAGTGATCCGTTCCAGGCGAACATCGCGAGGAAGGCGGCGGACCGCGTCGCGCTTGCGCAACGGCGGATCGTGGAGGATGCGGGTGGCGCGCTGCCCGACTATCCGCTGGTTGGCACGGATCGCGTGAAGGCTCCGTTCATCGAATAGCCGCGGGATATCCGCATGTTGACCCGCTCGCCTTCGCTACAATTTCACGGATGGATGTTTTCCTTCTCTTGAAGATCGTGCTGATGGGCGTGATCGAAGGGCTCACGGAGTTCCTGCCGATCTCCTCCACGGGACACTTGATCCTTGCAGGGTCGTTGCTTGGTTTCGCGAATGAAAAAGGGGAAGTGTTTGAGGTCTTCATTCAAACCGGCGCGATGGCGGCGATTCTGATTGAGTACCGCCTGCGGTTTCTCGGTGTTCTGAGCGGGCTCTTCGCCGAGCGCCGCTCGCAGCGCTTTGTAATGAATCTGTTGATCGCATTCGTGCCGGCCGCGGTGGTTGGGCTCGCGCTGAACAAGATCATCAAAGCGCAGTTGTTCAAGCCCATCCCTGTGGCGATGGCGTTTATTCTCGGAGG
>JAEUQE010000263.1 GCA_016789785.1 Bryobacterales bacterium
ATCGGTGCCGACGAGACTGTCCAGATTGTAGACCGGGCGAACGTCCACGTGGGATCCGGGCATGAACGCGCGCGCTCCCACGTCAATCAGAAGTCCGCCTTTGATGCGGCTCAGCACCCGTCCGGAGATCAGCAGCCCTTCCTGATAAGCTTTCTCCAGCGTGTCCCAACTGCGCAGCCGCACAGCCTTCTCATGCGAGAGCATCGTATAGCCCTCGACATGGGGCGCATGCCGGTCCACGATGACATCAATCGTATCGCCGCGTTTGACCGAAACACTACCATCGGGAAGTTGGAATTCCGTAAGTGGAACGATGCCTTCCGACTTATAGCCGAAGTCGACAATTACTTCCTTGTCGGTAACTTTGAGCACATGGCCCTGGATGACTTCACCCTCGGAGGGCGGCGCGAAGTGGCTGTAGTCATCGAGCATCTGCTCGTAGTCTTCACCGCCGGGGAAGGACTGGTTTGGGGAACGATCCTCTGGTTGGTTGTCCATCGCCACTCTCTCCGAGTCAGCGGCTGCGGCGCACCCTGGATCAAGGGGGCAATCTGAGAACCCTCGATCACCGACAAGCCGTTGAAAGATCAGTACTTCAGAAATATAGCCGAGTGGCTAGGCCTTGTCAACCTGTGGGTTGTACCTGAGGGGTTGCACCATCGGGACCAAGCTACCGGAATCCTCGGGAGATCACGCGCATCCACCTTATGATCTGCGACCATGGAGTCTGCATGTCTGATTGTTTCAAGGATGAACACGAGGTCTATCGGATTCGGAAGTTTGCGGATCTCCCGTGGCTGGATCACGGCTTCGGCACGCGTCATTCCGAGGACTTCAACGCCTTGCCGGCGGCCACGGTCAGGCAGATCCATTCGGACCGGGTACTGTCCGCCAGCGGGGATCCCACCTGCGTGGGTGAGGGCGACGCGATGATCACGGATCAGGCCGGACTTCGGCTTGCTGTGCGAACGGCGGACTGCATTCCGGTGCTGCTGGCCGACAGGCGGCGCAGGATCGTCGCTGCGGTCCATGCCGGCTGGCGGGGTACTCTCGGCAGGATCGCTCAAGGCGCCGTGGACCGGATGAGGGAGACCTACGGTACGCAGGCGGAGGATATCGAGGCGGCGATCGGACCGGGTATCGGGGTGTGCTGCTTCGAGGTCGGCGCGGAGGTGGCGGCGCTGTTCGGTTCTCAGGCGAACGAACGGGCACATCTGGATCTTCCTGAATTGAATCGACAGCAACTGCTCGATGCCGGGCTCGGCGAGCGGAGTATTCACATCGCGCGGCTGTGCACCCGATGTGGGCAGCGCGACTTCCATTCCTTCCGCCGCGATCGGGAACGTGCCGGCCGGATGGTGAGTTCGATCGTGATCCGCTGAGGTCGGCCAGCGACAGAGTGCAAGAGCCAGAACGGACGGGCGGGCAGCCGGATGAAGATCTCCGAAAAGAAGGTGCCGAAACAGTTCCTGCCTCCGGCGTGGCAAAGCTCAGGTTGTCATAGGACTTCTCTTGATCTGCCGAACATGCCGCTGGGACACAACAAAAGGGCTCGCGGCGTTACCCGCGAGCCCTTAGCTTCCAGGTGGAGGAGAGGTCAGGAAGCCTGTCCAGTAGGGCTTCCTATGTTGCATGTTTCACTACAATGAGTACGCGATCAGTTGGTCCTCCGCTTCAGCGTTGGACGCTCGTCCGGATCTTCCTTCGAAGTCCCTTCCTTGCCGTCTTCCACCGGAGTCGTGCTGCCACCCGGAGTCTTCCGCAGTCTCGGGCGGTTCAAATCCTTATCGTCCACTTTGCGCCGGTTGTGCAACATCGCCAACCGCGCCTTCACTTCGTCGAACTCGCTGGTCGTCACCACGTATTCGGGCTTTGCGGCCAGAATCTCCTGGATATTCTTCTGCGAGTTTTTGATGCGATCCTCGGTCAAAGGATGCGTGGAAAAAACCTTAGCCATCGTCCCTGGCTTGCGCTTCTCCATCGCCTGCAGCTTCTCGAAGAAGTCGACGAAGGCCGTGGGATCGTAGCCGGTCTTGTAGAGGTACTGCAGACCGAGAAGATCAGCTTCTTCCTCAAAACCGCGCGAGAACGACAGGAAGCCGATGGGGATCAGGACGCTGGCCGCCTGGCGTGCGCCGTAGCCGCCCCAACCGCCCATGAAGATCAGCGGGATGGTGGCCAGATTGACAAACTGTCCCCGGCTCGCCTGCCGCGTGCCATGGCGCGCCGCGACGTGCGCGATCTCATGAGCCATTACGCCGGCAAGTTCGGCCTCGGATTCCGCCCGTAGAATCAGCCCCGAGTTCACGAAGAAGAAACCGCCCGGGAGTGCGAAGGCGTTCACTTCCTCGCTGTCGATGACCTTGATCGTAAACGGAACCTTGGCATCGGAGTTGCGGACCAGATTCTGGCCGACACGGTTGACGTACTCGGCGATCACCGGATCGTCGACAATCTTCGCCTGACGCTCAATGTCCTGCGCCAATGCCTTGCCAAGACCGATCTCCTTCTCCAATGAGTAGAAGTTGAGCCCCTTGCCGACATCCCGGTCGCCAATCGCTTCCGGATCCTTCTTCTTGTCCTTGGCCACAGCGACCGTTGACGCCAGAAGCGCGACGGCCACAAGAGATTGAAGCTTGCGGAGGCGGATCATCTGTTTTTCTCTCCTGAACTCCCAGTCTGCATCCAGCAACCGGGCCCAGCAAACTTGACCTTATTATAGAGCCGAACAGGAACTGAGGGAAGCCCTAATCCGCTGTTCACCGCCCTTCCACCCTATATAACGTATCCTTAATCAAATGGGTTTCGAAGTTTCTTCTCGGACGGTCCCAGCCTCGGAGGCCAACAGCACTCCGCTGTGGAGCCTCTACCGCGATGAGTTTCCGGTCACGGAACGCTACGTGTATTTGAACCACGCCGCGGTCGCGCCACTTTCCCGAAGAGCCTCGGGTGCGATGACGCGTCTCAGCGAGGATTGCCTGCTTCACGGGTCGTACCACTACGACGAGTGGCTGGCGGCGTACGAGCGGTTCCGCCATGCGGCAGCGGCGCTGATCCACGCATCGGCAGGCGAAATCGCAATCACGAAGAACACGTCGGAGGGCATCGCAACGGTCGCTCTGGGGATGCGCTGGAATGCGGGGGATAAGGTTGTAGCATTTCTTGAGGAATTTCCAGCCAACCTTTACCCATGGAAACGCTTAGAGGCGACGGGTGTCCACGTGGAGTGGCTCTCCATCTACGACTCGTTGGACCACATCGACGAAGCCTGCCGGGGGGCACGGCTGCTGGCCATCAGTTACGTGAACTACCTGACGGGCCACCGGGTCGATCTGCGGAGGATCGGCGAGATCTGCCACCGGCGGGGGGTGTTCTTTTTCCTCGACGCGATTCAAGGCCTCGGCGCGTTCCCGTTTTCCGTGGATGAGTGCCATATTGATGCTCTGTCGGCGGACGGGCACAAATGGCTGTTGGGCCCCGAGGGTTGCGGCTTGCTGTACGTGCGCCGCGACCGCCTGGACGAAATCGAGCCGGTGGAGTTCGGCTGGACGAACGTCGCGAAATATGCCGACTACGCCTCTCGGGATATGACCCTTCGTGCCGACGCAGGCCGGTACGAGTGCGGCACGCTGAACACGATCGGCTGTTTTGGACTGGCGGCGGCGATGGAGTTGCTGGTCGAGATCGGCGTCGACCGGATTGGCGAAGCCGTGCACTCGTTAGCCGGGCGGATCGCGGAAGGCGTCGAGGCGCGTGGCTATCGGATTGCGGTCGAGCGGACCCCGGCCACCGGATCCGGCATTGTCAGCTTTCAGAAGCCAGACGCGGAGGGTACGCCCTACGACGCGCGTGTGATCGTGTCTCAGCTCAAGAAGAAGGGGATCCTCGCCGCCCCGCGACAGGGCTGGGTCCGCGTCTCGCCACATTTCTACATCTCACCCGACGACATTGACCGGACGCTGGCGGAGTTGCCATCGGTTTAGCAAAGCGGACCCGGTAACCACGATCCGTTCGGCACAGCGACGCCAAGTCGCCGCTTTTCCAGCACAGCCGGTTAAAAGCACCGACAAGCGGCAAGGAGGGGGGAGCACCGGCGCGGGAGCGAGGGAACGCGAACGCTGGTCGAGTTACAACGTTCCGGGATCGACCGGTTTTCGTGCTTTCCACTTCCCTCTGGTGAAATCCGGAAACTCGACCCGCGCGCTTCCCTTCCCCACCGATTCGATACTCAAGGGAAACAAGGCGCTCCAGGCCGCCGTGTCGTAGACGTCGATCGGAGTCTGCGTCCGGTTCCTTACCGCCTTCACAAACTGATACATCTCCATGTAGTCGGCGCCACCGTGACCATGCCGCTGCGCCTCGGCGCCGAGTTGCTTCCACAATGGATGGTCAAACTCCTTTTCGTAGGGCTCAAAACTCTCCCACTCATCCTTCTTCGGACTGCGGCCCTCCACATACACCTTGTTGAGTGTGCCCGAATAGATACCCCGGGTTCCCTGCACGCGGAGAATCAAGTCGTAGGGCCGCGGCGAGATCGTGTCGAAATAGAGGGTCACGGTCCGGCCACGCTCGGTGCGAATGAGACTGGTATTCACATCGCCCTGCGCATAAGTGCGGCGCGCATTGTGATGATCCTTGCCGTAGCGGGTCGCGGCATAGTCGTTGAGGCCCTGCGAGAGAGTGCTCATCGAAACCAGGTGAGTGAACCGGTCGCCGCGGTTGATGTCGAGCCACCAGCCGATTGGCCCGATCGGATGGGTGGGATAGAGGTTGCCGTTGCGGTTCGCCATATGCAAACCGCGCCACGAGATCTCACCTGGTGTTCCGCGGTTGGAATCGCGCCAGATGAGCGCACCGCGCACGTCGTGCTGGTAGCCGCCTTCGCAGTGAGAAAGATCTCCCAGTAGCCCCTGGCGAATCATCGCCAGTATGGCCAGCACGTTCCGGAAGTAACACACGTTTTCGAGAATCATGCATGGCATGCCGGTCTGCTCGGAAACGTTCACCAGTTCCCAGCACTCTTCCACGCTGATCGCGGCGGGCACCTCCGTTGCGGCATACTTGCCTGCTTTCATGGTCGCCACAGACATGGGCGTGTGCCACTCCCATGGGCCTGCGTTCACTACGGCGTCGAGATCGTCGCGCGCCACCAGACGGCGGAAGTCCTCGGGCCCGCTCGAATACCCTTCTGGGCGCCGAGCTCCCGCTTTTTCCACCAGATCCTGTGCACGCTTCAGATGCGCCTCATTGATGTCGCAGATCGCGGGCACTTCGACATTGCCGAGCGACAAGGTGGTGCGGAGCAGACCCGTTCCGCGGCTGCCGACGCCAATGAATCCGATGCGCGTCTTGCGAGCGGGATCCTGAGCCAGCGCTCCGGGCACAGTCAAGACCGGAAGCGAAGCAGCGGAAGCCGCGGAAAGCCATTGACGGCGGGTCATCGTTCGCATGCATCCTTTGTACACCAGTTGGCGGATTGCGCTGCAAGGCAGAATCCGCGTTGGAACGCCAGCGAAGATTTCTCTTGCGTTGTGGTGTACTACGCGTAATAATACACCTGTGATTCCGTTCCGCGTCCTGTTCCAGCCCGGCATCCCGCTCTATGAGCAGGTGGTGTACGCGGCGAAGAAGGCGCTCATCGGGGGCCAGTTGCGCCCGGGTGACGCGTTCCCCTCGGTGCGCGCGTTGAGTGCCGCGCTGAAGATCAACCCGAATACCGCGCACAAGGTTCATCAGCAGTTGCTGCAGGAAGGGCTGATCGAAATTCGTCCGGGCATCGGCGCCGTGGCCGCCAAGCCGCCCTCGTCGTCGCGTGCGGAGCGGAGCCAGCTTCTGGATCGGGAAGTGGAGCACCTTGTGGTGGAAGCCAAGCGTCTGGGTCTGGCGCTGCGCGATGTGTTGGACGCGGTGGAATCGCATTGGACACGCCTGGAAGGGAGGAACGGCAAACGATGAACGACGTGATTCGGACGCAATCGCTCGCGATGCGCTTTGGACGTCACCAGGTTCTGAGCGGCCTGGATCTGAGCGTCGCGCGCGGCAGCATCTACGCGCTGATCGGCTCAAACGGCGCGGGCAAGACCACCACTCTCAAAATCCTTCTGCGCCTGATCCACGGCTTCCATGGGCACGCGGAGATACTTGGCGTACCGTCGGGCAGGATCGGTCCACGCGAGTATCAGCGGATCGGCTACGTATCGGAGAACCAGGAACTGCCCGATGCCATGACGGTGGCGCAAATGCTCGCCTACTGGCGCCCCTTCTACCAGGGCTGGGATGTGGAGCGGCAACGCGAACTGACGGGCATGTTCCGGTTGCCGCTGGATCGGAAGTTGAGGCACTGTTCGCGTGGTGTTCGCATGAAAGCAGCGCTCGCATCGGCGCTTGCCTATCGTCCCGAGTTGTTGATTCTGGATGAGCCTTTCAGCGGGCTCGATCCACTGGTACGCGATGAGCTTTCCGAAGCGCTGCTCTCGCAGGCCGGCGAAAGCACGGTGCTGATTTCCTCGCACGACCTTGCGGAGATCGAGAACTTCGCGAGCCATGTCGGCTATCTGGACGAAGGGCGGCTTCAGTTTTCCGAAGAGATGCCCGCCCTTGCGGCGCGCTTCCGGGAGGTGGAAGTCACATTGGAGCAAGCGGTGCTACCGGCACAGTTGCCGCCCACGTGGCTCCGCACGGAAGCCGCACCGTCGATGGTGCGGTTCGTGGAAACTGCCTGGGATCCGGACCGGACACAGGCCGACCTGAACCGCGTATTCCCGCAAGCGCGCGAAGTGGCCGTGCGTGCGATGCCGCTGCGATCGATCTTCGTCACGCTGGCGAAAGCCGCAAGGGAGGCGGCCTGACATGAAACTCGCCACCCACATTCTTCGGAAGGATTTCCGGGAGAACTGGCTCTGGGTCGCGCTCGTGTTGATATCGGCGGTTGGCTTCACGTGGACGCAGACTGCCGTTGCGAACACACCCCTGCCAAGCCGCAATGTCATCCTTGCGTTGGTGGGAGCGTTCGGGTTGGCCTGGGCGACGACGTGCGCCTTCTTTGTCTTCCGTCTGGTGCATGCCGACCGATTGGACGGCGACACGCAGTACTGGCTGGCGCGGCCACTGGAATGGCGGCATCTGTTCGCGGCCAAGTTCGCAGCGATTACGCTGGTGGTGGTTACTCCTCTGTTCTGTTGCGGACTCGCGGAGCTTATCACGGCGGAGATCTTTTCGGCTTCACTGTTACCGGGGTTACTTTGGCACATGGTGGTGGTATCCGCGTTTTGGATTATTCCCGCATGGCTGCTGGCCGCACTTACTCGTAACACGGCGCAGGCTGCGCTCGGGCTGATCACAACCTTCCTCGCGGCGGTTGTACTCAACATGCTTCTGGGCGCCCGCGGCGGTGGGATCACCGGCCAGCAAACGTCCTGGATTCCGCTTGGAGCCGCATTCGTGGTGGCGATCACGGCGGGTCCCGCTATTCTGCTCTCGCAGTATGCAGCCCGCCAAACGCGGCGGGCGAGGATCGCCTATGCCGCAGCCGCGATCCTGCTCTTCGCCACACTCAGCCTGATACCAACCAGGGCCTTGCATGCGACCAATCATCGATTGTCAAAGGTGGAGCTGACGTCTCAGCAACCCACATTCACATTGGACTCAGCCCGGCCCTATCCCGAAGCTCCCCGCGGTATGTTCCGTTACTCAAATTACCGGGCCATCCCGCTGGCGCCGAGCGGTTTGCCGGATGGATGGCGGATTGAAGGCCTGGGACATGCCCACGTGGAATCCGGCGGAGAAGTTATGCACCCCCTACCCTATACGGTGACCTATTTGCAGCGCACCGCGGGAAGTTATTGGCTGACGGTTCCAATGCGAAATGACTTTCACGACCGGCGGCGGGAGAGTGAAACCACGATCCGGGCCAACTTGCAGCTCACCATCTACGGCAACCCGCGGCAGTACAAGATACCGGCCTCAAACGGCCAGATCTTGATTGACGGAGTGGGCCGGTGCACCAGCACGTTCGTGGAGACGCCTCTGCTTTCCTGCGCGGGTCCTTTCGAGATCAAGCCCATGGTGGAGGCTTTCCTGGATACTCCGGGAATGCCCCAGGTGCTGCGCCACGAAGGCAGTCTCGCTCCAATCCGGTTCTCGCCGGAACCGGGAGTGGTGCAGCGCCTTCGCGCGAACCTGTTCCAGGGGCCGGTCTCCTCCACGCAAGCCGATCGGGCGAAGGACCTGATCATCCACGTGATGGACCCGATCGGTTCGGCTGCAAGGACCATCGAGTTGAAGGGAATCCGCCTGGCGGAGTATTCACAGCCAGCGGACGACAGATGAGCCGTGCGACCGCCGGGAGCCTCAGTTCTGCTTCATGACGCGGTCCAGTTCAACAAACAACCGGCTGCGATCGCTCGGTGAGAGCTTGTGGAGAATGTCCCGTAACTCGTCCGCCGAGAAACGGTTTTTCGTGAGGCCTTTCACCAGCACTTCGATCGCCCAGTTACTGATCGGTGTTTGTACCATAGTCATCTTCCTGTGATTTCTTCGCCGATGGTTTGACATTATCAGCGATCGGGCCGCCGGGCGACCCGGCGAAAGACCTTATTGACCTTGGAATCCGCCTTAGGTAAGTACTGTCCGTACCAGCTCTTTGGTAGACTATGAGCTTCACGGTACAGATAGAACTTACTTCCCACGGAACACTTGAATCGTTGCAGGGACAGGAGTTACGCCAAGCCAAGCGGCTGCGATTTCGATCTGGCCCAGCACGCGGATATCGGCATCAGGGCACCGCTCCAGAAGCACTTCTGCTTCGTCCTGGTGCAGCTTCGCGGCCTGATAGAACAGTGACCGGAACGCCGCCGCCGATGGCCAGAACACACGAGGGGCGAGGTTCGGCTGATCGGGGTCCGCGTCTGTCTTATAGAGTTCACGTGCGTCCACAAGTCCACGCTCCAGCAGTTTCAAGCCAAGCTCACGATCCTGATACCGTAGCGCCGCGGATGCAAGAGATGCCCAGCCACGGGCGCGGTTCCCCGCCGGAGTCACCTCTTCCAGGGCCTTCACGCATGCGTCCAGCACTTTTCGCGCCGCTTGCACCTCTTCCGCTTTCTGATTCATGGCAATCGTGACAATGGCTCTTACCTTGAGAATCGCCGTCGGGATCTTCCGGGCAGCCTCAATCGCCCGCATCGGATCCTTCACGTACCACGTCATCACTTCCTGAAAGTAAGCCGTTTCCATCACCAGGCGGCGGGCCCTCGCCTGTTCCGCCGGGCTCGATTTCTCTCCGTCAGCCGGTACAGTTCCGGAAGTCGTCACTCCTTCTCCTTTGTCCAGGGACGCCTTGCCCTTGGGAAAGTGCCTTACAGCCTCGCGCAGGGCTGGACGGTCTTCCATCATTCGAGTTACTAAATCCGGCTCAACCTCCATCGCGAGGTCGACCAGGTTAAATAGGACAACGTCGCGCGGATCGCCAAGAGAAACCGTACCCGCGGACGTTGTAATCGTTTGAGTGCGGCGGAATACAATCCCTTTACCCTCCATGGCCGAACGCACCATCGCGCGGACTCCGGAGTCAAATTGTGCTTGCGTCATCGCCACCGGACGTCCAGGACGTAACCCGCGCACGAAGCTTTCGAACTCGTCGATGTCGGGCCGTTGCACAAACGCCGATTGGGCCAACGAAAGCAGCATGGCGCGACGTGGATCATCTTCGGGCATGACCTTGATCACGCTCACGGCTGCCCGGTAGGGGAACACGCCGGATAACCCGAATTGCTGGACAAGCTCAATGGCCCGGTCTGGATTCTTCCGCGACTTCTCAAGCAGGATGGCAACGATCTGCTGAATCGGATCGACGCGCGGATCGGGCTGTCCCGCCGGCGCTTCCGGCAAGATATTCAGTTTTTCGATCGCACGTTCCACATCCACGCGTGCCAGTGCGGCGATCGTCAATGCAAGAAAACGGGTTCGCAGGTTCTCCCGCTGAGGCAAGGCCGCGGCGCATGCAATCGCCTGATCAAAGAGTTCCACCGATTTGCTTCGGTCACGGTGGCTCTCCACAATCGCGAGTTGAAGCAGAGCACCCGGCTGGAACTCCGGCTGCGTCCCCCCAATGGCACCATGTGCCGATTCGAGAAGTTCGCCTGCTCTCTTGTTGAGTCTGGAAGCGTCGGCTGAGTCAAGCGCCGCGCAAGAAAGTAGAATCGCGAAGAATCCGCGGGGCAACATAAATCCCCCTTCGCAAGATTAGACGGCGGCTTCAGCCGGCTTGTTCCCGCCAACGGGAAGCTACGGCGTGAGGAGTCGCGCCGCGTTGCCGTTGACAATCGCCATCTCATCGTCGCCCGCGATGTCTGACTCCTTCAGCTTCAACAGTGCGGATTCAAAGTACTGAAATGGGGAGTGAGAGCCGAACACCACACGGTCGATGCCAACGGTTTCCACCAACATGCGAGCGCAACCCGCACCCTCGATCATTGCGAGATCGAAGTACACCTGCGACGCTCCCGCCAAGCGTTTCAGATCCGGGCCGGCGGGAACGCGGGCCCGGTTGAGGATCACCATACGCAGATCCGGCACCTGCGCGGCCAGGCTCGCAAGCGGCGCCGGGTCCACTGGAGCAACACGCATCAGAGGATGCTGCGTTCGCTCATCTTCAAGCTGAATCGCGATCTGCACGATGAGTTTGCGTACGCGTGCCTCCCGCAACAGCGGAAGAACCTCCGGATGGTCGAGCGCGTAACCGTGATAATTGGGATGCAGCCGGATTCCAGGCATGCGATGCAACTCGTGGCAGCGTCGAAGATCCTCCCGCCATCCCGGCGCACACGGGTTGACACTGCCGAACGGGATCAGCATGCCCGCGCCGGTGGCCTCGCAGATTCGCGCGAGCCGTGCGTTCGCGGCGCTCAGATCCCGATGGAACACGCCTTCGAAGCTGCCCGTCCATGCCTGCGTCACACCACGCCGCTTGAGTCGTGCCACAAGATCAGACGGCGTGTCTCCGGGAAACCTTCGAAAGGGCCAGGCGCCGGTTGTCACATTGGTATCAATGATCGCACCGCTCATACGCGAATACCTTTGCGCTGAAGCACCGGCATCATCATCCGTTTCAGGTTGCCGCCGAGAATGAGATTGCGATCCGCTTCGCTGATATCCGCGCCCATCACCTTGCCGAG
>JAEUQE010000264.1 GCA_016789785.1 Bryobacterales bacterium
ACGATTCGCACGCATGCGAATCATGTGGAGAACCACGCGCGCCAGATCGAAGCGGCACGAAAGGCTTTTGAGCTGACTGCGCAATGATCAAGACATTTCTGCTGTGCATTGTTTCGGCGGCCTCTCTTCACGGAGAGAGCAAAGCTGCCAAACGATGGTGGTCCCATGTCGAGTTTTTGGCGGACGACAAGCTGCAAGGCCGCGAGACCGGCAGCGAGGGACACAAGACTGCGGCGCGATATGTCGCCGCCGAGTTCGAACGCGCGGGTCTGAAGCCCGTGGGATCGAACGGTTACCTGCAGCCCGTGAAACTCCGCTCGCAGCGCATTGATGAAAGCGCAAGCAGCATTGAGATTCAAGTGAATGGCGAGTGGCAGAAGCTTACGCTCGGTACCGATGCGTACTTCAGCCTTCGCGCTGATCTCGCCGAAGAGTTGGAACTGGCGGCGGTGTTCGCGGGCTATGGCTTCACCGTGCCGGAGCGCGATTTCGATGAGTTTCGTGGTCTGGACGTAAAGGGCAAGCTGGTCGTGTATCTCACCGGAGGGCCGAAAGACTTGCCAGCGGCGTTGATGTCGCACTATCAATCTGCCGACGAGCGCTGGAAGCGAATGAAGGCGCTGGGTGCGGTGGGGATCGCGACCATCAGCAATCCGCGGACTTCCGAACTGCCGTGGGCCCGTGCAAGCGCCGCGCGGCTGATGCCGTCGATGCGGCTTTCCGACTTGCCGGTGGACCGTCCACGGATGAACTTCGCCATTCATCCTGAGCGCACGGCGGACCGTTTCTTCGCGGGCACGGGGCACACCATGCAGGAGTTGCTCGAATTGGTGGCGGCGGGCAAGCCTCTGCCGAAGTTCGACCTGAAGGTGCGCGTGCGCACCAGGACGAAGCTGGTCAATACGGAACTTGAGTCGGACAATGTGGCCGGCATTCTACAGGGACGTCATCCCGAAAGGAAGAACGAATATCTGGTGATCTCCGCGCACCTGGATCATGTCGGCACAGCGCGTGCGGTAGGTGCGGCGGACACGGTGTTCAACGGTGCAATGGACAACGCTTCGGGAATCGCTTCACTCATCGAGATCGCACGCGTGTTGCGCAAGAAGCCTACTGAGCGATCCGTGCTGTTCGTCGCGGTGACAGGTGAGGAGAAGGGTCTGCTCGGGTCGCAACACATGGTGCACGCGCCGCCGGTGCCGAAAGGCGCCATCATTGGCGATCTCAACTTCGATATGTTCCTGCCACTGTTTCCGTTGAAGCGGCTGATTGTGTATGGCATGGATGAGTCGACCATGGGCGACACCGCGCGGCAGGCGATTGAGAAGCACGGTCTGGTGGCCATGCGCGATCCTCAACCATCGCGCAATTCATTCATCCGCAGCGATCAGTACAGCTTCATCCGGCGCGGCATTCCTGCGCTTGCGTTCAAGTTCGGCTATGTGCCGGGCAGTGCCGAGGAGAAGACATTTCAAGGTTGGCTGAAGGAGCGCTACCATGCGCTGAGTGATGATCTGAGTCAACCTGTGGATCGCGAGGCCGCGGCCCAATTCAACCGTGTGATGGCTGAAATTGCGATTGCGATCGGCAATGAGCCCCAGCGTCCCGAGTGGACGGCGGAGAGCATCTTCCGGCGCTATACGGAATAGATGGAAGCGGTACGATGCGTAGAGGCACAATGCGTGGAATTGTAACCCTGGCGATTCGCCGGTCGCCCTATCTTGCGTACGTTCATTCCGGATCTCAAACATGCTGATACGAGTGGTAGCGATGGTTGCGCTGTTTGGCGCCTGCGGTTCGTTAAGGGCGCAGGAGGAAGGTCTGCATTGGATCGACAATTACAAGGAGGCGTTGCGCATTTCGAAGGAGACCGGTAAGCCGATCTTCCTCGAATACCGCTGCGAGCCTTGAACGGCCGGACGCATGTTTGACGCACAGGTTGTGCTGTCACCGCGTTCGTCGCCGAGAGGCCAACTGCTTTCGCAGTATGTGACCGTGAGGATCGTCCGTCTGGATGATGTGGATCTTGGTCTGTTCGATTATGACCGCTACAACACGCTCTACTTCTTCGTGATGAACGCCGATGAGCAGATCTACATGCGCTATGGCGGGCGTGATGGGCAGTCGCCGGATACGTATCTGAATCTGTCGAGTCTGGAAGCGGCGTTGAAAAAAGGCCTCGAGTTGCATGAGCAATACAAGGCGGGCAAACTCGCGAAAACGGAACGTCCAAAGCCGATGTCGGCGCGTGATTATCCCTTGCTGGTGGAGCGCACCTTCGCGCGAGGGCAATGCGTGGAGTGCCATCTTGTCGGCGACTTTCAGAATCAACATCGAGAGAAAGACGGAACGCTCGACAAGCTGATGCACATGTTCCGGTCGCCCGATTTGAAAACCATCGGTGTGTTTCTGGAGGTGCCGAAGGGGCTGTTCGTGAAAGAAGCGAAGGACGCCGCGGCGCAGGCAGGCATGCAGGCCGGTGACGAGATCACGCATTGGAATGGCGTGCGCGTTCACACGTTCGCTGATCTGCAGTACAACTACGACAAACTTCCCCGCGCCGCGAAAACTGTCGCCGCCACGGTGGACCGCGCGGGCAAGAGCGTGGATCTCACCATCGCGCTTTCAGGGCGTTGGTGGCTTACCGAGATCCGCTACCGCCAGTTGACCGTGGATCCGCGCGTGTACTTCGATTCCAAGCCCTTGAGCGAGGCGGATAAGAAGGCGCGTGGATTGAAGCCCGACGGTTTCGCCAGTGAAGTGACACACGTGGACACGCTGGCCGAGATGATGAAGAGCCATCAATTGAAGCTCGGCGATGTGGTGTATGCCGTGGATAGCGTGGAGACGGATCCGGATGCGCATACGGCCGATCTCTACATCCGATTGCGTAAGTCGGCGGGAGAGAGTGTCACACTGAAGGTGTTGCGCGGTACGAAGAAGTTGGAGATGCCGCTGAAGACGTTTCGCATGAGTTTCCGCAAATGAAGAGAACGCTTTGGATCAGCCTGATGGCCGGCGCAATCAGCGCAACGGCGGGACAATGGAGCAAACCCGTGGAGGTGCGCCAGGATACGGCTCTCTGCGTCACCTATCGGGCAAAGCTTGCCGGCGAGTACCTCCTTGTCGAAGCGAAGCATGAGCCCGGCTGGCACACCAACTCGATGGATAACGACAAGCGCGCGGCCGAGAAACTCGGCGGCAAGAAGGCGCTCGGCGTGGACAAACCGACGCAGATCAGCGGTGAAGGCATTGAGGTCACCGGGCCATGGCTTCAGTCAGCGCCAAAGGATTTCTCCAAACCGGATCTGCTTTGGTACACCTGGGGCTTCGACACACAGGCGCAATTCGTTGCGAAGGTGAAGGCTCCGAAAGCTGGTCAGGTGACCGTGCGCGGACAGGCTTGTTCGGAAGCAAGCTGCAGGAACATTGAAGTGACTTTGGACGTGCCGGCGGGATCGGCGAAAGAGCCCGCACCCGACCTGAAGCCGCTGATTGCAGTCCGCTGATCCGCGCATTCGGACGCGTCGCGCAGTAACCCTCCAAGGTGCGTCAACGCCCTTCCATTTGGTGATAAACTCGGGGTTTCCGAGTATCGTTCGCAGCCGGTCATCAAACTCTGGGTAGGCCGGTTTCTGGGTTTGCCATCGCATCAATAAAGAACATGCAACTTCCACGTGAGCGAAGTTCTCGCGCCGCGTTCGCCGCGGCTCCCGGCGTAATCGCGGCGCTCCTGTTGACGTCCGGCACGAGCGTCACCGGGCTTGCTGCCCCAGCGAGCACCGCGCCCACGGCGGCTTTCAAGCAATACTGCACGCAGTGCCATGGCAAGAGCGCTGCGGGCGGCATCAATCTGGAGCATCTCACCACTCCCGCCGCGATGACGGCGAATGGCGTTGGCCAGAACTTTCAGCACTGGGAAAAAGTGATCGATGTTCTGGAGGCGAAGCGCATGCCGCCGAAGGGTCTGCCTCAGCCCGGCGATGCGGAGCGAGGGTCGGCAGCCACGTGGATTCGAATGAAGCTTCGCGAGTACGCGCGGCAGAATGCGGGCGATCCGGGACGCGTCACGGTGCGTCAGTTGACAAGCGCCGAGTATGGCTACACGGTGCGCGACCTCACCGGACTGGATCTGAAGCTTGGCAACGATGCGTCGGCGGACACGGTGGGTGGAGAAGGCTTCACCAACTATGGCGACACGCAGTTCATGCAGGACGCAACGGTGGAGCGCTATCTCCGTTCGGCCAAGAGAATCGCGGACCATGCCGTCATTGGCGCGGGGCCCCTCGAGTTCTTCATCGACCCTGGCAAGAGCGGATTGGAACTCTCCGCGGTGGATCGCATTCAGGCCATCTATCGCAAGTACGGGTTCCGCGCGGCGTCCGGCGAAGGCGGCAAGCCCTATGGGCTCGACCGCTACAGCAAGGCGTTGTATGCGGCGTGGCGCTATCAGCATCGCAAGGCGTTGGGCGAGCCGGATCTTACTCTTGCTGCGCTGGCCCGGCGCGAAGGGCTCACCGAGCGTTTCCTCGATCATATCTGGCAGGTGTTGAATCAGCCTTCGGCTGCGTATCCCACATCGGACGTCGTCGCGAAGTGGCGCGCGCTGCCGGCTCCCGGTACTGACGGCGCGCCGGCGAAAGCCATGGAAGGCGCCAGGGGGATTCAGAAGTTTCTCATCGAGTGGCCACGCTGGTTGTTCGGCGCAGGTGCGGCGGCCGAGGGTGGACAGGGCGATGAGCGCGCGCTGGTGTTGACGGAAGCGTCGATTGAGGCGCAATCCTCTGGCTCGCTGCGGTTCTTCGTTCGTGGCCGGGGGAAGCAGGCGGCGCGATTCTACCTCTCGACTGCTTCCGTGAATCCACATTCCAAGGACAAGCCCGTCGTGGTTTGGAAAAACGCAGGCGTGCGATTCGGCGCCGCCAACCGGCGGTTTGGCGACCGTGTCGCGCTGCACGCGGCCGCGGATGAAGAAACACGCAAGCGGCTGAACTTCGGCAAGCTGCCGGACGGATCTTCGCTGGCTGCAACAGACTTCGCGACGCTCGGCGACGGTGTGATTCATGTGGATGTCGCGGTGCCCGAAGGAACAGGCGCGGTGGAACTGCAAGTTCAGTTGCAGATGCTCGATGGCGGCGCCGGTGATGCCGTGCAGCGCTGCACGTTGTCCGATGAGCCGGAGCTTTCCAAGGGCCGGCCAGTATCGGTGTTGCTTGCGAAAACAAACAGCCCGGGGTTCCGCCAATGGAAGGCCGGTGTGCTCGCATTTGCCGCGGCGCTTCCGCAGATCTCGCATGGCGAGCCAACGCCATCGGACAAGGACCCCATCCCGGCTCCCTTCAACAACACCTACAATCAGCCGGAGCGCGATCACTATCACACGAAGCTCAAGTACTACCGCGAGGATCGTTTCCTTGTCGAGAAGATGCTGGATGATGAGACACGGCGCAAGCTGGATCACGCGTGGATCGACCTGCTGACGTCATTTGAGTATCACGACGCATTCCTCGATTTCGTCGCGCAGAAGTTCAAGCTCAACGTGAAGGACAAAGGCATCGCCGATTTGCAGAGTGCGGAGATGGAAGCGATGCCGGAAGAACCGCGCAAGTACGTGAGGGCTCTGCGTGCCGAGTACGATGCGATGGTCGCGGCACGTCAGGGCGCGCAGCCGGGCCATGTGGAAGATGCGATTCGTCTCGCGGCACGCGCATGGCGTCGGCCCCTGACGCCCGCTGAGAAGGACCGGTTGCGGGCGTTTTATGTGAAGTCGCGCGAAGGCCAGAAGCTGGATCACGACAAGGCAATGCGAGCACTGCTTTCGCGTGTGCTGGTGGCGCCCGCGTTTCTCTACCGGTTGGAGCAGCCTTCCGAACCAACAGGTGTGAAGCCGTTGAGCGGTACGGAACTCGCAAGCCGGCTGAGCTACTTTCTATGGTCTTCCATGCCGGATGAAGAACTGATGCGCGCTGCCGCGGCGGGTGAATTGAATCAAACAGCGCAACTCGCCAAACAAGTGAAGCGCATGCTTTCCGGTGAGAAGGCGCGGCGCATGTCGACGGAGTTCTTCGGGCAGTGGTTGGGCTTCTATCGCTTCGACGAGTATCGCGGCGTAGATACGGGGAGGTTTCCGGAGTTCACGGATGACCTGAAGTCGGCGATGTATGACGAAGCCGTCTCGTTCTTCGAGCATGTGTTGCGCAAAGACAAACCCGTGCGCGACATTCTCTTTGCCGACTATACATTCCTCAACAATAAGCTCGCTAAGCACTACGGGATTCCAAAAGAGATCAAGTCCGCGGGCGCCCCGGAATTGGTGGAAGGCATGAATCAGTTCCATCGCGGAGGACTCTTGCGACTGGGTGCGGTGATGACGGTGACCTCGGCGCCACTTCGCACCAGCCCGGTAAAGCGCGGCGATTGGATTCTGCGCCGCATTCTGGGTACGCCGACGCCGCCTCCTCCCGCCGACGCCGGATCGATTCCCGCCGATGACAAACAATTCGGCGAGATGACCGTGCGCGAGCGGTTGGCGGTGCATCAGCGCAACGTGCGTTGTGCAGGGTGCCATTCGCGGATCGATCCGTTGGGCTTCCCCCTGGAGCGTTACGATCCCGTAGGACGCTGGCGCGAAACCTATCCCGATGGCAAGCCGATTCACGATTCAAGCGAGCTCGCCGCCGGCACGAAGATCGATGGCGTGGATGGGCTGATTGCCTACATGAAGGCGCAGGAACAACAAGTCCTTCGCAACTTCGCGCAGAAGCTGATTGGCTATGCGTTGGGCCGCACCATCCTGGCGTCGGATCAGCCGCTGGTGGATGAATTGTTGAAAGCGGGCGGTGATGCGAACATGTCGCGATGGCTGACGGAGATCGCCGCAAGCAAGCAGTTCCGCAACCGTCGCGAGGTGGAAGAATCCTCCGCGCCAACCAGTCAGAGTGCTTCGCGAATCGAATCCAAACCTCGATCGCGCACCATGGAAACCGCAACGTTGAACAAGCAAGGTGGACGATAGATGAATCCGATGACGCCTCGAAAGCAAGTATCTCCACAGAAGCGTTCCCGCAGAAATTTCCTGCGAGGCACGGGTGTTGCGCTCGCACTGCCCTGGATGGAATCGCTGCCGGTCTTCGGCGCCGAAGAAAAGAAGCCTGCCGCGAAAGCTGCGTTGAACAGGCCGCCAGTGCGGTATGGCCTGGTCTATTTTTCGAACGGCGTGGAGCCGGCGCATTGGTGGGCGAAGGGGCAAGGCGCGTCCATGGATCTCGGCCCGGGACCGTCGCCGCTGGCGCGTCATCGGGAAGACATCATCTTCCTTCGCGGGCTCTACAACCAACAGGCACTGGCATCTTCAAGCCCGCATTTGGGGCGTATGGCGAACATGCTCTCAGGCGCCACGGTGAGCCTGGATCCCGCGGTGATCAAGGTAGGTACCACGTTCGATCAAGTGCTTGCGCGCGAGATCGGGGGACAGACCGCCGTACCGTCCCTGGTGCTCGGCATTGAGCCGAACGAGTTGCGCCTGGAAGACGGACTGTCCATGATCTACGGCTCGTGTATTTCCTGGGCGGCGCCGAACAAGCCGGCGACCAAGGAGATCTACCCCGCGCGCGCGTTCGATTTGCTAGTGGGCGATGGATCCGGCCGGCAATTGGACCGGAGCATTCTCGACGAAGTGTTGCGCGAATCGCATGATCTGCGTCCGAAGATCAGCCGCAATGACCGCCGCAAGCTCGATGAATACATGGAGTCGATTCGCGACATTGAGAAGCGCATTGAACGCGCGTCGAAAGAAGAACGGCTGGAGGGTTGGCGCCCCACTTTGCAGAAGCCGAATATGGCGCGGCCGGGAGAGAATCTTCCGCAAAACGTTCCTGACCACATGAAGCTGATGCTCGATCTGGTGGTGCTGGCGTTCCAGATGGACAAGACACGCATCGCGACGCTGATGCTCAACAACGACCTGTCGCAAATGAACTTCAAGTTCGTTCCAGGTGTGAAAGGGAGTCTGCATCTCGACCTTACGCACAACGGCAAGGCGGCGGAGGCTGAGGCGATGTACCTCAAGACCAACCAGTATCACGTCGACCAATTCGCTTATCTTCTCGATCGCATGAAGCAGATCGAGGAAGGCGGGCAGACGATGTTGGATAGCTGCATGTTGATGCTGGCATCGAATCTGTTCGATGGTGATGCGCATTCCGCCGAACAGATGCCGTTCGTGCTCGCAGGGCGCGCCAACGGTACCTTGAAGACGGGCCGCGTGCTCGACTACATGGACAAAGGCGATGACAACCGGCGTGCATGCAGTCTGTATCTGTCGCTGATGGACCGTATGGGTGTGAAGCTCGAACGGTTCGGAGACACGGACAAGCGGCTGGCCGAGTTGTAGCCGTCTACATACCCCAGATTGTGATGGAGGGCCCGGCGGCTGTTGCAGCCTCACGCCGAAACACCTTCTCATCCCACGACGCGCGATCGTCGCGATTGAAGATGATGAGATGACCTTCTTCGGCGCCACTGCGGTCCACGTATTCCGCGGTTTGCTCCGAACCTTCGGCAATTGTCTTCTCGATCGACCCGCGCAACAGTTTGATCTCGATCACTGCTCGCTGCACCCCGCCCGGATGATTCCACACGATCAGCAGATCGGTACGCTTGCGGCCGAGCGCATACTCGCGCTCAATGCGTCCTCCGCCGTTCACGATGCGCTGAAGAAACGCCTGCAACAGTAACTGCGGCCCGGCTTCTCGGTATTGATAGCGTTCGAGCCAGATCTCAGAGTTCTCGCGAAAGAACTGCTGGAAGGAAGCGATCAGTTTCGCGATGTCCAACTTGCCAGACGGCGCGACGTACCATGCCGTTCGTTCGCGGCTTTCCATCTCAATTTGCGTGATGTAGGTCAACTGGCGCGGGATCACTTCGCGGTAGATCGCATTCGCGATCTCAAGCCCGTTTCGGCCGCGCCGCACCAGCCCGAGATCGACGACGTACTGCAGATCGTCATCCTCGCTGAAGCTGCTATCGAAGCGCTCATCACCGTTGAGAATCGGCTGAATCACGCGGCGGACGCGAGGCTCTTTCAGCTTGTCGGCCAGTTGGTCAAGGTGCGTCACGCGATCGAGGATGAGCTTCTCTCGGGCCTCATTGATTACATCCGTGGAAATGGGCTTCGCCCGGTCCTTTTGCAACTTGAAGCAAGCTTCAAACGCAAGTGCGTTGACGAGCCACGGTTGGCCCTGCGTGAGTTCCCACACCAGGGGGTAGACTGCTTCATCGAAAACCTGACCCGTCTCGGCAGTGTGCTGCTGATAGAGCGCACGAATCTCACCGGTCGAGAAGTCGCGTAGCCGGATCGACTCAGCCTTGATGTTGAAGGCGCTTCCTCCGGTGATCACTTCTTTTGTGCCGTGAATGCGGTAGTCGCGGATGTCGCGGACGCCGCAGAGGACAACACATTGAGGAAAAGCGAGCGGGCGGTTCACGTATCCCGCACGGAGTTGCCGGAGCACAGAAAGCAGTGAGTCCCCGATCAGCGCGTCGATCTCGTCGATCAGTAGGCAAGTCGGCAGCGCACTCCGGGATGTCCACTGGGCGAGCATGTGTCCGAGCAGATCGCCAGGAGCGGACTGGGAGGGTTCGGCTTCCGCGAAGGAATCATTGGGATAGACTCGCCGGGCTTCTCGGGTGAGCAAAGACACGATGATGCGATTCGCTTCGACATAGTCTTCGCGGGCAGCTTGAGCGGCTTCCACGTTGATATACAACGCACGATAGCGGCCGCTGGCGTTGAGATCGTCAACCAGCGCTAGAAGCACGGAGGTCTTACCCGTCTGGCGTGGAGCATGGAGGGTGAAGTACTTTCTCGCCTCAACCAGCCCGAGGATCTCCTCGCGGTTGACACGTTCGAGCGGCGGCAGGACATAGTGGATGTCCGCCTGGACAGGCCCCGCTGTGCAGAAGTGCTTCATTACTCCATTATCGCGAGCGGTAGAGTCGCCACGCTTCGAGAATATCGTTGCCCTTGAAGCGAATGGTGCGGTCGTCCAAGACCTCCGCGCCAGTGCGAAACTGCGCGTCGATCGGCAGGGAGTTGCGCGTGGTGTACTCCACTTGCAGCGTCACTGGCCTCGGCACCACGTAAGGCTTCGTCGTGCGAATCTTCGCGATGCTGCGTCTTGCCGCGTCGCGAATCAGAGTTTTCGCCGACTCCGCCGACAGGCTGATGCATGTATAGCGCCCGATGCCTTCCTTCACCACGGCCATCTCCGCCGAAGGCACGATCTCTTTCAACTCATCAGCCGCTGCCTGATCTCCACTGAGCATGATCACGGGGGTTCCGAAGTGGCCCGCCATCGCCGCAATCACATCGATCTCGCCAACTGGCTTGCCGTTGAGCAACATGTTCTGAATGCCCAGCGAACTGTAGCTGTGGGCCATGATGCCGCCGCGGATGTTGGCCTTGCTGTGCTGGCCGACGTAAGCAACGGCGGAGAACTTCCGCTCCATCAGCATCGATGCGCCGAGCCCGCCCATGACGAGCTTCGCCTTCGGATGAATGGTCAACGTGGAGAGCGTCTGGCTGCCGTCGTGGCCGTCCCAGACGATCACTTCATCGGCACCGCCCGCAAGGAAGCCATCCACCGCGGCATTGATCTCGCCTGTGAGCAATTGGCGCATCTCGGGATCCTTGGGCTCGGTTTGCTCCTGCCGGCAAACACCACCGACGCCCTCCGCATCCGTGATCAGAAAGATCGTGGTCTTTTGCGCGAGCGCCCATTGCGCCGCGAGGAGGATCAGCAACACGCATCGAAGCATGAGTTCGATTATGACGCGGTTGGATGCGATCGAGCGAGTGCATGCCCGAGCACGGCCGCGCCACCTTTACGAACATTTACGAACAGCGCGGCGGACGCGTGTTACATTGATGCCGTGCACGTGCTCATCATCGACGACGATGCCGAATTGTGTGACCTGCTCCGTCAACTGCTGGAGCGCGAAGGATTCACCGCCTCCTTCGCGCACGACGGCCACACCGGTTTGCGAGCCGCGCTCGCAGGCGACGCGGATAGTACCGTGCTCGACGTCGGGCTTCCGGGAATGGATGGCTTCGGTGTTCTGCGCAAGTTG
>JAEUQE010000265.1 GCA_016789785.1 Bryobacterales bacterium
TCGTGTTTCTTGCAGGCGGCAATGAAGCGCTGAACACTGAGCGAATCGCGCGACTCGTCCGGAATCAGCTTGCCATCGGGAAGCTGCGGCAATCCTTCGTTGCGCCCGCTGACACGAAACATCGGCTCCACACGGTCGTAGAAGGGCGCGAGATCGGCCAGCGACACGGGCCAGTTCTCACCATAGCCATCATGATCCTTGCCCTTGAACTCATAGTCGCTGAGCCGCCACGATGCCCGTCCCCATCGCAGCGTCTTGCCGCCGACGGCGCGGATGCGCACCCAGTAGTAGGGATCGCCTGGCGGATAGGAATACGGATTCTGCTTCTCGTCAATCCACAGGTTCGCGTCAAACTCGGAGGCTTGCGTGATGTGCGGAAAGCGTCCCGGCTTGTTGAAGCCGCGATAGGGCAGTTCGTACACGGGCTTCATCACACGTTGCTTGTCGTAGTCGATGAGCGGGCCGGCGTCGAGCATCAGACAGTCGGCGCCATTGCGGGCCAGCACCCATGCGGCCATGCCGCCGCCTGCTCCGGAGCCGATAATCAATACGTCGTAGGTCTTCACGGGAGTTCCTTCTGCCGGCTGCGCTCAGTCGAGAGGCAGCCAGTAAGCGCCCATCCCACCCGCGGAGCGGGAACGCTTCGACATCGCTTCGGCGAACGGGCGGGAGTTCGCTGTTGCCTGAAGCAGATCCTCCTTCGCTTCGCGTAGAAAGCGCTCCTGCGGATCTTTCGCAGCGTGATAGCTCCAAGGACGCGACAACGGCTCAAGGAACTGCTTCGCTTCGGCGGGAGTCAATTCGGCAAACGGCTTTCCGAGACGCTTCTGCGATTCGCCGTGAAGCGCGTTGAGACCCTGCTGGAAGAGGATCTTGCGTTCGGAAGCGGACTGCGACAGCAGGAAATCGAGAAACTCCACTGCGCCCGCTTCCACGGCGCCGGGACGATCGTCTGCCTTGGGCACCAGGATATTCGCGAGATTGCGGAACGTCGCCAGTTGGAGCGGCGTGAGCAGCCGCGTCCTTCCCTGCGCCACGGCATCGCCACCGGTTTCGCGCAACTTCGGCATCTCGTCGGAGGAGGCGTTTTGCGAGTTGTACTGCGCGGCTGCGGGAGCCACGGGCAGCAGTGTCATCGCATGCAGCAAACGGCGTCGTCTCATTGCGGTAAGCCTTCGATCTTCGTATTCCACCACATCACAGCACCACTCGTACATCGCCTTCGCGCCGTGTCGCACGCTCGCGATCCAAATACTCCAACAGTGGAATCGCATACTTGCGCGACACCCCGGTCCACTCCTTGAACTCGGGTACGCTGAAGCGCTGCCCCTTGTGCGCCGCCAACGTTTCGCGAAGCAGCGCGATGGCGGAAGGGTGAAACAGCAGGTCTTCACTCACCTTCACCACTCGCTTCTCGCGCAGGAGAATCTGCAAGAGACTCCGCGCACGCACCGCATCCACACCGCAGGACTTCAGCACGTCCTGCGCCGCCGGCACCGTGAGGCCCGCATGCTGGAAGGCATCCTCGATCTTCTTCAGCGCCTGCTCCTCGTCGCCCTTCAGTGCGAGTTTGTGGCTGGAAAGCCGGAGCACTTCACCATCCATCGTGATGCCCGGCGCCGACTTCCATAGGGCTTCCACAAGAAACGCCGGCGCCCTCGCGAACTCGCGGCTGCGCAGTTCCTCGCGGCTCAACCCTGGTTGCAGCGGATTCTGTTTGTGAAACGCGGCAAGCACTTCCTTCGTTCTCTGCTGGGAACGCGAAATCCACTGCTTGCTGACGGCCCATTGCTGCGCCTCGATCCACATCGCATCGCAAGCCGCAATCGACGCGGTGAGGTCGCGAGTGGTGAGGCCGGTTCGCGCAACGAGACTGGCCATGCTCATGCCGCACGCGGATTCGCTCAACAACAGCCGCACGCGATCGATGGCAGTGCCTTGTTCCAGGACCTTCAGCCGGACTTCACCGCCCTTCAGCTTGCGTGGTGGTGCGGCGTCGAGCGCTTGGCCACCGGCGATGGTGATCACCGGCGAGAACATGCGCAGGATGAATCGATCGCCAGGAAGCAGTAGCGTGGGCTCGCGGAGCACAAGCCGGGCATATGCGCGCTCACCAGGCTTCAACACGGCACGGTCCATCAATCGGACTTCCGCTTCAATCTCCGCGGTACCTGCGTGAAAGTGCACCGGAGCGCGATGCTTCAGCGGCTTCGCTGAGTCCAACAGGTCCAAAACACAATCGACTGATTTTGTATCGCGAAAAACACCTGCTTCGGAAAGCGTCATCCCGCGATGAATCTCCCCGTGATCCACTCCACCGAGATTAATCGCCGTGCGCTGCCCCGCCACAGCCTTGGTGGCAGGCTTGCCATGCACCTGCACCCCGCGCACACGAACTCGCATGCCTTGCGGATGCAGTTCCACTTCCTGCTCCGGCCGCACCGCGCCGGCAACCAGTGTTCCCGTGACCACTGCACCGAAACCCTTCACCGCAAATGCCCGATCCACAGGCAGGCGGAAATGCCGTGCCGTATCGCGCGCAGGAAGACTCTTCGCGATTTTCGTGATGTGTGCTTTGAGTTCATCGAGCCCCGCGCGCGTAACGGCGCTGACGGGCACTATCGGAGCACCTTCCAGGAACGATCCCGCGACAAACTCTTCCACTTCCATCCGCACGAGTTCCAGGATGTCCGCATCCATGAGATCCGCTTTGGTCAGCACAACGATTCCGCGGCGGATCCCAAGCAGCCGGCAGATGTCGAAGTGTTCGCGCGTCTGCGGCTTGATCGATTCCTCCGCCGACACCACCAGCAGCACGAGGTCGATGCCTCCGACGCCCGCCAGCATGTTCTTCACGAAGCGTTCGTGGCCCGGAACATCGACGAAGCCGCACTGAATCTCGGGTGTCAGTGCAAGATGCGCGAAACCCAAATCAATGGAGATCCCGCGGCGCTTCTCTTCTTCCAGGCGGTCGGTATCGATGCCCGTCAACGCACGGACGAGAGCTGTCTTACCGTGATCGATGTGCCCGGCGGTTCCGATGATGCAGTGGATCATTGCGTTACTTAATCATCGTAACGCTGGGGCGGCGCTCGACCGCCAGCGCACCTCGATCGTAGCTACCATGAAGCATGCGCGCTCTGCTTTCGCTTCTCTGGATGGCGTCGATAGCTTCGGCTCAGCAGACCTGCACGTTCGCGCTCAACCCCACGTCGCGCACGGTGCCGGCAACGCCTGATACGATCGGCACGCTCACGGTCACCGCCTCCGCGTCGAACTGTGCCCGCACTGCTGTATCGGATCGCGACTGGTTGACCATTTCGTTCGGAACACCCGGGACCGGTAACGGCACCATCGGCTATCGCGTGGAAGTGAATCGCACAGCCGCAATCCGAACGGGGACGATCACGGTCGGCAATGCGACGTTCAGTGTCACGCAGGCCGCCGCCGACTGCACCGTGGATCTCTCTCCGTTGTCCTCGCGTGTGACGCGCGCAGGAGGACGCGGTACGGTGCGTGTCACCACTCGATGCGACTGGAATGCGACCACCACCGCGACATGGCTTGTGCTTGCCAACCCCAGTGGATCGGGCGACGGCAGCTTTGACTATTCCTACAGCGAGAACAGCGGCACCGATACACGAATCGCGACGATCAACGTCGGCAATCGAGCGTTCGTGCTCACGCAGGATGGTGCTCCCTGCACAACCACCATTAATCCAACCAGCGCCGACTTCGCGAGCGATGGCGGCACGGGCACGGCGAACGTCGTGTCCTCATGCACGTGGCGCGCAGTGCCCTCGCAGGCTTGGATCACGCTGACCGGTTCCGACTCCGCAACGGGCAACGGCGCCGTGAGCTATCGTGTTGCGCCCAACACCGCAACGCAAGCGCGCGCGGGTGTGATCACGATCGGCAATCAGACACTGCAAGTCCGGCAGGCCGCCACGGATCTGCCTGTGATCACCGGCATCACGAATGCTGCGAGTTTCGCGCGTGACAGCGCATCGCCAGGATCGGTAATCGCGGTGTTCGGCGCTCGACTGGGACCGGCACAACTCGTCACCGCGCAGTTGACTCCCGACGGACAGGCGCTGATGAACACACTCGCCGGCACGAGAGTACTTGTGGATGGGACGCCGGCGCCGCTGATCTACAGCTTCGAGTCCGTGGTGAGCGCGGTGGTGCCTTACAACACCGAAGGCAAACGGAGCGTGCGTGTCGCTGTGGAGCGCGAAGGCAGACGGTCCGCCGAGTACACTTTGCCAGTGGCGGCAACGGCTCCTGGTGTCTTCACGGCGGACGCATCCGGGCGCGGTGGCGGCGCGATTCTCAATCAGGACCTGACATTGAACACGGCATCGAATCCCGCCGAACGCGGATCCACCATCGTGATCTACGCCACGGGTGAGGGCGTCACGAATCCGCCTGGAGTAGATGGCAAGCTCAATGGTCCTGAGCCTCCGCAGCCGCTGGCGCCGGTGCTTGTATCGGTGGGTGGGGCGGTGGCCGCGGTCACATACAAAGGTGGCGTCTCTGGCGTGACACCCGGTCTACTTCAGATCAATGCAGTGCTCTCGCAAGCAACACCGGTTGGCGCCGCAATTCCCGTGATCGTCAACATCGGCGGCGTTGTGTCACAGAACGGCGTCACTGTTGCGGTTCGATGAGGCGCTACTGCACCGGCTCGTAGATCACGAACGCGAACCTCTTCGAATCAGGCGCCCAGGAGTTTACGTTGATGGTGCCTTGTCCGCCGAAGAACGTCGTCAACACTTCGATCTTCGCCGGCTTGATCTTCTTGCCGGGCACAGGCATCATGCGGAGCGACACGCCCGGCATACGATCGTTGTGGCCCTTCGTGCCTTTCGGGAATGAAAAGAAGATCATGCGTTTGCCGTCCGGCGAGATGTGTGGGAACCAGTCTTCGCTTTCGTCATTGGTCACCTGCTGCGCCTTGACGTCGTTGGCTCCACCGCCATTCGCAGGGATGCGCCACACGTCCCAACTCCCGCTACGGTCAGAATTGAAGTAGATCCACTTGCCATCCGGCGAATAGTCGGGTCCATCATCGTAGGCGCCTTTGGATGTGAGCCGCTCTTCCGCGCCGCCGCCCGCCGGCACGCGATATAGTTCGTACTTTCCATTGCGTTGACCGACGAACGCCAGCCACTTGCCATCGGGAGACCATCCGTGAAAGTAGCTCGGCGCCGACGGCGTGAGCAGCCGCACGCCCGATCCATCGGCATTCGCGACATACACCTGCGATTGCCGCGACGACGGACTGGATGCCGAGAAGGCGAGCAGTTTGCCATCCGGCGAGAGATCGTGGTCGTTGTTGCAGCGGTAGCCGGAATCGCCGAGGTCGATTTTCTGGAGTTTGCGATCCGCGCCATCCTTCATCGAAAGCCTGTAGAGATTGCCTTGCGTGTTCACGAGCAGGTAGCTGCCATCGCGCGACCAGTTGGGCGCTTCAATGATCCCATCGCCTTCATACATGATGCTGGTCTGGCGAGTGGTGAGATCGAACGTGGCGATCTTGCTGCGGTAGCGCGGTGGCGGAGTCTCGATCCGCACATTCGTGAACACCGCGGTTTCGAGAACTTGCTCCTCATGCGAACACACGCCGAGACCCGCGTAGACAGCGCCGCTCAAGGGCACCGTCTGTGATCCACTCGCGGCGAGTTCACTGCCCGGCTGTCCCGTAAATACTGTGAACGTGTTGCCCCGGCGTTCGATGCGAACTCGCGTGGGCGCCTTCGCGCTCGTCTTGATCTCCTGCGTGGGACCATCCGCCGCGGCGCGGTATTGCAACGACGTCAGACCATCTCCATGCAGTGCGATATCGGCGTACGCGGATCCTGGCGACAGATCCTGACGGATCATCAGCACCGCCTTGCGATGCGGATTCACGCCTTCGCCGAGGAATCGCACATCCGCGGTAATTACGACATCACCGGTGATGCGCTTCCATGCGAAGTAGAGCGCGTCACGTGTCCCCCAGATATTCGCGCCGCCACCAGTGATTCGGTACTCACTCGACGCGGCATCGTAAGCAAGCGAGCCTGCGCGGGGCGTGACGCCGATGTCGCTTCCCGATTCCAATACGCCGGCGGGAAAACCGGTTTGAGCCATGCAGGCGGCGCTCATGCAGGCCAACCACAGGAGAAAACGATGCAACATGGAAGTCCCTCTCACAAGCATACGAGAGCCAAAAGACGAACGGCCCGGCTCCCGGAAGAGCGCGGGCCGTCATCCTGGTTGAAGGCGGATGCGCGATCAGAAGTAGTACTTGAAGCCGAGCTGCACGTTGCGCGAGCCCACCTTCGTACCCGTGATCTGACCGAAGTTGTTCGCTCCGAAGCTGCTGGCGGGATCACCAAAGATCGGAGTGTTGGTGGTGTTCGTGGTTTCCAGACGGAATTCGAAGCGCTGCCCTTCCTTCGTGCGAATGCTCTTCAGAAGTGCGGCATCGAGAGTCTTGATGGCCGGTCCACGATAGTTGAGGTAGCGGGCCGCGGAACCGAAGGTGTCGATATCCGGGCGCGAGAACGCCGCTTGATTGTAGTAGCCGTTCAAGCGCTGCGACACGGGCCCCGTGGTGGATGGATCACCGATCAGGTTGGGACGCTGGGTGCCGTTCCAAAGCTGTCCGGCGTCCTGGGCGACCTGCAGCGGGTTTCCGCTCTGCAGCGTGAGGAAGCCGCTGAGTTCCCATCCGCCGATGAACGCATCCAGCAGCCGGTTCGCACCACCCGCGATTGCCCGGCCGCGGCCGATGGGCAACTCATAGGCGCCGGTCAACACTACGCGGTGCGGAATGTCGTGCGCCGAAAGTGACTTCTCCAGTCTGCGATTCAACGGATTCTGCATCGACGTGCTTCCCCCAAGCCACGACGTGTTGCCTGACGAGATCGACGAATCGTCAATGAGCTTCGACCATGTGTAGTGGCCGAGGAACGTCAGGCCCTTTGAGAATCGCTTCTCCCACTTCATCTGAAGCGCGTGGTAGTAGGAGTTCCCTGCCGGTGGCTCTGACGTGCCTGCGTTTGCGCCGTCGAAGTGCGTCATCGGGCGGAACAAACGGAAGCGCTGAATGGTCGGGCGGTTCATATTGACTGCAAGCGGATCCGTTATCACTCCGTAGAAGGGATTCTGAACCTGAGCCTGCAGTGCGGTGCGGCCGATGCCCCAATAGATCGGGTCGAGCGGAGTGAGGTTGGTAAACGGAACGAACAGGTGCGCGCCCCGGCTGCCCGTGTAGTTCATCTCGAAAACGGACTGCATGGGAAGCGCACGCTGTACCGAGAGGTTCCAGGAGTAATACTGCGGATTGCTGTTGTTCTCGGGCACGACGGTGCCAGCCCCGAGACCGAGGAACGTGCGGTCGCCCAACGCCCTTCCTGGAGGCAATTGCATGCCCTGCGGGTACGGATTGTTGAGTTGCGCGAACAACGTCTCGCCGGAGTCGAGAGTGAAGGTCGGCGCCGAGTTGACCACGAATCCGGACCCCGTATGGCCAAACACCGTGGCCCGCGAGATCTGGTAGAGGATGCCATAGCCGCCGCGAATCGACGTCTTGTCGTCCATCGCATATGCGAATCCGATGCGCGGAGAGAAGTTGTTGTAGTCTCCGCGGAATGGCGAACGTTTGTTGCTGTCGGTGAAGCGGAACACGCCGCGAAGATCGTAGCCCGGCACGCGGATCGGAGCCGGTGCGGCGAGATCCCAGTAGCTCTGGCGGTCCTGCGTTTCCCAACGCGGAATGTCGAACTCGTAGCGTAGTCCGAGATTCAGCGTCAGCTTGCGAGTGATCTTCCAATCGTCCTGGAGATAGTAGCCCATGTAGCGCGAGCGCGTGAACACTTTCGGGTCGATGTGGAAGTCGCCGCCGCCACCCCAGCCAAGCAACATGGACGCCAGCCCGTTGCCCTGGAAGTTGTCTCCGACATTGAGTAGACGGCGGGTCGTCTGCGCCGAGAACGCCACGCGTCCCGAGGGATAGCCTGGCTGCAGGTAATCGAGGAAGAACTGACGGAACTCGCCACCGGCCTTGATATTGTGACTGCCGATGGTCTTCGTCACCGACCCGGAGATCTGGTGCACGCCTTCCTGCCGGTCCATGATCAACCAGCCTTCCGTGCCAATGTCGGTGAAGCCGTCCGGCGCGATGGTTGGGAACACCAGATTGGTCGCGTTCTGTTTCATGTACTGCGGAAAGCCGAGCGTCGTAAGATCGAACGGCTCCATCGCGTTGCGATAGAAGTCGGAATACACAAGGCCATAGCGGACGGTCCACAACGTGGTGGCGCTTTGCACGCGCGTGAAGTCGGCCACCGACGAGTAAGTCTTCGTGCCGCTGGGACCATTGTTGAACGTGAACGCCGGATTGCCCTGGCCGAAGAGGTTCGGCGGCGTACCGGTGTTGCGCGCGTGACTGAAACGGCCCGTGAGACGGTTCTTGTCGCTGAAGTTGTGGTCACCCTTGAAGTCCATCTGCTGCGAGTTGGAAACGTTGGTGTCCTGCATGAACCAGTTGTTCGTGTTGGTGACCGCGTTCGTTACCTGGTTGCCGCGCGGGAAAAACTCGAGAGCCTTCAACGCAATGGGATTCATGCGGGAGCGCGGAATCAGGTTGCCGGCGAAGGGTCTGCGTTCCACTGTGTTGTCGGCATTGCGGAAGGTATCGAACGGATCGTAGATCTGGATCAACCGGCCGTTGGATTGGAGGGTCTTTGAGAAGTCACCGCTGCGCTGATCATCGGTGGGGAATGTCGCAGTGTAGGCGAGCGGACTCTTTTGATTGGTGCGCTCATAGGTGGCGAAGAAAAAGGTCTTGTTCTTCACCACAGGGCCGCCGAGCACGCCGCCGAGTTGGTTACGGCGGAAGTTCGCGCGCGGTGAGCCCGCACGATTGGCGAACCATCCATTGGCGTTCAGTGCCGCGTCGCGGAAGAAATAGAAGCCCGTGCCGTGGAATTCGTTGGTACCAGACTTGGTCACCATGTTCACCACCGCGCCGCCCGTCTGGCCGTACTCCGCCGGGAAGAAGTTCGTCTGCATCTTGAACTCCTGCACAGCGTCCACGGAGGGCTTGTACTTCAGATCCGTAATACCGGAGTTCTGCTCTACAGTCGTCACCGTCACACCGTCGACGAGGACGTCGGACGTTGAGTTGCGCGCGCCGTTGGCCACGAAATTCGTGTTCGTGTCACCGCGACGGCCCGCGGAGCCGACGACACCGGGCGTCATGTAGGCAAGATTCAACGAGTCGCGTCCGATGTTCGGCAGCGAGAGGATGTACTTGTTTTCCACGGTCTGCCCGAGGCTGGAGATCGTGGTGTTCAACAATGGCGCTTCGCCGGCCACCTGC
The DNA here is from genome assembly GCA_016789785.1 of Bryobacterales bacterium. Next base: position 9,374 of record JAEUQE010000265.1, read on the forward strand.
ACGGTCGAGGATACTTCACCAACCTGCAACTGCACGTCGATGGTCGCCTGCTGCTGAACGGTAAGTGGAAACTCCGATTGCGCGTAACGGCGGAAGCCCGCCGATTCTACCGTGAGCGTGTATGTGCCCGGAGGTAGCGCGGTGACGAAGTAACGTCCCGAAGTGTCCGAAGTGGCTTTGTGCTGCACGTTTCGGGCAGCTTCGGTAACAATCACGGTGGCGTTTGGAACAACGCCTCCGGAACCGTCGGTGACCGTGCCTCGAACAGAGGCAGTGAACGACTGCGAAAATCCCAAAGCCGCCCCAATCGCGGCAACCACGAGCGCTCTAAATGCTGTGCTATCGACACGGAGCATGAGCATTACCCTCCCCAGAAAAGAGAAATCCAATAACTGGGATGCGAGTCTACCATGTCAATTCCATAAAAGATAGTTGCTGCTTACTGCCTAATTCCAGTACGCGAAGAAACTCGCCGCTCCCTCACGTCCGCAGGCCGGAAATTGCAGTAGAATTGCTCCCATGCTTCGTCGCAATTTTGCCAAGGGTGCCGCGCTGGGAATGACCGCACTTTCCGCCAGTAAGGTGAAGAGCGCCAATGATCGTGTCAATGTCGGGCTGATCGGTTGTGGAGGACGCGGGCGTCATGTCGCGCGGCTCATGCGCGAAGCACCAAACGTCGCCTTCACCGCCGTCGCCGATGTCTACGACGAAAACGCACGCATCGCACGGGAATGGGCGGGCACGGACGCGAAGGCGTTCAAGGACTTCCGCGAGTTGCTTCAACTCAAGGACGTCGACGCAGTCCTGATCGCGACGCCGGACCACTGGCACGCGATCGCATCGGTGCTGGCTTGCGAGGCCGGCAAGGATGTATATGTCGAGAAGCCTGTCGCACTCACCATCCGCGAAGGGCGCGCCATGGTGAACGCCGCGCGCAAGCACAAGCGCATCGTGCAAGCCGGCACACAGCATCGATCCGCTCCACACTTTCAAAAGATCGCTCAACTGATTCAGGGCGGCGAGATCGGCAAGGTCAACTTCGTTCGCGTGTGGAACTACATGAATCTCTCGCCGAACGGTGTGGGCCGGAAGCCCGCGCAACCGGTGCCCGCGGGCCTCGACTGGGACATGTATCTCGGCCCATCGCCAAGAGTCGAGTTCAACCCGAACCGTTTCCTGGGCACTTACCGTTACTTCTCTGATTACTCGGGTGGCTTCATCACGGACTTCGGCAATCATCGTCTCGACACGATGCAGCAGATCATGGGCGTCAACGCGCCCCGTACCATCTCTGCTTCCGGAGGCCGCTTTGTGCTTCAGGACGACGGCGATGTGCCCGATCTGCTGAGCGTCACGTATGAATACGACGGTTTCATCGTCACCTACGAAGGGAACAATCTCAATAGTCATGGAATGGGCGGGCGCACTCCGGGACATCGTTACTACAATGCACGCGGCGAGTGGGATCAGCCAAACGGCATCGCGTTTTATGGAACCGATGGAACCATCTATGCGGAGCGAATCGGATGGGAAACCTTTCCGGAGCCTGAAACATCGCGCCGCAAACCGTCGAAGCAGTTAAAGCGAATGTGGGAGAACGTGGAGGAGCCCACCAAGGCCCACACCGCCAACTTCATCGAGTGCGTCCGGTCTCGCAAACCGCCCAACGCGGAGATTGAAATCGGGCATCGTT
>JAEUQE010000266.1 GCA_016789785.1 Bryobacterales bacterium
TTCGGTGGCTCGAACGCACTCTTTTGCTCTCCACGAGTTTCTGAATCGCTTAACCACGCGCGCGTGGTGGGATGCTGACAACTGGTTCGGCGGACCGGCCGGGTTCTCAGCAGTTCGAGGCCAAGACCACCTATCGCAGCGTTTCGACGCTGCGCTCCTATCCAGCGCCGGAAGGATGGGTCGAGCTGAAGATCGTGCGACTGCGCGAGCTTTTCACGCTCTTCCACCGCCCACGGCAGGACAGCGAATGGGTGCTGCTCGACCAGTGGGTGCGCCCGGATCTGCCGGCGACGGTGCAGGCGGGTCTGATCGCCTACACGGACTGGGACAGTGCCGCACCACTCTACCCGGACTTCGCACGGATCAACTCCCAGGGGATCCCGGATGGCATCCCCGACCTCATGATGACGGTCGACTCACTCGCCCTCGCGCCTCACCGCTTGAATCGTTTTGGCGCGCAACTCATCGACTTTGCCTCGCTCGGCGCTGAAAAGATCCGGCAGCAGGCGGCCCTGTGACTCAGCCTCTCAACCAGAAACGGAGAAAGCCATGTTCGATATTTCCTTAACCCAGCCGCACCGGCCCGCTCGCCGCACCAGCGTCACGAGTGCCGACGGAACCACGATCTCGACCCAGGAGTTCGGCAATCTCAACGGAAGGCCGATTTTGTTTCTGCACTTCTACGGAGGCACGCATCTGATGTGGATGCCGCAACTGGCTAGTCCCTTGGCGGACCAGTTCCGGCTGGTAACGCTCGATCATCGCGGTCACGGGGAATCCGGCAAGCCAGCCGAACCGCAGGCCTACTCTGACGGCGAGCGCTTTGCCGATGACATACACGCGGTCATCACGCAACTCGGCCTGGTGCGGCCGGTTCTGGCCGGCTGGTCGATGAGCGGCGTGCTTGTGGGAGATTATCTCGCCAAGTACGGCGAGGGGAATGTCGACGGCGTGGTGTTGAACGCCGCGAATAACAACATGGGCAATGAGCGGGCGTTCCGCGACCAACTCGGGCCGGCGGTCTCCCAAGCGGAAGGGATCTTCTCCGAGGATCTGCACGAGCAACTCGTGGCCTGGAACACCCTGAACCGTCACCTGACTTCGGCCAGAACTGAAATGCCTGAAAGCGTCAAAGTGGCGGTGATGACCGCTTCCTTTCAAATGGCAAGCGCGGCCAAACAGAACATCCTGATGCGCAGGGCGGGCGTGATGGACCATCTGCCCACGTTCGGCGGCCTGCGCGCACCGTTGCTGCTGATCCACGGGAACGACGACCAGATCGTGCTTCCGAAGGCGGCGGAACAGATTCTCGATGTCAACCCTCGCGCCACGTTGCGGCGGTTCGACAATGTGGGCCATGCCCCGAACTGGGAACAGGCGACCGCATTTAACGAGGCTCTGTCCGAGTTCGCCGCGCCGTTGCGTTGAGAACTGCCGCCGGAAGCACGATCCTGGCTCGGGCGGCGCTGCGGCACGTGGGCGGGCCTTTGTGGCACGTAGCACGTTTGTGCAAGGGTCCAGCGAGAAGAACCCAGAGCGGTGGCATCAGGGTTGTCAGTTGGCCGTGCAGTAGCATTTCGTCAACCATCCGGCGCCGCACCGGCAAGCATACGGCAGCCGCCTTCCAACGTGCGCGGATGGTGCTGAAGCGGCTACTTCTCGTCGCCGGGAACCGGTGGGTTTCGCTTGCCGGCGCGTTTCAACACGCCCTTAGCCTTTTTGATGCTGGCGTGGGCTGCGCGTTCGCGAAAGTAGTCCTCCGTGCGCAACGCCGACAATTTCTCCGCCACCGCCACGTTAATCAACTGGTTCAATGCGACGCCTTCGTTTTCGGCCACACGGCGCGCTTCGTCCAGCAGCGCCGGCTGAAGTCTCAGTGCAACATTGCTTCTTCTCATCGCTGACTTCCCGTGATGTCTTTCAAGGCTTCGCCGGGCCTCATCGCCCGAATGCCGAACTCCATGGCCGCCTTGCCCAGATGCCTCAGGTTGAAGGTCACCAGGCGATCCGCCGAGCCGTTCACCGCGGTTTCGAGCACCATTTCATCGGCGGCATCTCTGAGTCTCGGCCGCCAAAGAAAACTCAGGCGGACGGGCTCGATCACCGCAGCCAGCGCATCAAGCACGATGTCCAGTTCATCGACCGTAATGCCAGCCGCGGACAAGTGCTCCTGCCGCGTCAACACCGCCTCATATTCGAGCATGAGCGGAACCGAAACGAGCATGACGAACCGCCGGTCCAACGCCGCCAGAAGGAGTTGCCGAGAGGCGCCCTGGCCGCTGCGAAGCGCAGCCGCCAACACATCGGTGTCCAAAACAACCCGCATTCCGGCTCCTTCGAAAGGATATCACATGCAATATCATTCCAGTGGTTCCGCCAAGGCCCCCTGGCATGACCGGTGCTGTACGTTGGCCTTTGGGCTAGAAAAGGAATTCCGAGTTGCCGTTCCCGCCGCATCAAGTGAACCTAGCTGCGACATGCCGGCAAGCCCGGTCCGCAGGGATCAGACGTATTCGCCCAGTGCGGCAACGGAGACCGCAAAGGCGATTGTGGTCAACCCGAGGGAGGTCCGCCTGCAGACAGGGTTCTCAACCCGTTCGGCTCGACCGATGCGAGGTGGAGCTTACCAAGATTGTTCGAGTGGTTTTTGGGGGCGCGACCCTGCGCAACAGCCGACGTGATGGCCATGCACGAGGAGCTCCGGATTGGCAGGTTATTGAGTATCGCGGGCCAATAGAATCGATAGCTTACGATCTGGATCCCCACCGTGGACGCGTTTCGAACTTTTGCGGTTTGCCCGCCGCCGGAGCTTCTGGTGGCTTTACTGCAGATGCCCGAACTGGCGGCGGCTGGATGCCTCAACCGCAGGTTTACCGCCGGCCGTGGCGCGTTCCAATCCCGTCTTGCTGACCTGACGGTTGTGTAATACACTCAAAATTATGAAATCTCTCACCGTGCGGCTTCCGGATCAGCTCGTGATGGAAATCGAGTCGGAATCCCGAAAGCGCAATTGCGCCAAGTCGGATGTTGTGCGCGAGCGCTTGCAACGCGGCGCTGGACCCAAGTCGATTTCACTCGCGGGGCTGAACCTCATCGCCGACCTGATCGGCTCGGTGGATGGCTTGCCAGCGGACATGAGCGGGAGAAAGAAGAGGTATTTGAAAACCACGGGTTATGGCACGAAGCTTGATCGTTGATGCTGGTTTTCTTGTGGCGCTGCTTAGCCGCCGCGACTCCCATCATAAATGGGCGGTCCAGGCGGCGTCTGAGAACTCGCCGGTCTGGTGTACGTGCGAGGCCGTGCTGTCTGAAGCCTACCGCCTGCTTGGCGAACGCGGCGCGCCTGGACTGAGCGCGATGCTTTTGCGAAGAGCCTTAGCGACGAGATTCAATATGGACGACAACGTGGTGGCAGTGACAGGGCTTCTGCGGAAATACGCCAGCGTGCCGATGAGTTTTGCCGACGCCTGCCTGGTGCGCATGTCCGAGACCATGGACGATCCATTGATAGTCACGACGGATTCCGACTTCCGCATCTATCGCCGTCATAGCAGGCAGGCAGTTCCCGTATTGTGCCCGCAATGATTCTGCCGAGTTGAGTTCGAATCCACCTTGGGGTCGAAGGGATAAGGCGCAAGAAACCGCGAACCTCGGTACCGCGCTCGCAATGAAATCAATGGGATAGCAGCAAGTTCCGAGAACTGACGACTGGCTCCCCGTGAAGGATTCGAACTTCGAACCAACGCGGCGTGCCGCTACTTTATCGGGGCTTGTAACTGGTGCACAATGGTGATATGAAAGTCGCCGAGCCCAAAATCGTGCGCCAGACTGTGAGTTTGTCGGTCAAAGTGGCACCGCGGTCCGCACCATGGCCAAATCCCGAAAGCTCAGCGCGACTCGCATGCTGATCGAGTTGATTGAAAACGGTATCGAAGCTGAGAAAAGACGTCAACCGGAGTTTTTCGAACTTGCCGAACGCTTTCGCAGCGAGAGTAAGCCCGATGCGGCAAGCGCCTTTGGGCCGCATGGTCTTTGGCGGCTGATGCCCAAGATCGAACACTGGGAGAATTTCCCGGAGGGCGTCCGACAGCACTTGATTGACCGCATGCGCGATCGCGCGATCACCATCACCGACTTGAACCTACTGCGGCCGTGGTGCGTCGGCCAAGCTCTGGATTGGTCTGAAGCATCGTCCCGGCCGCATGGAAGAGTGGTAAGGAAACGGAGCCTCAGGCGTTTTCACAAACCACGTGCCAACGATGGAGGGCGGCTCTCTTGACGCCGGATACCTGCCGGCAGGAAGGCGCGGCAACGCAAACCGCGGCCGAGCCAAGAGCTACCAAGGGATTGCGCATACAGATTTAAGCTAGCCTGCTGGCGAGGTCAGCGGTGATCGTGGCGGAGAGGATTCAGGCTCACACCGTTTTCAGGATCATTGCACAATTGGATCGGATCGCGATATGTCGCTCTTAACCGGCAAGTGGGACCGAGGCAGCAAGGAGTCGCGATTCCGGAAAGCGAAGCTGTGGACGCGGCCGGCCAAGTCTGGTTTGGTTGCGGCTGATCACGCGTTGGCGGGACGGTGCTATATTCGGAGCAATCGCGAGCTTCTTGCGATCGGCACTGCATGTTTCATACGCTACTGCTGGTCTTCTGGGCTTGTTTGCCGCTCTCCGGCCAACCGGAAAAGCCGGAGTTGCCGGAACACATTCGCAAACTTGCGGACGCCGCGCTTGCCGCACCACCTGAACTTGCAGCCGATGTGCTGATCCGTCTGGCTGAATCGAAGCAGATCTCCTCCAAAGCTCTGAAGCTGGAATTGCTCGAACGGGCATTTGCGCTTGCTGGTGGTGCGCGTTATCCGCTTCGCCTGCAGGGAACTGCTTCCTGGACAGACAATCGCGAGTGGGCGCTCGGCTCCGGGCTCGATCGCGGGTTGAGTACGCTCGGCCTGCGCGTACGCGTCTTGAAAGAGATGATTCCGCTGGATGGCGCACGCGCGCGTCTGCTCTTCGGAGATATCCGTGTTCCGCCTGTGGCGTTGGAGTGCAAGGCGACGCTGGTTCCGTATCCGAGCGAGCACTACGATCTGATCCCTGGCATTCTGGCGAACAGCTTCACGGCCGAGGAACGCAAGAAGGAGGCGCACGTTGCGTGGTTCAGCGATCAGATTCGAGCAGCGAATTCCGTTGCGCATCTCGAAGTGATGGCCACGCAGCTTCTTCAGGATCGATGGCAGAAACGGCAACTCGAGACATTGCTCAGCGCCTACGCATCGACGATGAAGCAGATGGAAGTGGATCCGCGATCGAGCCGCTTCTGGCTGGGCTTCAGTTTGCAGCAGAGGATGTTCGAATTGACGCGCCACTTGATGAAGCTCGACATTCCGCCGCTGCCGCTGCTCGATGCCTATCGCACCTTGCTCGTGCGAGGAATGAGTGCCAAACGTTGCGTCGTGGAAGGCCAGACAGAGGACCCTTTCGGAAATCTTCGTGCGACCTTCAACGGGGCACTGCGGAACCTTGTTCCACAAGGCGTCGATTCGATTCGCGAGATTACGGCCGAAGAATCGAAGCCCGTGGCCACCGAAGCCGCCGGCAAAGCCCACGACTACTGGAAGACCGAGTTGAGCCGTCCGCTGCTGATGGGCGTCAAACGCCTGCGGTTCGGCACGCCCGAGGAGCAGAAGATTCTGCAGAGTCTTCCGCAGCGCAAGGCTGGTGAGACGAACCGGTTGACCATTGAGCAACGCCAGGAGCCCCAGTGGGAAGAAGCGCTGCGTGCGTTTCTTGTTGAATTGGAGCGATGGGAGAAGGATTCGAACGAGTTAGAGGCCGACCACTTCCATCAATTGATGCTGGTGTACGAGCCTCTACTGGAAGTGACACCATCCAGCGATCTGCGGCGCATGGTGCTGGCATCAGCGATCTCGGTATTGAAGACATCTCCACTCCAAACGGCGAGCCCGCCCGACTGGCATTTCCAATTCTGGCGCCTGCTTGTACCCAATGGCTCCACGGACGAAGAGCGCCGTGCACGCCGTGAAGAAGTCCGGAGGAGCGGTGACGCTCTGATGGCCCTCTACGCCGAACTTGAAGAGATGTTGGCGCGTTAGCGTGCGGTTGGCGGAATTTGCGCCGTCCAACCGCTGCGATGGATTGCGCCGCCGCGTGCCGCTGCATGGCAAAATGGAAGGTGCCCTCCTAAGCACAAAGGAAATCAAACAATGACAGAGATTGTAAGAATCGTTGGACGAGAGATCCTGGATTCGCGCGGCAACCCGACCGTTGAAGCCGATGTCTATCTGGTGAGTGGGTCAGTGGGACGCGCCGCGGTACCCTCCGGCGCATCCACTGGCGAGCACGAGGCCGTCGAGCTTCGCGATGGCGACAAGTCCCGCTATCTCGGCAAAGGCACACGGAAGGCCGTCGAGAATATCAATACCGAAATCGCAAACGCACTTGATGGCATGGATGCGATGGACCAGGGCGCGCTGGATCACAAGATGATCGCGCTGGATGGCACGCCGAACAAGGGCCGCCTTGGCGCGAACGCCATCCTCGCCGTATCGATGGCCGCGGCGCGCGCGGCGGCACAGACGCTCGAAATTCCACTGTACCGTCACCTGGGCGGTGTTACCGGCAACACACTGCCTGTGCCGTTGATGAATATTCTGAACGGCGGCGCGCACGCGGACAATTCCGTGGATGTGCAGGAGTTCATGATCGCACCGCATGGCGCCGCGTCATTCGCCGAGGCACTGCGCATGGGCACCGAGGTCTTTCATACGCTGAAGGGCGTACTGAAGAAGAAAGGCTATGCCACGTCGGTCGGCGATGAGGGCGGTTTCGCGCCGAACCTGAAGTCGAACGCGGAAGCGCTGGACGTGATCATGGAGTCGATCGACAAGGCGGGCTACAAGGCCGGCTCGCAGATTTCGCTGGCTCTGGATTGCGCGTCGAGCGAGTTCTTCGACAAAGCGAAGAACAAGTACGTGTTCAAGAAGTCCGATAAGAGCGAGCGGACGCCCGAACAGATGGCGGAGCTGTGGAAGCAGTGGGCGACGGATTTCCCGATTCTCTCGATTGAAGATGGCATGGCCGAAGATGATTGGGCCGGCTGGAAGTACATTACGGATCTGCTGGGCAGCAAGGTGCAACTTGTCGGCGACGATCTGTTCGTGACCAATGTCGAACGCCTGTCGCGCGGCATCAATGAAGGAATCGCCAACTCGATTCTGGTGAAGGTGAACCAGATCGGCTCGTTGACCGAGACGCTGGATGCGATCCGCATGGCGACCGCTGCGCACTACACTTCGATCATTTCGCACCGCTCCGGCGAAACGGAAGATGCGTTCATCGCCGATCTCGCGGTGGCCACCAACGCGGGCCAGATCAAGACGGGTTCGGCAAGCCGCACCGATCGCATTGCGAAGTACAACCAACTGCTCCGCATCGAAGAAGAGCTTGGCAACTCGGCGCGCTACGCGGGCCGCAAGGCGTTCCACCAGTAATCATCCGCAGTGCGGGGAGGGCGGTTCCGCGTCCGCACACGTCTTCCCCGCCTCCACTCAAAGAGGCATTTTCATGAAAGCGAAAAGACCCGTCGTATTTACGATTCTCGACGGCTTTGGTTACTCCAAGGTGCTGGAGGGCAATGCGGTTTATCACGCGCATAAGCCCAATTTCGATCACCTGATGCGCGAGTTCCCGAACACTCTGATTGAAGCGTCGGGACCTTGGGTAGGCTTGCCTGAGGGTCAGATGGGGAACAGTGAAGTCGGCCATTTGAATATCGGATCGGGGCGGATTATTCAGATGGACGTGACGAAGATCGACGCGCTGCTGGCGAGCGATGAACTGCGGAACAATGCGGTGTTGAAGAACGCGATGGCCCACGCGCGCGGCCGGCGTCTGCATCTGCTGGGATTGCTGAGCGACGGTGGTGTGCACTCGCACATTGATCATCTTTTCGGCATTCTGCGTATCGCGAAGGCGGAAGGTGTGACGGATGTCGCGATCCACTGTTTCATGGACGGCCGCGACACGCCGCCACACAGCGGCGTTGGCTACATCGAACATCTTCAGCAGAAGATCGCGGAGATCGGCGTGGGTACGATTGCCACCGTGATTGGCCGCTACTATGCGATGGATCGCGACAAACGGTGGGAGCGCATTGAGCGTGCATTCGACGCGCTGGTGCTGGGGCAGGGAACGAAGGCTCAGGACCCCATCGCCGCGGTGAAAGCGTCGTATGAGAACGGCGTGACCGATGAGTTCATTGAGCCGGTGGTGATCGTGAACGGGAAGCAGGAACCGGTGGGGATGATCCGCGATGAAGACGCGGTGTTCTTCTACAACTTCCGTGCGGATCGCGGGCGCGAGATGACGATGGCGCTGCTCGATCCGGTGCTGGAGAAGCCGGCGCGCAGCAAGGCGCCGAAGAATCTGCACTACATCACCATGACGCAGTACGACAAGTCCTTCAACGTGCCGTTCGCGATCACGAACGAGCCGCCAAAGCAGACGTTGGGGCAGGTGCTGTCGGAAGCGGGGCTGCGCAATCTGCGTACTGCCGAGACAGAGAAGTATCCGCATGTGACGTACTTCTTCAATGGCGGGATCGAGAAGCCATACGCGGGTGAGGAACGCGAGTTGGTGGCGTCTCCGAAGGTGGCTACCTACGACTTGCAGCCCGAGATGAGCGCGTTTGAAGTGTGCGATGTCGTGGTGAAGGGACTGAAGTCCGAGAGCTTCGACGTGATTGTGGTCAACTTCGCCAATCCCGACATGGTGGGCCACTCCGGCAAGTTCGAGGCCGCGAAGAAAGCCATTGAGACCTGCGATATCTGTCTCGGGCGCATCTATCCGCTGATCAAGGAGCGCGATGCGGCGTGGATTGTGACGGCGGATCACGGCAACTCGGAGACGATGATTGATCCGGTGACGGGCGGGCCGCACACCTATCACACAACCAATCCCGTGCCGCTGGTGATTGCCAGTGGCGAGAAGGCGCCGCTTCGCAAGGGAGGATCGTTGCGCGACATCTCGCCGACGATTCTGGGTCTGCTGGGTCTGCCGAAACCGCCCGAGATGACGGGCGACGATCTGCGGATCATCGGGGACTGATAGAATCGGAGGCCATGCGTCGCAGACAGTCATTGCACACGATGGCCGCGCTGGCCGCGGCCATCACCACTGGAGCCACGAGAGGAGAGGGAGCTATGGCGGAACCCATTCAACTGCATGTCGATCTCGAAGTGGATGCGGCCAAGGAAGCCGATCTGGTGAAAACTTTCAAGACGGTGTTCCGGCCGACCATCAGTAAGCAGCAGGGCTTTGTGGATGTGAAGCTGATGAAACTGCGCAGCGTGCCGGTGGGTGCGGCGCCCTCGTCTCGCTGGCGTCTGCTGATCAGCTTCACGACGGAAGAGCTTCGCCTGAAATGGGTCGCTGCCGATGATCACCAGAAGGTTTGGCCACAGATGGAGAAATGCCTTACGGGCAAGAAGTTCTCTGCGGTTCTCTACGACCTGCAGTGAATGCGGCATTGAAAGAATGGGCCTCGATTACGGAGGCGCTGGCCCACGGCCGGCAGATTGCGATCCTGCGCAAGGGCGGAATCGTGGAGGCAGATCGCAGCGGGTTTCAACTGCGGCATCGCGAATTTCTGCTGTTCCCAACGCACGAGCATCAACACGCACGGATGTTGCGGCCGGAGGCTGCCGGGCTTGTTCAGCCGATGGAGGAGGGCAGGATTCCGATCGGGACGCTGGCTCGGGTGACGGAAGTGCGGCGGGCTCCGGCCGATGCGGGCCTTCTTCTACACGATGAATTCATCTGGAACCAGGAGTTTCTGGATCAGCGGTACCTGTACCGGCCGGATCTGCCGCTTTGGTTGATTGTAATTCGTGCCTACCGGTTGCCGGAGCCGGTGATCATTCCAGATCGTGCCTCGTATGCGGGCTGCAAGAGTTGGGTGAACCTGACCGAGGAGATCGAGATTGGCGGTGCGCAGCCGGCGTTGAGCGACGCGGAATTCGCGAGGCGTTGTGCGGCGCTGGGGAATCGTCTGGGGTAGGGCTTTTGCGGCGCATTGGCGAGTTGTGAGAGTCTATCCTGCTAACCTCGTCATATGGGCCGGGTTGAACAAATTGAAGCCGCCATCCTGAGCCTGCCCCCTGAAGAATACTTACCTCTGGCCGACTGGTTCCGTGCTCGAGAACGGGCGCGGTGGGACGATCAGATGGACTTGGATTCGGCCACTGGCAGGATGGACGCGCTTTTCCGGGAGGCGGAGGTTGAGTCCGCCGTGGGTCTGGTCCGAGGCTGGCCGCCTTCGAAGTGAATTCCGTCGCGACTCGTCGCCTTTGGGCTCTGTTCCACGCTCTTCCCAGGGATGTTCAAGAACTGGCAATCAAGAACTACCGGTTGTGGCAGCGCGATCCCCAGCACCCGTCGCTTCACTTCCTTCGCCTACGGGGTAGCGCGGACCGCTTCAATGTTCGCGTGGGAGACCACTGTCGCGCCCTCGGCATGTTGAGTGCGGATACGATCACGTGGGTCTGGATCGGGACCCACACCGAGTACGATCGGCTCGTGAATTGCTGACCGATTCGGACCGGGAACGGCAGATCGACGCTGGTGTAGGCCGGCCCTCGGTGTTCTTCTGACTGCCGTACCGCGCGGGAGCCACACGCGCAGAGGTCATGATTGTTGACACATCACTTCGGGATGCCGGGCGTGCCGACTGCAACTCCTCCAGAGGTTCCGGAAAGGCTTCGTTCAACGCTGCCTGCGGTGATGAGTTGACCGCGTTTCGCGGCGTTACATAACAGGCTCGGGGCGCCTGATAGACTGAAATCAGACGCGCCATGATCTCGATTGTCATTCCGATCCACAACGAGGAACCCGCGATTCTTCCTCTCTATGACCGTCTGACGACCGTGCTGGAGGGTATTCGCAAGCCCTACGAGATCCT
>JAEUQE010000267.1 GCA_016789785.1 Bryobacterales bacterium
TCCTGGCTCAACCAGGTCGAACGCCTGTTCGGGCTCCTCACCGACCGAATGATCCGTCGCGGAACCTTCCATTGCGTCGACGAACTGGAGCGAGCGATTTATCAATGGTTGGCCAATTGGAACAGCAAACCCCAGCCCTTCGTCTGGAAAGCTACCGCCGACGTCATCCTCGACAAGATCCGCCGCTGCCGGGAAGCGATTGTAAAGCGTTAGACCGGACAGGAGACTAGGGAACATCGGCGAATGTTCCCCGGCATCAATGGCGTCCGGCTGCTTCGCCGGAGGCGTCTGCCGCGCGGTTAGCGCTCAAGGCGTGACGCCTCGCCACCAGGTACACCGGCCCGCCGGACAGGATCAGCAGTATATTGCCGATTGCGGCGAAAGGCTTCGCGATTGCCGTCGCTACCGCCAGAACCGCAAGCGCCCCAATGAACATCCACGGCATCAGCGGATAGAACGGCGCCAGAAACGGCGGACGTTCCTGAGACCGCGAGCGAATCCGCAGATAGCCGATTGCCATCACGCCGTACCAGATGGCCATCGAAAACACCTGTGACCCGATCAACGCTTCCAGACTCCTGTAGCCAACCAACAACACGGTCGCCCATCCGCAGTGCGCCATTACGGCGACATGCGGCGTGCGAAATCGCGGATGGATGCGGCTTACCGGCTCCGGCAGTAGACCATCCTTCGCCATCGCATAGTACACGCGCGATGAGGAGAGGATGGTCGCATTGATCGAACTCGCCGTCGCCGTCATGACGATCACCGCTAGCAGTACGCCGCCCACCGGCCCCATCGCCATCGCCGCCACATCCGCCGCTGGAGCACGCGTCTTCGATAACGCATCCATGCCCAGCGCGGAATGGATGACAAGATTCAGAATCAGGTAGAGCACAATCACAATCAACAGGCTCAACACCAGCACACGCGGCAGATCCCGCGACGGATTCTTCATCTCGCCAGCGACGTTTCCCAACCGGTCCCAGCCGAGATACGCGAACGCCACCAGCAGCATTGCACCCGTGAAATTCGACAACTCATCAGACGACGCTGTACGGTGCGCCGTCGAGAGATTCTCCCAATCCAGGCCCAGCGCAATGCCAGCGGCCGCCAGCAGCAGCATACCCGCCACTTTGGCGAGCGTCGTAATCAGTTGCACCTTCTTCCCGATTTCAAGGCCCACGTAGTTCGCGGCTCCCAGCGTCCAGATGAGCATGGCTGCCAGAGCGATTCGCGCAGGCTCGTTCATGGGCACGAATGACGATGCATACTCCGCGAACACGAGCGCCAGCGTGGCCCCCGGATTCGTGCGGATCACCAGCAGTTGCGCCCATCCATACAAGAACGCCGGCATCGTGCCGAAGGCATGCCGCAAGTACACGTACTCGCCGCCGGTGTTCGGAAACCGCGTGCCCAACTCCGCGTAGATCAGCGCCCCCATCATCGAGATGACACCCGCCCCTGCCCACAGGGGAATCACTTCGAGGAATGTCGAAGCGTACTGCGCCACGCGGCTGGGGAGCGCGAAGATCCCCGCGCCGACAATGATGCCAAGTACGATGGCCATGCCGTCGGTGAATGAGAGTTCTCTCTGGAGTGATCCACTCGCGGACATCCCCGTAGCATCGCACATGCGTTGGGAAAGTCGTGCAATGGCCTGGCACTTGCTGCGTGCTGGTCTTCGCGGACTGTGACCTTCGTACTAGACGGTCCCGGCACCGGCAAACTTTCGTAACCCCCACACTGGTGCCACTGAAATCCAACTCCGGTTCTATTTGACCGTTCAGGGCAGCTTCCTAACATGAGAGAGCGCCGAATCGCGCGCTTGGACACTCGACTCTCCGGAGGTTTGCTTGATTCGTTTCTTGCCGATGATCGTGGGCTTGGGCACGGTACTCACCTGCCACGCATCCACCATGACCTATCAGCAGCAGTCGAGCAACAGCAGTGCGAGTGCAACCTTCACACTTCTTGGAAACGGCAACCTCCAGGTCACGCTCGCAAACACATCCATTGGAGCGGCCAGTTCCGCCAGCGATGTGTTGACCGCATTCTTCTTCAGCGTATCCCCAGGCGTTACCCTGACTCCGGTGTCTGTTCTGCTGGGGAATGGTTCGTCAATTCTGAACTGCCTCACGTGCAGTGGAGCCACCAATCTCGGCGGCGAGTGGGGCTATGCAGCCAACGTCCAGGGGTTCGCCAATCAGGCAGTGCATCTTGTGGGAGCGGCTTCCCACGGTGTGCTTGACGTCTCGAATCTGTTTGGCGGTCCGAATCTGGCGGGAACCAACGGCCCTGGCGGCATCGACTTCGGCCTCGTCTCCTACAGCACAACACCCGGCGCTGCTGCATTCACGGGATCGCCGCTGGTGCACAATCAGGTCATCATGACCTTCGGCACACAGGCCCCGTTCAATCTTTCGGCGATCGGGACTGTCGGCTTTCTCTATGGGTACGGCGGCGATGGCTCCAGTTCGTACAGCGCGAGTTTCGATACGCCGGAACCCGCATCCTGTCTGCTGATCGGAGCGGGCCTTCTGGGACTCTACATGCGGCGCCGCCGCGTTCTCCCGTGAGCCTACTGCTTCCGCGCCGCAGCCACTTCCTTCTGAATCTTCGCCGCCTGCGCTTGCAGAGAGCGAAGCTGCCGCAGATCCTCGTCGGCAAGCGAAATGGCATTCTGGATCCTCGACAGATCGCTGTTTGCCGACGGGGGTCCGTCTCTCGGGTTCTCCAACCGCACCGCCAATGTGCGGTAAATGTCGGAGACCTCCCGGTACCTGCGCAGAATGTTGTTCAGATAGACGTCTTCCCGCCGGACCGTGTCTTCCAGGTCGTCCAGAAGCTTCGAAAGCCTTGCCGCCTTACGTGCCGCTTCGTCACTCCGGCGTTTCAACTCCAGGTTCGACGCGTCCAGCTTCGAAAGCCGTCCCTCGCGGATCTCACTCTCGCTGCGCGCGGCCTCCAACGCCTTCGCCGACGCCTCGGCTTTCTCCATCGCCGCCTTCCCGGCAGCCACGGCTTTCTCCAACTCTTCCCGGAGCGACGCCACTTGCGATTCTTCCTCGCGAAGCTTCCCTTGCAACTCGCTCATCGCTGCCTCGCGCGATGCCAGCGCTTCGCTTCGTTCATTGATCTGACGCACCAGATCGGCGCGGCTTACTGGGTCATCCACCGAAATCTTTACCGGCTGGGGCTTCGGCGCCGCTGCGGCAGGCGCCGCCGTTTCCAGCGGCTCGCGCTCGCCCACCGCTGACTCCAGTTCGCGGATCTTCGTAAGCAGATCGGCTTCCTTCTTCGCCCACGCCTGCTCCACCGCGACCGCATTCCGCTCGGCCACCTGCAGCTTCTGCATTGACCAAACCGCGAGACTTATCCCAATCGCCACCGCTCCAACTGCAATCCACTTGGTCATCTCATTTGTCCTTCAGCAGCAGACGTGTGCGATGGCGGATCTGCGTCCCATTCGCGCTCAACAGGATGTCCACCTGATTCGTCTTTGCCGGCTTCCACTCCAACTCCACACTGCTGTGCGACCGAATCGTCTCGAACGTACGCGCGATCGCGGCCGGAATATCCGCCATGGCACGGCAGAATTCCGCGTTGCCTCCTGTCAGCGTCGCCATCTCCAGAAGTCCGGTTCGATAGGCCTCATTGAGCCGGTCGTTCTGATAGTCCACATGCACGATGAACAATGGTGGCTGATAGCGAAGCACCTTTGCCATCACCTGAGTTGTCTTCTCCTTCACCAGGCCTTCCGGAAAACGCCGGCTCATGTCACGCGAGTCGCTCGAGTTCACTACCGGATTCGTCAGATCCTCCCGGTAGTTGGCGACATTGCTATCGGTCACATACACCAGCGCGACCCGCACCCGGGACTTTGCCAGCATGCTATCACCAATGCGGGCCGCAAACTCCACCGTGTCCAGCAGCCCTGCTCTTCCGCTCACGGCAATCTGACTCACTGCCTCGCTCGCCTTCTCGCGGTCATTCGTGGGATCCGCCAGCACCTTCAGTCCATCCTGGGCCCGCAACACTCCTACGTAGGCTTTCGGCGGCAGCTTTTCAATCTCGCTGATGATCGCCTTTCGCGCAGGATCCACCAGCGACAGATCGCCTACCAGATCGAGCACCAGCAGCACCACCAGATCGCTCTCTCCGTTCTGAATGTGGATCACTTTTGCAGCCGACCCATTCAGTTTCGCGGTCAGGTTCTCCACGGCAATCGCCTGTGCGTCCGTGGTCCATGCGGGAACGCGCATCCGCTGCGGTCCCGCGCGTACGTTCTTAGCGGGTGGCTCCGCCATCAACACGCCAAGCAGCAATGAGAGGAGAACGTGCATCAGAAATTGAACCTCAGCCCTAACTGAATGACGCGGCCGCCGCGCGATCCGATGATCCTTCCCGCGTTGACGTTCGGCGCGCTTGCCGGGCCGATCACTGTATCCGGTTCGGTCCAATCGGCACGGTTGATGAAGTTCAATCCCACCATGCTGAACTCCATGCTTGTCTCCTGCGTCACGGGGAAACGCTTGTTCACCGAAAGATCATGATTCTGATTCAAAGGGTTTCGCAACTGCGGATGTGTTCGCGAGGCATCGCCGGTGGTGAAGTCCGCGGGTTGTGCGAATGCCGCGGGGTTGAACCATAGCTCCGGCCCCCGATTCTCGACATGCGGCGAGACGCCGGGCACCAGGTTGACATTCAGCGCGTCCACCACGCCGCCCGTATTGTTGAACTGCGGCCGCAGTGCGATCGGCTCACCGCTGGCGACAGTCGTCACGCCGCTCAATGACCAGCCTCCCACCAGGTGACGTTTCCAATCGGGGGAATTGAAGAACATCTTGTTCTGCCCGAACGGCAGTTCATACATGTAGGTGAGCGAGAGCCGGTGGGGGTTGTTGCTCGATGTCAGTGACCATTCGTTCTTGCGGTTGTAGTAGTCTTGAATGCCGTAGGGTCCGGAGTAGTTGTCCATCTGCTTGGAAAACTCATAATAGGCCGACATCGAGAGCCCGCCGCTCGTCCGCTTCTCCACACGTACGCCGCACGCATCGCGTGTGTATTTGCCTTCCGGCCACGAACTGTACACTTCGAATCGCTGATAGTGCGGAAACGGCCGCAGTGACCGGTTGAACTGCTCATCATTCAGGCGATCGCGAAACTGCAATGCCGAAAGCGAAATCGCATTTGGATTGGAACCCGAGTTCGACAGCAGCAGGTTCTTTCCCTCGGAATGCGCGGCGCTCACCGTGACCGTGACGGAAGCGCCCAATTCCGATTCGAGCGAAAGCGATGCCGATTGATAGGTGGGCTGGCGGCCCGCCGGTTCCACAAGATCAGCAATCGTGTTGTTCGCCGATTCGGGCCGCAGATCGGGAAACGTGCGTGCGGGCGGCAAACCCTGGCTCAGCACTACCGCGGGTATGAGTTGCACATTGGGCGACACCCAGGCCGGCTGGCCGTTGAATGCCTGTGTTCCCCATTGCGTGGAATAAACCGGAATCGCGGAATACGATCGCCCGTAGCCTGCGCGCATCACGCTTCGCTTCACCTTCGGCAACGTCCATGCAAAGCCCATGCTCGGCTCGCCGCGGAATAGTACTGGTTGGAATGCGCGGCCACGTCCGGCCTGGCCCGCGACAATCATCGCGCCCGGCCGCTGGTTCACCGGATTGATCTCTGCGAACGACACGGTGGACATGCGATTGTAGCGCTCCGTTCGCGGCGTGCTGGTTTCGAGATTCAACCCGAAGGAGAGCGTGAAACCTCGCTTCACTTCCCATTGGTCGCGCAGTGCCACCAGAAAACGGTTCCTTCGAAAGTACGATGGCGAAATCACCAGGCTCTGCTCGGCAAAGTCCGCCGCGCCCAGAAGGAAACTCGCAAAGGCGTGCCCCGTGTTTACAATGCCCGGCAAACTCGTCAGCCCCGGCGAAAACGTATAGCGCCCCGATGGATATTGAGGTGTGAAGCTGTTCACCTGCTCCCGCACCACCTGTCCGATCAAGCGAACACGATGTTCCCTCCATCGCGTCGAGTACCCATCGGTCAACACGAAACTGTTGCGCGCGTTGCGCGATTCCGGATATGGCGTGCCCATCGAAAGATACGGCTGCATGCGATAGCTCGCAAAGGGCCGCCCGTTCTCATCCAGCTTGGGCAGGTTGCGAATCTGATCCGTGGAGACATCAAAGGTGATCGTATTCACGCTGTTGGGGGAAAGCGTGAACACGTGTTCCAGCGTTGCTCGCCGGTTGTTGCGCGTGCGCGGAGGATTGTTCGGATCGGCTGCGGTTGGAAACCATGGCGCCGATCCGTCCAGACCGTTGGAGTAGTTCAATCCGAAGCCCAGCCTGTGGCGCTCCCGGACCGTGTGGTCCACGCGCGCAATCGCGCCATTGGCCGTGTTGATCTCCGGCGAGAAGATGAAGTAGTTGTTGCGGAAGAAGGGGCCGGCGTCGGAGTTTGGCGCGGGGTAGAACTGAATGAGACGTTGGGCTTCACGGTCCAGCCGCGATGCCGGAATGCGGTTATTGGGAAACGGTGAACGGTTGTACTGCGGGTTCTCCGCCGACACTGCTCGCCTCGGATCATAAGCAGCGTTCTCCGCGGTCGTAGCGGGATCGTAGACCGGCAACTGCTGCCCTGCCAGATCCACCACATGCCCCCAGTCGCCGGTGCGTTCCTGCATGGTAGGGATCGTGCGCAGAAACGACCGGCCCACCTTCTCGCGCATGCCTTCAAACGTAAAACTGAAAAATGTTTTGCCGTCGCTCTTGTACAACCGCGGAATCAGAACCGGCCCGGCCACGTTGAAGCCAAACTGATTCCGCCGCAGGATATTCTTCGTCCCGCCCCGCTGCGCCACTTCGTGCGGAACCGCATCCAGAAAGTCGTTACGGAAGTTCTCAAACACACGCCCGTGCCACTGCATCTTGGCTCCGGCCTGGCGCGCCTTGGCGGGCGAGTCTTCGCGCAGCCCGAGATTTCGGGTTTGTACGCGAAACTCCTCGATCGCCTTCTGGATTTCGCTCACGGGAGCCGGTGGCGTTGTGCCCGGTCTTTGCGCAGGCGGGCGCGCAGGCGGCTGTGCCTGAAACCCGATGGACACATCCGCGGCCAACATCATCGCTGCGATCGCAGCAAGATATCGCATGATCCCAGTTTATCTGGAACACGTTCCGTTTCACGCAGCGATGATGAAACTATGTCCTGAATCCGCCGGGCTACTCGCTCAGGAACTTCTTCACGTTGCGCATGGCCTGCCGTGTCCGATGGCCATTCTCAATCAACGCAAAGCGCACATGGCCCTCGCCCAAAGGTCCGAAGCCAATGCCCGGCGCGACCGCGGTAAGCGCCTTCTCAAGCAGCAGCTTTGAAAACTCCAGTGAGCCGATTTCCTTGTAACGCTCCGGGATCGGCGCCCAAACAAACATGGAGCCCTTCGGCGGATCCACATGCCAGCCCGCGCGGTGCAAGCCTTCAATCATGACATCGCGCCGCTTCTGGTACATGGCGCAGATCTTCCTGGTTTCTTCTTCACACTCCCGCAACGCAATGATAGACGCGATCTGAAGAGGCTGAAAGATGCCGTAGTCGAGGTAGCTCTTGATTCTTGCCAGCGCCTTGATCATCTTCGGGTTGCCGAGGCAAAAGCCCACGCGCCAGCCAGCCATGTTGTAGCTCTTCGACATGGAGAAAATCTCAACGGCGTGTTCCTTCGCACCGTCCACCTGCAGAATGCTCGGCGCCTTGTAGCCATCGAAGCAGAGGTCCGCATACGCAAAGTCATGCACAACCATCGTGCCGTGCTTCGCCGCGAGTCCAATGATCGCTTTGTGATAGTCCAGATCCACGCATTGTGTCGTCGGATTGTGGGGGAACGAGATGAGAATCATCTTCGGCGCCTTGGTCGACGTGCGATAGAGATCCTCCAAACGATTGAGGAACTCGGCCGGCGTCGGCATCGGCAACATGCAGGCATGCCCTTCCGCCATGATCACGCCGTACTGGTGAATCGGATACGCGGGGTTCGGCGAAACCACCGCATCGCCCGGGCCGATAACTGCGAACAGCAGGTGTGCCAGCGCATCCTTCGCGCCGATGGTGGAGATCGCTTCCGTTTCCGGATCCAGCTTCACACCGTAGTTGCGCTCATACCGTTTGCAGATCTCCAGCCGCAGATTCGGCAGGCCGCGCGACATCGAATAGCGGTGATTCTTCGGATTCCGCGCTGCTTCCGCCATCTTCGAAACAATCACTCGGGGGGTAGCGCCATCGGGGTTTCCCATCCCGAAATCGACAACATCCTGTTGCGCGGCGCGCAGTCGCGCCTTCATCTCGTTCGTTACGGCGAACACGTATGGTGGGAGCTTCTGAATGCGATAAAACTCTTCGGAATCTAAAGGCATAAACTATCTATTGTATGGTGCGAGTGCGCGTCCTTGGGGCTGGACCTGCTGGTGGAGCCGCGGCGTTGATGGCGTTGCAGGAAGGCGCACACGTGGATCTCTTCGAGAAAAGCCCGTTTCCACGGCACAAGGTGTGCGGCGAGTTTCTCTCTCCGGAGTCGGTTCGGGTCCTCGATCGCACCGGTGTTCGCGGCACATTCGAAGCACAGGCGGCGCGCATGCCGCGCATGTTGCTCTACTTCGGCGAACGCGAGAAACGCGGTTCGCTGCCTGATCCGGCCTACGGTCTCAGCCGGTCGGCACTCGATCAGTTGTTGCTCAATGCCGCGATTTCACGGGGTGCGAAGCATCATCGCGAAAAGGGCGATGCCTCCGGTACAACGGTGGTGGCCACCGGCCGTTATGCGAGCGCCGCGAAGGGCAAGCGGCTCTTCGGGTTCAAAGCGCACTTCCGCGGACCAGTGAGCGATGCCGTGGAGATGTTCTTCATCAGTGGCCGTGCCTACGTTGGCGTGAGCCCCATCGAGAACGGATTGACCAATGTTTGCGGGCTCGCCGAAGAGGACGTACTCGGCGCCTGCAACTTCGAGATCGATGAGTATCTCGCGCGGCACCGTCCCCTGCGCGAACGTCTGGATCCGCTCGCGCGCCAATGGGACTGGCTCACCGTAGGCCCACTGATCTTCCAACATCAACTCGAAGAGCCCGCAATGCCCGCGATCTATCGCGCCGGGGACGCGCTTTCGTTCATTGATCCTTTTACCGGATCGGGCATCCTCTCCGCGCTCTTCACGGGCAGCGAGGCAGGACGCGCCGCGGCACGTGGCGTTGATTCATCGAAGCATTTGAAGCTTTGCCGCAGCCGCCTGCTGCAGCCGTTTCGCGCGACATCGTTCTTCCGCCAAGCGCTCGTGGACGGCTGGGGGCAATGGATCGCACCATGGCTTCCATCATCGGCGCTCTTCTTCCTCACGCGCCCGAAAGTGTAGAGCCTTTCAGATCCTCACCATCACATCTTCCAGTGGCTTCTTGGTGATCTCGGGCACCGTCGCATCGGAAGACGGATATCCAACCGGGATGAGCAGGAACGGACGTTCATTCGCAGGCCGTTCGAGAATCTGTTGCAGAAAGCCCATCGGGTTCGGAGTGTGCGTCAGCGTGACAAGTCCGCACCAGTGCAGCGCCGCAAGCAGGAACCCACATGCGAGGCCCACCGATTCCTGCACGTAGTAGTGCTTGCGCTTGCGATCGCCATCCAGCCCGTAGTCGATACGGAACACCACGATCAACGCCGGTGCGATCTCCAGAAACTCCTTGTGCCAGTCCGTGCCGAACTGTGCGAGTTCCGCCAGCCATTCATCCGGGAAGCGCCGTTCATAGTTCTCGCGCTCTTCGTTCTCGGCGGCGATGCGGATCCTGTGCTTCACTTCCGGATCCGTCACCACCACGAATCGCCACGGCTGCTGGTTGGCGCCCGATGGCGCGAATGACGCTGTGCGAATGCACGTCTCGATCACGCCGTCAGGTATCGGGTCGGCGGAGAAGAACCGTAAAGAACGCCTTGTGCGAATGCGCTCCAGGAACTCCTCCGACCGCCGCAGCATCTCATCCGCAGGCAATCGTTCGAACTCAAAGGGAATGTGTTTCATGATGCGAGAATGCGGCCACGGCACTCGCCGAGGCCAATCCGTGCGAAGCCTTCCTTCTCCGCGAAGCCGCGAAGGATCACTTCATCTCCATCCAGCAGATACGTGCGTTCTTCTCCACTTGGCAGACGCAATGGCTGTGTCCCTCGCCATGTGCGTTCCAGCAGGCATCCGCGCGACTCAGTCTCCGGCCCACTCACCGTGCCGCTTCCGATGAGATCGCCGGGCCGCAACGGGCATCCATTCGATGTGTGATGCGCAATCATTTGCGCCAGCGTCCAATGCATGTGACGGAAGTTGCCGCGGCTGATCAGGAATGGTTCTGGTGAATTCGGTGTGCGGATCCACACTTCCACCGTCAACGCGAACGCACCGTCGATCGTCTGCCGCAAGTAGGGCAGTGGCTCAGGACGCGCATCGGGCGCAACCCGGAATGGCTCCAGAGCTTCTCGCGTGATCACCCAAGGTGAAATTGATGTCGCGAAGTTCTTCGCGAGAAACGGACCGAGCGGTTGGTACTCCCAACGCTGAATGTCTCGTGCGGACCAATCGTTCAACAGGCAGATGCCGGCCAGATGATCCTCGGCCTCATCAATCGGAATCGGCGTCCCCATTGCGTTTCCAGGGCCAAGCCACGCGCCGATCTCCAGTTCATAGTCGAGCTCACAGGTTGGGCCGAAAATGTTTTCGCCGAGTTGACCGTTTGGACGCCGCACCGGCGTACCGCTCAACACGATGGACGATGCGCGGCCGTGATAGGCGA